>CAZIGT010000146.1:0-7931 GCA_964538465.1 uncultured Thermoleophilia bacterium | reverse complement strand
GCCGGCGCGGCCGGCACGGACTGTGGCAGCCGGGGCGGGTCGACGCGAGCGATGGTGCCCGGGCTGGGCCGGCGGGTACTGCACCCGCCGGCCTGCCTCACTCTGTGTCCCGGCGCCCAACGATCAGCCCGGCCCGCGGCCCTGGTGCCCGCGCAACCACCCACCCTTGCCGTAGCGGTGTTTGGCCGCGTGTGCGGCGAGGTAGGCTGCCCGTGTCCCACAGGCGGCCACAGGAGACACCATGAAGGCTGTGCGCATCCACGAGTACGGTGGGCCCGAGGTCCTGGCCTACGAGGAGGTCGACCCCCCCGTGCCGACCGCGAAGCAGGTCCTCGTGGAGGTACGGGCGGCGGCCGTGAATCCGGTGGACGCCGCCATACGAGAGGGCCTGTTCGTGACGCCCATACCGCCGCCCCGGATCATCGGCAGCGACGGTGCGGGCGTGGTAGCCGAAGTCGGGCGCGAGGTGACGGACGTGCGCCCTGGGGACGAGGTGCTCTTCACAGGTCTCGGAGTGGGCAGCCAAGGCAGCTATGCCGAGCTCGCCGTCGTCGCCGACGTGCAGGCGGTGCCGAAGCCGGCATCGCTCTCGTTCGAGGAGGCGGCCGCTCTGGGACTCGTCTTCCCCACCGCCCTCTACGCGCTCCATCGGCGCGCGAGAGTGCAGGAGGGCGAGACGGTGCTCGTGCAGGGCGCCGGCGGCGGTGTCGGCAGTGCTGCCGTGCAGCTCGCAAGGGCCGCCGGCGCCATCCCCATCGCCACTGTACGGCGGGCCGCGGACGTCGAGCCGGTCCTGCAGCTCGGCGCTGACTCAGTCGTCGATCTCTCGACCCAGGACCTGCGCGAGCAAGTCCTGGCGCTCACGGGCGACCGCGGCGTCGATGTGATCATCGAAGTCGCCGACGACGACAACCTCGCGTCCGACCTCGGCGTCATCGCAAAGGGAGGACGGATCGTGTGTGTGGGTCAGGGCACGAACCCGACGGCGGAGGTGCCGTTCGGCCCTGCAAGCCAGCGAGATGCCGGCCTTCTCTTCATGAGCAGCGCGAACGCCGGCCGTGCCGGGATGGCGCAGATGCTGCGCGAGATCGGCGTGATGATCGAGGAAGGCAACGTGCGACCGGTGGTGGGCGTCACGATGCCGCTGAAGGAAGCCCGCGCCGCCCACGAACTGCTCGCCAAGCGTCACTTCGGCAAGATCGTGCTGGTACCCTGACGCCCGGCGCCGGCGCCGGCCGACTCACATGCCCTTACCGTTGCCGCGGATCGCCTCGGCCCGCTTGCGCTGCTCCTCCGCCTGCGGGACGAGGGCGCGGAACGCAGTCGTGAGGTTCACCAGACGCTCGTTCTCCGAGCGCGACTCGAGCAGGGTCTGCTTGACTTCGGCGCCGAAGTCCACGGCGCCGGCCAGCCGGAACGAGAGCGGCGCGTCGCCCTCCGGTATCTCGGCGCCCGGCACTCCCATCGCATCGAGCAGCACGATGAAGGCGTCCGCAGCCTCGTCGCGAGCCGCCTCGCTGCTCATCTCTTCGTCGTCGAAGAACTGAACGGTGGCGCGCAGGTAGTCGGCCTCAGCATCGTAGGGCTCGATGATCTCGTCGATGCGGAACCGGCGCCGGCCCTCGATCAGGATGTTCATGCGCCCGTCTTCCATCTCCTCGATGACTGCGCTCACCACCGCACTGCACCCGATCACGGAGAGCCTGTCTTCTTCCGCGAGGACGACACCGAACTCGGCTTCGCCGTGCCGTCGCTCGTCGATGAGGCGCTTGTAGCGCTCCTCGAAGATGTGCAGGGGCACGGTCTCTCCGGGCAGCAGAGCCAGCCCGAGCGGGAAGATGCCTATCGTGCAGCTGTCGTTCTCCATGGCTACGGACTCTACCCCACTCAGATGGCGGCGGCGCACCGCGTCGCTCTGCGATCATGACTATCCATGTTGTTTCCCCCGCGCCGCTCGACTCAGTCTGCGCGTGCGGCGTACATGACGTACGTGTGCGGCCGGCCGCCGATCACGTCCACGGCTTCGGTGGCCGTGACGTCCGCGAAGACGCCTGCGAGCGCTTCGCGGAAGCCGGCATGGTGGCCGGTCGTCCAGAATGCCGCCACACCGCCCGGCCGCAACGCCCGGTGCGCGCGGCGCAAGCCGGCCTCTTCGTAGAGGCCGGCGTTGTCTTCGCGCACGAGCCAGTCCGGGCCGTTGTCGGTGTCCAGCGCCACCAGATCGAAGTCCCCGGCCGCTCTGGCAAGCACCTCCGCCACGTCACCCACGCACAGAGTGACACGCCGGTCCGCGGCGGCCCGGGCTGCGCAGGCGCCGCCGTACCGCCGGTACCAGTCGACCACGACCGGCTCGATCTCGACGACCGTCAGCGACCGCAGGCCGGGCAGTTCGAGGGCTTCGTCGAGCGCATGCCCCACGCCGAGCCCGCCGATGAGCACATCGAGCGGCCGTGGAGGCAGGATCGACCGCGCCGCCCTCACGAGCGCCCGGCTCGACGCCTCGTTCTCCGTAGAGACCAGGAACACCCCGTTGCACACGATCTCCAGGTGTCCCTGGATACGCCGCAGCACGAGTTCACCGCTCACGCCCTGCGCACGATCGAGGACCTCTGCGTCCGGGCGGCGAGGACCGCGCCAGAAGGCTCCGCCGGGATCGCGGTCCGAGACTCCCGACCGCGCAGCGTCAAGGCCACTCCGCCGATGAGAGTCGGACGCTCCTCGCGACTCATCGCCCCCGCCTGGAGGATCAGGTGACGGCGAGGTAGTCATCTATGAGTCGCCGCATATGGGCGCGCACGTCCTCGGGCAGCGGCGGCACGTCGTTGGCCGCGATGAGCTGTTGCGCGCGCTCCCAGGCGTCCTGCACGATGGTCCGGCCGCCGTACTGATCGAACGGTTCGCGCCGCCAGAGCGCCGGCTGCCACAGCTCGCCGGCGCGCAGCATCCGTCTGGTGCTCTTGCGCGCCAGGAAGTGCCCGCCGATGCCCACTTCCACTAGATCGTCGATCAACGCCCGCGCCTCGTCGATCGGGTCATCGCGCAGGAACCTCTCGATGGCGTCCACGGTGTCGGCGTCCAGCACGGTCTTCGCTAGGCTGGCCGTCTGGGCGCTGTCCAGCAGACCGAACGCCAGCATGACGTCGGCGCCCGCCATGGCCACGGCGATGCCGGTCAGCATGCCCTCCGCCCCCGCCTGGTGGTCACACACCTTGGCGTCGCAGCTCACGGCACTCCCCTGGGTGAGCATGCCGTAGTGCTTGCTCATCTCGATGCACACGATGTTGATGAGAGCGTCCTCAGGCGCGCCCGAGAGATACAGGCCGCTGCGCATCTCGGCCACGGCCGAGCCTACGGCGGAGACCATGGAGCAGCCCGGCACGGCCAGCTGGAACAGCACGACCGTACTCAGGAGCTCGGCCATGTTGAGGACGCACGTGCCCAGAACGCTCATAGGGCCGGTGGTGCCCATCTGCGGCATGGGAAGGATGAAGATGGGACAGCCGGCCCTCGCCATGAGCACGTGCGCCTCCGTCATCTCGGCGTCGTGCTGCAGCGGCGCGACGGTGCAATTGGTCGCCGACCAGATCGGTCGCTCCTTCAGCGATGCCCCGGCCACGGCCTCCAGGAGCTCCACGAACACCGGCGCCTGGTCGGGGTGGCGCACCTCGTCCTGCAGGTGCTTGCGGCAGTTCTCGTAGGAGATGCGTGCCATCTCGAGGTTGCCGGCGCGGGAGTCGACGTCACCGGGCGTGATCGTCGCCCACGTGAAGTCGATCTGCGGGACCGCGTCGTAGAGCCGCATCATCGTAGCCAGGTCGGCTTGAGTGCCCTCGTGCCGCTCGCCGGTGAGGTCCTCGAGCATGTAGGTCGCGGCGCCGTCGCTCGTGTAGAGCATGCCCCCGTCGCCGACCACGCAGTCGTACTCAGGATCCCGGCCGGCCAGGAGCACGCGCTCCGGTAGCTGCCTGAGACAGCGTTCCACAAGCGGCCAGGGCAGGCGCACCGTCAGCTTCTCTTCGTCGACGTGCGCCCCGGCGTCCTGCAACAGGGGCGTAAGGGTCGGCGTTCCGTACGCTACGCCGACCTCCTCCAGAAGCCGCACCGTCTGTTCGTGGATGAACTGCTTCTCGGCCTCGGACAGATAGCACATCCGCGGTCTGGCCATGATCACTCTCCTGATACTCTCGAATGCCGGCCACCCGCCCGGCGCATTGACGTCACCGGGTGCCGTCGAGCACTTTGGTCGCGGCTCTTGGCGTGCAGGTCGTTCCGTATTGCTCGCAGCTGAGGCACCCGCCCAGCAGAAGCTTCGCCTCCCTACCGTCGTCGACCGGCTGGAAGCCGTTCGCCCAGTAAAAGCCGGGCGCGCGCGCAGCCACCCACAGACGGTCGATGCCGCGCCTCACCGCCTCCTCCTCGAGCACCGCGAGGAGCCTGCGGCCGATACCCCGCCCCTGATATCGCCCATTCACCGCCATCCAGCCCACGATGGCCATGTCGTGCCACTGACGCAGGCATATCGTGCCGACGAGATCCTCGCCGTCGAAGGCGCCCCACCGGGCGATCATGCCTTCGTTGTCGCCCTCAGTGGATTCCAGGCCTTCGGCGAGGCACAGCCTGATGGCGTCTGCGTCGTCCTGCAGCACGCGATAGTGGATACCGCCGTCGACCATGTCGCCATCACGCATACGCTCACCCATCATCTCGCTCGACCCCATGCAGCGGCCGCGTCTGAGTCTCGGCAGCTCTGACCGACTCGCTCGCGACCCCGGCCCGCGCCACCTGAGGGTATCAGCTACCGAGCCGCCCGGAAGGCCTGGACCACCTGCTCCGCGTGTCGCCGGGCGTCGTCCCGAAGCGGCAGCACCTCATGCGTGCGCAGCAGCTCATGCGCGCGTTCCGCCGCCTCGGCGACCAGCCCGGAAGGGCGCTCCCCGGGCGAGGCGGAACCGCGACGGAACACGCACGGCTCCCAGAGCTCCCCCGCGCGATACCGCTCACGCGTGGAGCGGGCGCCAAGGAAATGCCCGCCGATGCCCACCTTGACGATGTCGTCGCGAAGGAACTCACCGGCGTCCACGAGACACCGTCCGCTCACGCGACGGATCATGGCGACGGCATCACAGTCGAGTACGGTCTTGGCGAAGCTCAGCGACTGGGCGCCGTCGAGCGTGCTGAACGCCAGGAGTGAATCCGTGCCGGCCATGGCCTGCAGGACGCCGGCAAGCATGCCTTCAGCCCCCTCCTGGTAGTCCGGGTAGCGGCCGTCGCCGCCCAGGCCCGCCCCCTGTGTCGGCAGGCCGTACATCTGCGCCATCTCGTGGCAGGCCACGCACATGAGGGCGGCTTCGGGAGCTCCGCAGAGATAGAGGCCGGAGCGCATGTCCGCCGCCGCCGGCTCTGATGCCGCGATCAGGGAGCAGCCGGGCGCGGCGAGCTGGAAAAGGACCGCCGCGCTCAACAACTCCACCGTGTTGATGACCACGGTGCTCATCATGCTCATCGGCGCCGTGGTGCCCATCAGCGGCATGGGCATGATGCTGATGGGCACGCCGGCGCGCGCCAGGATGATGCTCGCCTCGGTCATCTCGGGATCGTGCTGCAGAGGAGCGATGGTGCAGTTGATCGTCGAGAAGATGGGCCGTTCCTTGAGCGATGCGCCGGCGATCGCCTCGAAGATATCGACCAGCGGCTCGGCGTAGCAGGCTGCCCGCACTTCGTCCTGCAGGTGCTTGGCGCATTCCTCCAGGCACAGGATCTCTATCTCGAGGTTGGCAGTCACCGGGTCCAGATCGCGCGCCGAGATCGATGGCCATACGTAGTCGATCTCGGGCAGGGCGTCGAACAGGCGCATGAACTGCCGCAGGTACTCGGCGGTGCCGGCGTTGCGCCGGCCGTCGGCATCGTCGATCACGTAGGTCGCCGTGCCGTCCGTGCAGCAGGCCAGGTGCTCGTCGCCCAGGACCACGTCCCAGCGCGGGTCGCGAGCGGCCAGCAGCACCTTGCGCGGCGCGCCGGCCAGGGCCTCCTCAACGAGCGGCCACGGCAGGCGCGCCGTGAGCTTGTCGCGATCGATGGGGGCGCCTGCCTTCTCGAGCAGGTCCATGGCGACCGGCGTGTTGTAGCCCACGCCCACGTTCTCCAGCACCCAGACGACCTCTTCGTGGATGCGTTCCTTGTCTTGTTCACTCAGGTACGAAAGGCGTGCCTGCGCCATATCCGCCGTCTCTCCTTGTTCTCTCCCCGGCCCCCTCCGGCTGTCTTCCGTGCCCGCGCCTCACTGGGCGCTCCGCACCGACGTGATGATGCCTGCGATCTCGCGCTCGGCATCCTCCGCCAAGGGTGCTACTTCATGACTCGCCAGCAGATCGCGCGCCCGCTGCAGCGCATCGTCGACCAGGGTGCGATCGCCGCAGTCCTCGAACGGGCCGCGCTGCAGGACGCGTGCCGGCCAGATCTCGGTGCGGCGACGCTCCCGCGTGCTGCGCCGAGCCAGGTAGTGCCCGCCGATGCCAACCTCCGCGATGTCTCCGAGCAGCGCCTCACCGTCGTCGACGCGCTGCTCCCGCAGGAAACGGCGGATCATGCCTACCGTCTCGCAGTCCAGCACCATCTTCGCCAGGCTCTGGCTCTGCACCGCATCGAGAGTGCCCACAGCGATGAGCGAGTCGGCGCCGGCCAGGGCCGCCGCCAAGCCGCTCATCATGCCTTCGGCGCCAGCTTGGAAGTTGCACGCCTTGGCGTCGCTCGAAACGCCAGTGGCCTGCGTGGGCAGCCCGTAGAACCGGCTCATCTCGAGGCAGATGGCGTTGATGAGCCCTATCTCCGGGCTGCCGGCCAAGTACAGACCGCTGCGCATCTCTGCCACCGCCGCGCCCACGCCGCTGACGAGCGCGCATCCCGGCTGCGCCAGCTGGAAGAGCACCACTGCACTGAGCAACTCAGCCAGGTTCACCACACAGGTACCGAGCACGCTCAGCGGGCCGGTGGTACCAGCCTGCGGCATGGGCAAAATGAAGATCGGCACGCCGCGCCGGCAGAGTTCGAGACCGGCGTCCGTCATCTCGGCGTCGTGCTGCAACGGGGCTATGGTGCAGTTCGTCACCGAGAAGACGGGCCGCTCCCGCAGCGAGGCGCCGATGGCCGCTTCGTAGATGGCCAGCATCGGCGACACCATTCCCGGCGTGCGCACCTCGTCCTGGATGTGCTTGCCGCAGTTGCGCAGGCAGATGGCGTTCATCTCGAGTGCCTGCGTGGTCGCGTCAAGGTCGCCGGCCTGCGGGGATGGCCACACGGTATCCACCTCGTCCAGAGCGTCCAGCAGCCGCATCACCTCCGCCAAGTCACGGCTGGTGCCGGCATGCCGCTCGCCGGTGACGTCGTCGTACACGTACGTGGCCATGCCGTCACTCGTGACGACCAGCCGCTCGCCGCCCAGGACCACATCCTTGCCGGGGTCACGCCCGGCCAGCGGTACCTGCTTGGGCACCGTCGCCAGACAGGCCTCGATCGCCTCCCACGTCAACCGAGCCGTGAGCTGTTCGCGATCGACCTGCACGCCCGCCCCCGCAAGCAGGTCGATCGCCCGCGGCGTGTTGTACGCCACGCCCACGTCCGCGAGCACGCGCAGCACCATCTCGTGCACGCGCTGCTTCTCGTCTTCCGTCAGGTAGATGAGCCTCGGCTCAGCCACGTCGCACCCCGGCATCGGCATGGAGCAGGATCGAACGGCCGCAAGGCTACCACGGCCCGTAGCCGAGACTACGTCTCTCGTGTCGGGCAGAGAGGTTTGCGCAAGAATCAGTACGGCCACCGGCTTGCCGATACGCGGTTCGTGCAAGGGGCTTCGGGATCAGCGGGAGCAGGCAGGAGTGGCCACCGCCGCAGCCCAGCCCCAAGACAGCGAAGGCCCGATGAGTCTCTCGACTCAT
>CAZIGT010000145.1:0-7945 GCA_964538465.1 uncultured Thermoleophilia bacterium | reverse complement strand
CCGTCTTCCGCCAGACCGGCCAGCCGGTGATCATCCCAGGCGACATGGGCGGCGAGAGCTGGCTGCTGGCCGGCACTGAAAGGGCCATGACGCAGGCGTTCGGATCAGCCTGCCACGGTGCCGGCCGTCGCCTGAGCCGCGGCGCCGCCAAGAAGGTCATGAGCGGCGCTGAAGTACGTGCGGACATGGAGCGCAGGGGCATCGTCGTGCGCTCCCAGTCCACCAGCCTGCTGGCCGAGGAGGCGCCCTACGCCTACAAGAACGTCTCCGAGGTGGTCGGCGTGGTCGACGCCGTGGGCCTGGCGCGTAAGGTGGCCCGGCTTAAGCCGCTGGGCGTGCTGAAAGGCTGAGGGCGGCCGCCCCGCCGCAGGTCACGTCTCGGCCAGCAGCTCCGCGCGCGCCTGGTCGAGCTCCTTGAGCTGCTGCTCCGAGAGCCGTGGGTACTCGAGCTTCAGCCCACGGATGGTGTGCGCCATCACGGCCGCCACGAGCGTGCGCGCCACGTATTTGTGGTCGGCGGGGATCACGTACCACGGCGCCCGCTGGGTGGATGTGGCGCTGATGGCTGCCTCGTAGGCCGCCTGATAGTCGTTCCAGAAGGCCCGCTCGGCGACGTCGCCCCGCGAGAACTTCCACTGCTTCTCGGGGTCGTCGAGCCGCGCCAGGAACCGCCTCTTCTGCTCCTCTTTGGACACGTGCAGGAAGAACTTGAGCACCTTGGTGCCGTTGCGGTCGAGGTGCTCCTCGAAGGCATTGATGCTGTCGAACCGGTGCTGCCAGAAGCGCTCGTCGATCATGGTGCCGGACGGCAGACGCTGGGCGTTCAGCAGCTCGGGGTGCACTCGCACCACCAACACCTCTTCGTAGTAGGAGCGGTTGAAGATGCCGATGCGGCCCCGCTCCGGGACGGCCTTGGCGCAGCGCCAGAGGAAGTCGTGACCGAGCTCCTCGGTCGAGGGCTGCTTGAACGAAGTGACCTCGCAGCCCTGAGGGTTGAGCCCGGACATGACGTGCTCGATGGTGCCGTCCTTTCCGGCGGCGTCCATGGCCTGCAGGACGACCAGCAACGCGTACGAGTCGCTTGCCCAGAGCAGCTGCTGGGCCGCGGCGAGCTGCTCCACGTACTCCTCGAGCAGCTCGCGGGCGCGCTTCTTGGCATCCTCTTCCGCCAGCTTCTCCAGGCGGGACCCGCCCTTCCAGGCTGTGTCCCGCCGGTGCAGATGCGCCGGCTGACCCGGCTCGACCACCAGCTTCTCGAGCACCTTCCTTTCCTCCAGCAACGGCCGCTCGTTCGACATGGCGTCCTCCCTCAGGGATCCAGTGACGGTCGGGGCGAGAGACGGGCGCCCCTGCGAGGGCGCACCTCGCGCCCGTGATGGCGACCGTGGACCTGGGCGACCTCGGCGCCGTAGAAGATGATCATCGCCGAGTAGTAGACCCAGATCAGGAAGATCACCAGCGAGCCCACCGCGCCGTACGCCGATGCGGTGGCGCTGTGGTCCATGTAGATGCCGAACGCGAACCTGCCGATGTCGAAGAGGACGGCCGTGAGCAGGGAGCCCAGCCAAAGGTCGCGCCGGTCGATGTGCGCCAGCGGCATGACCGTGAACAGCAGCGCGAACACGAGCGTGATGAGCCCGAGGCTGAAGAGGAAGTCGGCGCCACGCAGCAACCACTCGCCCCCGTAGACAGTCTCGGCCACGTACTCCGTGAGCGTGCCCCAGAGGGCGCTGAGCGCCATCAAGGCGGCTATCAGCACGCCCAGCCCCAGCACCATGAGGGTCAGGAGCAGCTGGAGGAAGAGGCGCCAGCCGATCTTGCGCGCATCGCGACCGGTGGGTGCCGGCTCCACGTTCCAGATGGCGTTCAGCGCCTTGCGGAGCGAGCGGAACGCGCCGGCGGCGGTGAAGATGAGGACGACGCCGCTGATGATGAGCGCGATGGTGCTGGCGCCGGTGTGGGCGGTCATGTCGTTGAGCACGACCTCCACGGCGTCCTGGGTAGCCTCACCGAAGTTGATGCCCGCCTGGTCCACCAGCTCGGCCACCGTGTCTTCGCTGAGGAACAGGCCGATGACGGCAGCGGCGATCACCACCAGGGGGGCAAGCGCCAGCAGCATGTGGTACGAGAAGGCGGCAGCGTAGATGGCCGCCCTGTCGGCGAACCACTCCAGCATGGCCTCCTGTCCCAGAGCGACCAGCCTCTTGAGCCGCGAGCTCTCCTTCTTCTTCGACCGTGTCTCGACAGCGACCCTCCGCGTGCGATCGGCGGCTCCGCGCTTCTAGATGCCGAGCAGCTGGCGCTTCTTCGCCTGGAACTCGTCTTCGGTGATGATGCCCTGACTCTTGAGTTGGGCGAGCTGCTGCAGCTCGCCCAGGTACGCGGGCTCTTCTTCCGCCGCCGGCGCGGCTGCCGCGGCCATCGCCTGCTGCTGCTCGTACTGCGCCTGCTCCTTCTGCGCGTACTTCTCCTGCTGGTGATGGCCCACGCGCCCGGCGACGGCAGTGGCGGTACCCGCCACGACGGCCGTGCGCGCCATGCTACCGATGAGGCCGGGTCGGCCGATACGTCCGAATGGCATCTCGATGTCCTCCTCGAGCTCGCTTTCTCAGTCTCTCAGTGCGACAGACCTGACGCCCCCAGATCGGTGATGGCCTGCCCGCTCCGTGGCTGCTCAGGCTCCACTCTCGAGCGCGGCGACGGCCGCCTGGACAATGTCGACAGGGATGCGCTCGTGAGCCAGCATCACGCCTTCAGCGTTGCGCATGGCCAGCGCCAGGCACTCGGCCCACACGTTCTCGAACACGAGCAGCGCGGCCGAGCTGTTCGGCTCCAGCGAGTCGGCGGCGATCGCCACGTCCTCGTCGTTGAGCAGCTCGAGGGTCTCGCCTGTCATCCCCTCGAAGGCCTCGAACTGCTCCGGCAGATCCTGCAGCTCGAACGCCTCGACCGTCCCGTCCGCGTCCTTCATGACGAAGGCCAGGTCCAGTATGCGGATGGTGCCGCTACTCACCAGATCGGCCAGGGCGGGAGCGATCTCACCCTTGAACTCGTTGCCGGGGAACGCCACCAGCACGTACTCCACAGGTCCCATCGACGCGCCTCCCTCGTTGTCACTGTCTTCCGCGATGCTGCTTCTCAGATGTCTTCGACGGCGGTGCCTCTTGCATGCCCGTTGATGCCACCTACACGTCCCGTCCGCCGGGAGGACCCTCGCCGGCGGCCGCTTCACTGCCGGCCTTGCGATGCGGGCGCAGCCTGGACAGCCACTTCCTGCGAGTCTTGGGCGCGCTCTCGCGCGGCATATCGCCCATGACCACGGAGAACCACCTCCACTCGTCGTAGGCCTCGATGACCAGGCGCTTGGCCAGCAGTGTGACCGGCACGGCCAGCAGGCCGCCGAGCGGCCCGAGCACCCAGCCCCAGAGCATCACGGAGAGGAACACCGCTAAGGGGGAGAGGTTCGTCTGGCTGCCCATGATGCGTGGCTTGAAGAGGTTGTCCGACACGGTGTTGAGGACGATGTAGCCGCCGGCGACGATGAGAGCGTCGACCCAGCCGCCGGTGAGCAGGGCCATGAGCGTGGGCGGGACGAGCGCTATCACGAAGCCGATGAACGGGATGAAGCTGAGGAAGAAGCTCAGGAGGCCCCAGAGCAGCGCGTTGGGCACGCCGACGATCAGGAGCAGAATGGTGTCGAGGATGGCGACGATGGCGCCCATGTAAGCCGTGACCTTCACGAACGAGCGCATGTCGGAAGAAACGTCGCTCATGCGGCGGAGCGCGTCGCCTGCCACGCCGCTCTTGAGCTTGCGGGATATCGTGCTCGCCTCCATGAGCATGAACAGCACCGTGAGCGCCATGAGGAAGATGTCCGACATGGCGTCTATCAGGCCGTTGGCCAGGCTGGCGCCGGTGGAGACGATGGTCTTGGGATCGAGGTTCTTGACGTTGAGCAGGTCGCTGGTGTCGATGCCCAGGTCCTTGAGGAGACCCATCAGCTTGTCCCAGTACGGCTGCATCTGGCCCGCGTAGCCGGGAAGATCGCGAACGAACTTGGCCAGCGAGCTCACGAGGAGCAGCACCACCCCGATGCCCAGGATGGCCGTGGCTACGAGCGTGGTGACGAAGGCGACCGAGTTCGGCACACCCTTGCGCACCTGCCAGGAGAGCAGCGGCGAGATGGCCAGGGTGATCACCAGGGACAGGATCACCGGGCAGACGATGGAGGCGGTGAGCTTCATCCCGATGATGATGACGATGACGGAAGCGGCCACCAGGACGAGGCGTGTGCTAGGGGCGTAGAAGGCGCCGGCGGCCATAGTGCCGAAGCCCGGCGGGCCTGCGCCGGTATCGCCGTTCAGCAGGGGCGCATCGGCGCCCGCGCTGCGCGTGGCGCCCGCGTCGGCGCCTTCCCCGGGCGCGCCGCCGCCGGCGTTCACGGGCTCTTTGTCAGGCACAGCTCCCCCTCTGCTCCGTTGTCCTCTGCTTCACGCGTAGTTGGCCGCGGAAGCCCCGGCTCCTACCTGCCCGGCTCCTGCTTGCCGGAGCGACCCGCGGCCCCCGTGTCCGCGGCGGAGTCCTGTGAAGGTGTTCCCACCGGGGGCGGCGTGCGGCCTATCCAGTAAACGCCGCCCGCCAGCGCTCCGCCGATAGCGATAATAGCGACAGCGGCGCCCAGTGACGAGGCCAAGAAGAGCAGCAGGGCGGCGACGACGACAGCTACGCCGACGATCAGAGGGTCGCGATGTGTCCTGACCCACTCGAACACCGGGTCCCGGTACTGGGCTGCCTGGGCGCCCGCCGCCTTGCCCCGCCTTCCCGCTGCCTTCGTCCACTGGGCGAGTCGACGGCCGAGCAGCCACAGCCAGCGGGGCCCGGTGGCGATGTAGGCGATCACGCCTACCACGGCACCTGCCACCAGGCCCCAGACGATCAGGTCCTGCAGGCTGCCGAACACCGAGGACACGCCCGCCCGGATGACCGGCAGCGCCTCGGTCTGCGCCGCCGACGCAAGGACGGTGTCCTGGGTCTGGTTGATGGCCACTCTCGTGACGACGACGGCGAGCGCGGCGGCGACCCCGATGTGCATGAGTGTGTGCAGGCGGCGGGGCGAGACGAGGATCGCGGCGATCACCAGGATCGCCGTGAGCGCTATGAGCCCGTAGGCGAGCAGGTCGAACAGCCGCAGCGCCTGCTGGGCCGTCTTCACCTGGTCGCCCTCGAAGAGAGTGATCTGGGCGAAGTCATCGCGTACCGGCATTCCGAGAGCCTCGGCGAGCTCGGCTCGCTGCTGCTCGGGACTCTGATCGGCGCTGAACTCGGGGAGTGGCGCCCGCGTCGCGATCACGTCGGGCAGCAAGCTCTCGAGGCGGGCCACGGCCGCCACCACCAGGGGCAGCAGGTCGAGGCGCACCTCGTCGTCATAGATCTTCAGGAACTTGGACCGGTCGGTGAGGAGGGCGACGATCGACCGGTGGGAGAAACGCAGAATCGTCTCCCAAGCCTTGTAGCCCTTCTCACTGCGCAGCAGGCGGGTGGTGCCTTTGGCGAGCAGTCCCTCGGCGCGCCCCGCGATGGGCGCGGCGATGAAGTCCAGGCGTGCCGGGAGGACGTTCTTCAGCCGCGTCTCCAGGTCGGTGAGCTCGACGGCACGCTCCGCCACGAGCTCACCCATGCTCCTGGTGACCTGCGGATCCTTCAGGACCGGCGTGACGGTGGCCACGAACTTGTCGGTGTCGAGCAGGAAGTCGTGGGCCCAGACCGAGACCATCATGACGACCGAGATGATGGCCGCCAGGACCACTAGGGCCATGGCCCAGATCCGCCGGCCACGTTGGGGCTTCTTGCCTTTGCCCGACCCCTCCATCGTCGCCGGCTGCTGGCCTGCCGCGGCCAGCGTGGCCACGGCTTCGCCTGCATCCTCCCCGGCCGCTCTGGCCGCGCTCGTTCCGGCTGCCGCGACCGTCACCACGGCCGTTCCCGCGTCTCTCGCAGCCGCCACGGCAGTCCCCCCGACCTCCAGCCGCGCGCCGGCGTCGACCCCGGCCACGGCGTCCTCTTCAGCCGCGAGGACGGTCGCCTGCGCGTGGTCACCGGTGCGGCGCACGTAGAAGTGCGAGTTGAGGACGGCCGAGGCGATCAGCAGCCGTCCCATGATGTAGAGCCATGCCAGCAGCACGATCGCGGTGCCCAGCGACCCGTAGAAGGCCTGGGCGCGGGCGGCCCGCCAGGTGAAGTAGATCACCAGCACGTTGATCAGCTGGGTCCCAACACCCACGAGCACCGCGCCGGGCAACAGGTCGAGCCAGCGATTCGATCGCCTCGGCAGGAAGCGGGAGGCCACCAGCCAGAGTCCGCCGACCGCGACCCCGGTCAGGACGGCCACGCCGATGATGGCCAGACCGGAGTCGCGGCGCATCGTGTTGATCAGGCCCACGATGACGAGCAGTGCGACCAGGAAGCCGATGGTCACGAGGGCGGCCTTGGTGCCGTTCGGCCAGCGCCGGATGGGAAGCCCCCACGCAAGAGCATGCGCCGTGCGCATGGCCCGGGCGAGCGACCGCGTGGTGAGGAACAGGACGAACGCCGCCACAACGAGGACGGTCCAGGACGTGCCGGTGGAGATCTTCGAGGCGTCCGCCACCGAGTCCGCGATGTACCCGACCATGCCCATCCGCGATACAAGCTGTTGGGTGGTGTAGTGGCCGACGTTGGTCATCAGGCCGATGATGGCGACCACGACCACCATCATGGGGACCAGCGCCAGGAACAGGCGGAAGGCGATGGCGCCGGAGACGAGCGAGCCGCCCAGGATGCGGTCCCGGTCTCCGGCAGTCAAGACGAAGTCGACGGAGGCATGCTTCTCGCGCTGCGCATCCACCCACGCCACGGAACCCGTCTTGAGCTCGAGCGCGCGCTCACGCAGACGGCGGATCCGGCCGACCTCGTCTGTGGGCTCGCCGGTCATCGACGTACCCGTTCTCCCGCGTCCATGCTGCCACGGGCATGCCGCCCGAGTCAGCTGCCGGTGGTTTCTTCCCCGCCGCCGGAAGTCCAGGCACTCACTACTGCGGCCCAGGCGACCGCAGCGTTGTGCCCGACCGCCGCAGAATACACGGAATCGTGCCGCACAGTCGTGGAGGCGTGAGGCCGGAGGGTTGCGCGTGGCCTGCGAGTGGGTTGCGCGTGGCCTGCGAGGGAATCAGTGTCGGCTGTCGCTGATCAGCGGGAAACGGCAGAAGCGAGAGGCGCTGGACTCAAGGAATAGGCTTGGGCCGGTCGAAGGAGCGTGGCACTCGCATCGCAGGAGGGAGGCATATGGATCGGGTCGAGGATCTCAGTTGGGGTACGGCTCTCGCACGAGGGCTGATAGCTATTGTTTTCGGCATCATTCTGCTTGCCTGGCCCAAGGCGACCATAGGGGCCGTCATCCTGGTCTTCGGGATCTGGGCCATCGCCGGCGGTCTCGCCGGCGCCATCGTCGCCATCGTCAAGCGGGCAGACCGCAAGCACTGGTTCTGGTCGGTCATCGGCGGGCTCGTGAGCATGGCCATCGGCATCGCCGTGCTGGTATGGCCCAAGCCGAGCGCGCTTCTGGTGCTCTACCTGATCGGCGCCGTGGCGCTGGTGTGGGGCCTCTCGGACATCTTCATGTCGATAGGCATACGCCGCAGCGCCTCGGCGTGGTCGGTCGTGCTGCTGGCGCTGGCCGGGATCGTCTCGGTCGCCTTCGGCTTCTACGTGCTGGTGCACCCCGGCGAGGGCGCGGTGGCGATCATCTGGCTCGTCGCCACGTACGAGATCGTGTGGGGCGTGCTGCTCTCGACGTTCGCCATCGCCATGCGCATGACCGGCGGTGGGGGCGGCGGCCGCCACGTGGCCGCCTAGGACGCGGCGCAGGGCGCCGGGACGCTTGAAGTGGCGAGGGCGCCCGGGGCATGGT
>CAZIGT010000144.1:0-7948 GCA_964538465.1 uncultured Thermoleophilia bacterium | reverse complement strand
GCGGGAGCGCGGCCTCGGCCCGGACGACCTGCCCGTGCGAGTCGGCTTCCACGGCGCCGAGCCCTGGACCAACGAGATGCGCAAGCAGCTCGAGGCGTGGCTCGGCATAGATGCCATGGACATCTACGGCCTCAGCGAGATGGGCGGCCCCGGCGTGGCCTACGAGTGCATGGCCAAGAACGGCATGCACATCAACGAAGACCACTACCTGGCCGAAGTGGTCGATCCCAACACGCTCGAGCCGCTGCCCGAAGGCGAGGTCGGCGAGCTGGTCTTCACTACCCTCAGCCGCCGGGCGCAGCCGCTCATCCGCTATCGCACCCGCGACCTCTGCAGCATCACCTACGAACCCTGCGCCTGCGGCCGCACCACGGCCCGCATGCGCAAGCCCGTGGGCCGCAGCGACGACATGCTGATCATCCGTGGCGTCAACGTGTTCCCCAGCCAGATCGAAGAAGTGCTGATGGCCATCCCAGAGGTAGAGCCGCACTACCAGATCGTGGTCGACCGCAAGGGATTCCTCGACATGGTCGAGGTGTGGGTGGAGGTCGGGGAAGACATCTTCCCCGAGACCATGGGCGACCTGGAGCGCTTCGAGCGCGGCGTGCAGGCGCGCATCTACAACGTGCTGGGCATCCAGGTGAAGGTGCGCCTCAAGGAGCCCAAGACCATCGCTCGCAGCGAAGGCAAGGCGGTGCGCGTGGTCGACAGGCGCGAACTGACGTAGTGGGGCGGCCCCGCCACGGCGGGGTCGCCTGCGCATGCACCTGTACAAAGGGGGTCACTGGTGCGGCTTCCGCTGCTCACCTCACGGCTGCAGCTGCGCATGTTCCGGCCGGAAGACGCCGAGCCGCTCATGGCGGTCTTCGGCGACCCGGAGGTCATGCGCTTCGTGGGCGCCACCGGGCAGACCTTCGACCGCTTGCAGCTGCCTACCTACCTGGAGCGCCGGCAGGCCCACTGGGACGAGCACGGCTTCGGCCTGCTGGCGGTCGTCGAGCTGGACGGCGAGGGCGCGGCCGCAGAGGGCGTGGACGGAGAGGGCGTGGCGGACGGGCAGGCGGCGGACGAGCGAGCCGCGGGCGCAGCGAACGAGCGCACCGCGGACGAGCGCGCGGCTGACGACCACTCTTACGCGTCTCGGAACGATCAGACGGGGGCGGGACGCGTCGTCGGCGAGTGTGGTATCGAGCTGCTGGACGGCGGGCCCGAGGTCGAGCTCGGCTACACGTTCGCGCGGAGCGCCTGGGGCCGCGGCTATGCGACCGAGGCCGCCGCGGCCGTGCTGCGCGCCGCGTTCGACGAGATGGGCATGGAGCGCATCGTCGCCTGCGTGAGCCCGCCGAACGTCGCCTCGCACCGTGTCGCCGAGAAGATCGGCATGCGCCGCGATGGAACGGCCTGGCACTACGGTGCGCAGATGGACATGTACGCGCTCAGCCGCGACGACTGGCGGGGAACCTGCCCTCCACCGTGATCGGTGGCGACGGGCTCCCATACGGTCTCTGTGCGGGGTGGTCAGCGCACCTTGAGCGAGCCTGCCAGCGCGCTAGCTTGAGTGTTGCCGGCAAGGTCGGTCGCCAGGAAGCGATAGCGGTATGCCCCGGGCATCAGGTCGCATCGCCAGTGGACCGTGTGCGCGCCGGGCTTGAGGGAGCCTATGCGAGTGGTGACCACCGGCACACCGCCCTTCAGTACCTGGAGTCGCACCAGACAGCGTGGTGCCACCAGTTCGTTCAGCCTCAGCTTGAGTTGAACGACTGCGCCGCGAGAGGCACTGACTGCGCCTGAGAGTGCTCGGGTCGACGGGTGTTCGTTGTCTATGCGCACTGCGCAGGAACGCAGCATCTCGGTGTTGCCAAGCGTGTCCACTGAGTAGAAGCGCACCCTGTGCGTGCCGCTGCCGGTGACGCTCACACGGTTCCCGGTGTGCCACGTGCGGGTGTCAACACGGTAGATGATGCCGGTCACCTCTGAGCCGGTCGGTCGCGCTCGCAGACGCACTGTGACGGCCCCTCGCTGCCAACCCCGTGGCACCGCGGCCGACGTGCGCGGCGGCGAGGCATCGAAGCCATACCATGTGGCGATCACTTCCTTGATGCGTTGCGCAATCGCTGCATGGCCGAGGTTGTTGGGATGGTAGTCATCTGAGACACCAGCGAACGTGAGTACGTTCCGCGGCCCGCTGAGTGCCTTGTCCGAGCTCAGGACACCCAGTGCGACGAAGCGTCCACCGACTTCGTGTGCCAAGCGGCGGATGACGGCATCGTAGGCTCCCCGTGTCGAGGTCTGCTTCCAGATACCGACCAGCACGAGCTTGGTGCTGGGGTTTGCGGACATGACTGCAGCGAGGACCGAACGGTAGTCGCGCTCGAATTCCTCAATGGGGGTGAGTGTGGCTCCGGTCTTCTCCGAGGCGTCGTTGTTGCCAAGTTCAACGATTGCCAGGTTCGCGGAGGTGTCGGCAATCCTGTCCGCCTGTGCCGCGGCGTCAGCGATCGTTCCGCCGCTGAGCGCCATCTGCTCGCTGCAGGCCAGGCCGTTGAGCGCCAGCCAGCTGGTGACGCGCGGGAAGTACCCGAGATCCTGCGTCGAGGCGAAGAGGCCGCTGGTCAGTGAATCGCCGATGGCCAGACAGTCCAAGTGCCTGCCGAGGCGGTAGCCGGGAGCAGGCCGGCAAGGAGCGTTGACAGGACGATGAGCAACATGGAGAGAGCCGCAGGCACTCCCGCTGTGGCCGTGCGCTTCCGGTTCGTTGTGCCTATCAACGTGTCTCCATCGGCCATGGGATCGGCATCCTTCTCGGGCTAAGGCTCTACGATCACCTTGACCGACTCATCGGCGTCGGCCACTAGCTTGAAGCCGCGGACGATCTCGTCGAGCGGCAGGCGGTGGGTGATGAGGTCGTTCACGGCCACACGGCCGGTGGCCAGCAGCCGGAGGGCGGTGGCCAAATCGGCGGGCGCCGCTCCGTAGGCCGTGCGCACGATGACCTCGCGGCGCCACAGCTCGGTCATCGGCATCGGCAGGTCCTCGCCGGGCGGCGGCGGGGCGAAGAAGACGAACGTCGCCCCGCTCTCCAGGCACGCGAGGCCCTGGGCGATGGCCGGCGGCGCTCCCGTGCAGAGCATGACCAGGTCGGCCAGACGGCCGTCGTTGACCTCGCGCAGAAGCTCCGGCAGACGATCGCCCGCCGCCGCGGCGTCGATGGCGGTGGCGCCGGAACGGCGGGCGAAGTCGAGGCGGTACTGGCTCACATCAGTGGCGACAACGCGGCCCGCTCCCAGCGCCAGCGCCAGGCGTATGTGCAGCAGCCCGGAGATGCCGGAGCCAATCACCAGGACCGTGGAGCCCGGGCGCACCCCGGCGCGCTCCTGGGCGCGCACCACGCAGCCGAGCGGCTCCACGAATGTAGCGTCTTCATACGACAGGCCGTCCGGCACCGCGAGCACGCCGCGGTCGGTCTGCAGCGGCGGCACGCGCACGTACTGCGAGAAGCCGCCGGGGTCGAAGTTGGTGGTGTGCAGCGTGTGGCAGGCGGTGTGCGCGCCGGCGAGGCACAGCGCGCACGTGTTGCACGGCACGTGGTGTGAGACCACGACCCGCTGGCCGGCCGCAAGGTGATGCACATCCGCGCCCACCTCGACGATGTCTCCCGCGACCTCGTGCCCCAGCACCAGCGGCGCCTTGGGCACGCGGTACCACTCCATGACGTCTGAGCCGCAGATGCCGGCGGCGCGGATGCGGACGAGGATCTCGGCCGGTCCCACTGCGGGGACCGGCCGCTCCTCTATGCGGATGTCACTGTTGTTGTGGTAGACGGCGACGCGCATGGCTCGCGCGGAGTGCTGCATCTCTGTCAGACCCTCTACCCGGCCGGATCGCGTCGGGTCAGATCTTCCGCGTGTCGTCGAGCGCGGCGCCGGCCATGGCCGTTACAGAGCCGTGGACGGCCTTCTGGTCCTGGTAGATCTCGAAGGCCTCGTCCGGCGTGGCGTTCTGGTGCACGACCGCGGCCACCGCCTGGATCATGGCGATCGGTGACTCGCTCTGGAAGATGTTGCGGCCCATGTCGACGCCCACGGCGCCGGCGGAGATGGCGTTGTACGTGAGCTCCAGGGCCTCCTTCTCCGGCAGCTTCTTGCCGCCGGCCACGACCACCGGCACCGGACAGGTGGAAGAGACCTTCTCGAAGTCGTCGCAGTAGTAGGTCTTCACGATGTGGGCGCCCATCTCGGCGCAGATGCGCGACGCCAGCGACAGATACCGGGCGTCGCGCCCCATCGACTTGCCCACGGCGGTGACGGCCACCACGGGGATGCCGTAGCGCTCACCCTCGTCGACCAGCTTGGCCAGGTTGGCGATGCTGTCGTGCTGCCCCGGGGCGCCGACGAAGACCGAGAGCGCCATGCCCACGGCGTTCATGCGGATGCACTCCTCGACGGAGGTGATGATCGTCTCGTCGGAGAGGTCTTCGTTGAGCACGCTGCTGGCGCCGGACACGCGCAGCACGATGGGTGTGCCCGTGTCCGACGGGATGCAGTTGCGCAGCACGCCGCGGGTGAGCATGAGCGTGTCGGCGTAGGGAGCCAGGGGCGCGCACTGCACGGCCGGCTCCTCGAGGCCGCGCGTGGGTCCTAGGAAGTAGCCGTGGTCGATGGCCAGCATGACGGTACGGCCGGTCTCCGGCCGGATGATGCGCGCGCGGCGGTTCTCGAGACCCCATGACATGGTGCTTGACCTCCTGGATGGTGTCGCGGGCGTAGGTGCGACGACGTCTGTGTGACGGTGCTCCAAGCCTCGGATGAGGCGGCGATTCATGGTATCAGACCGCGGCGTGTGGTCGCGCCGGCGCCGCGATGGCGAGGCTGCGGTGATGGCAGGCACGGGCGCAGCCGTCGGGTGCCGACGTCTCAGGTGCGCAGCCGGCCGGCCGTGGCGAACGCAGCGCCTATGACCGGCACCCGGCTCCCGCGCCTGGGCGTCGTGGACGGCGCGGCCGTGGGTGGCGTGCTCGTGGGCACAGCGGTGGGCGTGATCGTGGGAGTGATCGTGGGCGTCGGCGTGGGCGTAGGCGTCGGCGTAGGCGTCGGCGTGGGCGTAGCGGTCGTCGGCGCCACGGTCGGCGTGGAGGTAGTGGTCGGCTTGTGCGTGGGCTTCTTGGTCTTGCTCGGCGACGGGCTCGGCGACGGGCTCGGCGACATCTGCGAGTACTTGCCCTTCCACGTGGTCCAGTCGGGGATCTCCTTGGGCGAGGGGAAGTCCGTGGCCGGCGTGTTGCGCAACGCGTAGACCATGAAGTCGTGCCAGATCTTGGTGGACCACGCGCCACCCCAGGCGGCCGTGCCGTGAACGTTGTACATGGGGATGCGGCCCTGCGGGTAGCCCATCCAGACCGCAGTGGCCAGCGCCGGTGTGTAGCCGCAGAACCAGGCGTCGGCGTGGTTGTCCGTGGTACCGGTCTTGCCGGCTGCGGGTCGGCCGATGTTGCCCCAGCCGAACTGAGCCGCCGTGCCGTACTGGATGACGCCCTTCATGGCCTGCGTGCAATAGTACGCCACGCCGTCGCTGATCACCCGCTTGCCCTTGACCTTGGCCTTGTAGATGGTCTTGCCGCTCGAGTTCTTGATGAGCTTGACGCCCTGCGGCGTGTGGTAGATGCCGCCGCTGGCGAAGGTGGCGTAGGCGCTGGCGGTCTCCAGTGGCGTGATCTCGTTAGTGCCCAGCGGCGCGGAGAGGACGGCCCACAGGTCGCTCGTGAAGCCCATGCGGTGCATCATCTCGACGACGTTCTCCGGGCCCACGTCTGCTCCGAGCTGCACGAAGACCGAGTTGAGTGATAGCGCTGTGGCCTTGTTGAGGTCGACGCGGCCGCAGCCTTCGCCGGCGACGTTGTAGGTGCCGTAGCCCGGCAGCGACACCGTCACATTCTGGTCATTGTAGTAGGTGGTTGCAGGGTTGGCTCCCTGTTCCACCGCGGCGGCCAGCGTGAACGGCTTGGCCGCCGCCCCCCGCTGCCGCAAGCCCTGCGCCGCGAGGTTGTCCTTGGCCTTCTTGAAGTTCTTGCCGCCGACCATGGCGCGTATGAACCCCGTCTTGGGCTCGATGGCGACCAGCGAGGCGCTCGGGTCCTCCGGCGCGTAGAGCACGCTGGCCACGTCCTTCATGGCGTTCTTCTGCCAATCCAGGTCCAGCGTGGTGTAGATGCGCAGGCCGCCGCCGAAGACCACGTTCTGCCCGAGCTCGTTGACGAGCTGACGGCTCACGTAGTCGAGGAAGTACTCCTGCGGCCCCACGTTGCGCTGGACGCCTTTCTTGAAGACCTTGAGCGGCGTGTCGAGCGCCCGGTTCAATTCGGCCTTGGTGATGTAGCCCTGCTCCTGCATGGCGCGCAACACGGTGTCGCGACGGTCCTTGGCAGCCTTGGGATAAATCACCGGGTCGAGGGCGCTCGGCGCGTTGGCGATGCCGGCGATCAGCGCGGCCTCGGGCAGCGTGAGCTTGCTGACCGACTTGTGGAACAGCGTGCGGGTGATGGCCTCGACGCCATATGACCCTCTGCCGTAGTAGACGGTGTTCAGGTAGCCGGTGAGGATCTGGTCCTTGGTCCACCTGTCTTCCAGCTGCCAGGAGATGACCGCCTCCTTGACCTTGCGGGTGAAGGTCTCCTCCTGGGTGATCTCGACGTAGGCGCTGCGCACGAACTGGGCGGTGATGGTGCTGGCTCCCTGGACGAGGGCTCCGGCCTTGATGTCTGTCCAGACGGCGCGGGCTATGCCTTCGACGTCTATGCCGTGGTGCTGGTAGAAGCGCTCGTCCTCGATGGCCACGGTGGCGTCTTTCATGACCTGGGGAATCTTGGCGCTGCTCACGACGATGCGGTTCGTGGCGCCGTGAAGCTCGCCGATGAGCCTGCCTTTGCGGTCGTAGACGAAGCTAGTCTCTACGACCGCTTTCGGCTTGAGCTCATCGATGCTGGGCAGATCCTTGGAGAGCGCCAGCACGGTGCCGGCGATTCCGCCGACCACGGCCACGAGGGCGATGAAGGCGATGATCGCGATGATGAGCAGCCAGCGGACGAAACGCCGGTTGCCGGACATGCGTGCTCGCCGCCGCCGGGGCGGGCGTCCATCTCTATCCTGGGAATAGCGGCGATAGCCGTTGCCGCCGGAGTGTCCGTTGCCGTTTGTAGCCACGTCGGCATAGTGTACACCGCCCTCCGTCCTGACCCTTCTCCCGGCGTGTTGTGTGGGTCACATGTCTGTTGAGGAGGGGCGGTCCGCCGGCTCACCTTCCGGGCTGCGGCCCGCTGCTCCCGCATCCTCTGCGATAGGCGCGCGGGCTCTGCTAGCGGACCGCGCCGAGCAGGCACGTGAGGCCGGCGTCGGCGCGTGTGAATTGGTCGTAGGGCACCTCCACAACAGTCTCGCCGCGATCGCGCAGCATGCCCACCGCGATCGGGTTGCCGGCGGGGATGATGATCGTGCCGTTGATGTTCAGCACGTTGTGCGCCGGCAGCTCCTCGTCGGGGATGAGCACGCGGTCCACGCCGTCCAGAAGCTCGGGGCTCACGGCGTCGAGGTCGGCGCAGCCGACCGCCGGGCCGATGAGGCGCGGTGGGGTCACGCCCGGGACGGCGCTGGCGAAGTGCAGGCGCGTGTCGCTCACCGGGCAGAGCCAGGCACGGTAGCCGAGCTCGGTGACCGCGGCCAGGAGTTGGCGCGCGCCGTGCTCGTTGGTGCGACCGGAGACGCCGATGGCCACCCGGTCGCCCCAGACCAGCACGTCGCCGCCGTCCATGGTGCCCGGCTCCTCGATGGCCATGACCCGGCAGTCCGGGCCGACGAGCGTGCGGGCGCAGGCCATCACGCTCGGCACCTCTTGTCGCCGGGACGGCGCGCCGGGGAGCGTGCCCACCAGGAGGGCGCTCGGGCCGCCGGGATCGGCG
>CAZIGT010000143.1:4711-7979 GCA_964538465.1 uncultured Thermoleophilia bacterium | reverse complement strand
GGCGACTTCTATCGGTGGCAGGCGTACATCACGACCAGCGCTACTGATCCCGGTGCCCACTACGTCGACTCTGATCAGCATGGTGTCTGGGTGGATACGGGAGCCATCCATGGGTGGAACACCGTGATGGGCTCGGGGAAGTATAACACTACGCATTTCGTGACCCTGGACGACTACTACGACAACTGGCCGGGTGGATACAAGGCCGATTGGGATGCGATTCGCATCTACTTCAATCAGTGATTGGGGGGATAGAAGTGGCGCATACGGTGTTGAAGACTCCCTTCAGAATAGCAATAGCGCTTGGCATTGTAGTAGGAGTGGCATTCGTAGGTATGTGCACAGGCCATGGCGCTGGGGCGGCTGCCGGGCTGGCGGCGGAGAACGAGGGCGTGAAGGTGCCGGCCATTACGGAAGCGAGCAGTGTGGGTGATGTCATCGAATTCACGCAGACCGCTTTCCACACCTGGAATCGAATCTGCGTCACAGGGAAGAGAGCCAGCGGCGACGTGACCGTCCCATTCGCTGCGGTAGTCGACAAGAAGACCGGCTACTACGTCTCTGAGTATGGCTCGATTACCACAGGCAGCGATGCGGACGGGCAGTACGACCTGGATGGTCTGGGAGAGTTGCACACGAGCCCACCAATGGAACGCGATTCGGTAGCGGAAATCGACAAGATTGATGCGCTTGCTGCTCTTGATCCATCGGTGGCCAGATCAGGTGAGCTCCTGGTGAACACGCCCGTGAACAACTGGATCAGCCCATACTTCATACGGAATGAGTTGATGGTCAATGCCCAGTCAGTGAAGAAGATTGGGCTTGCCACTGTTGCGGGGCGTTCAGCTATGGAGTTGTACGTCCGCTTTCCGGACTCGCTCGCCAAAGAGGACCATTGGAATCTGTTCATCGACATGGAGACCGGAATAGTGCTCGGTCTGGATGCGGAACCGCTGCCGGGCGAATCGCCGTGGTCCATCTGGGTTGAGTCGGTGTCGTTTGATGACAAGGTGGCGGACAGCGCGTTCGACCGTCCGAGCACCGTCGTCGAACTCCAGTAGCTGCGACGATGTCGCGAAGGGTTGTGTTGTCGCAACCCATGCGTGGCATGAGCACGGCACAGGCTGCCCTTTGTGGGGCAGCCTGTGCCGTGCCGCTTGTCTTGCTTGGGCTACTGGCTGCTGCATGTGGAGCGGACTCGCCATCTAGAGACGAGTCGCCTGATCCGGTGAGATCGGCCACCAGCAATGCGGGGGGGTCTTCGGGGGCGGAGAACGCCGCGGGCTTCGAGACCCTTGTGCGAGACTACTTCGTTCTCCTTCGTGCTGGCCGTGAGATTGAGGCGATACGGCTGTTCCATCCGGATGCTAGGCGAAGCGGCAGGACCGTCGTCATCCGCGACAGTGCGCGTGTGCACGACGCGAGCGCCGCGGGTGTCGTGAGGAAGTTGTGGGTTATCAGACTCAGCCAAGCCGGTCTCACGCCGCCCGGGGTTCCGATTCGTGTCTATCAGAGTGATGTTGAGCGACTACGTGAGCTTGGCAGGCTGTTCCCTGACGCAGCTATCGTGGGTGTCAGGCTGGGGGATGGAGAAGTGCGCAAGATCTTCGCGGTTCGTAGCGGACAGGGTGCTAAGGCAAGCGCGTATCTGCTGCCTTAGCGTGGCGCACAGACCGTGAAGCGGTTCGCACGCCTGGCATCGGCTGGGTACCGCTGCTTGCGGCAGCCGTCGACCCGTCTCGCGGGTAGCGGGTTGGTTGCGGTTCCGGCTAGCCTCGCACGTCCGGCGGTTGCCAGCGTATGCCCTCTTCGGGACTCTTCTGGCATGGCGTGTCGAGGTGCCGTGTTGGGCTGTGGAGGCGCATGAGGCACTTCAAGCGTACTGGTCTCGACACGGTCCGGAAGTGGTCACGAATGCAGTTCCATCCGCAGTGACCTCCATGGGCTCGCGCGCGGTAGGTTTGTGAAGGAGTGCCACGAAGAGGGCGAAGGGCATGGAAGCAGGTAGGATTGCATCGGGCGGTGCGACCGTCGATCCGGAGGCGGGACCGCGGCTCGCACCCGATGCCGCCGAAAGGGAAGGTATGCGGTCATGACCGATCAGGCGCGCCGCGCAGAGCTCACGCGCAAGACCAAAGAGACAGACATACAGCTCACGCTGGCCGTTGACGGCAGCGGCACGGCCAACGTGCAGACCGGCATAGGCTTCTTCGACCACATGCTCGAGCTGTTCGCCCATCACGGGCGTTTCGACATCTCTCTGCAGGCTCGCGGCGACCTCGACGTCGACGGCCATCACACGGTCGAGGACATCGGGCTGGTGATGGGCCAGGCGTTCGCGGAGGCCTTGGGCGACAAGCGCGGCATCGTGCGCTACGCGTGGTGCGCGCTGCCCATGGACGAGGCGCTGGCGCTGGTGGCGGTGGACATCTCCGGACGGCCGTTCCTCATGCACGACCTGGAGCTCACGGGCGTGCGCGTGGGCACGTTCGACGCCGAGCTCACGGCGCACTTCCTGCGCTCGTTCGTCACCCAGGCCGGCATCACCCTGCACGTTCGCATGCTCAGCGGGGAAGACCCGCATCACATAGTGGAAGCGGTGTTCAAGTGCGTGGCGCGCGCGCTGGCCGCCGCCTGCGCGCGCCACGGTCGCGACGACGAGGTGCCCTCTACCAAGGGCGTCTTGTGAGCGCGCGCCGCACGTCGGCGGGCGCGCGCTGCCGGGCGATGAGTGCGCGCTGCCTGGCGGCGAGCGCGCGGCGCTGTCCGTTGCGGGGACGACGCGGCCCGCAGCCGGGAAAGCGCCGATGAGCGCTGCATCGCCGGCGACTCCGCTCGACGTAGCCCTGATCGACTACGGCATGGGCAACCTGGCCAGCGTGGCGAAAGCGCTGGAGCGCGTGGGCGCGCAGGTCGCGCGCGTCAGCGAGCCGGCGGCCGTACGGCGGGCCGGCGCGGTGGTGCTGCCGGGCGTGGGCGCCTTCCGCGACGCCGCCGCCCGCCTTGCCGAGAGCGGCCTTGCCGACGCGATCGTCGCGCGCATCCAGGCCGGCGCGCCGTTCCTGGGCGTCTGCCTCGGCCTGCAGCTGCTGTTCGAGAGCAGCGGCGAAGGTGGCCGCTGGCAGGGCTTGGGCGTGCTGGGCGGCACCGTGGAGCGTCTGCAGACGCAGCTCAAGGTGCCGCACATCGGCTGGCACGCGCTGGAGTGGCGGGAGGCGGGCCTGGGCATGTCCGCCGGCCTGCCCGCGCCCGCAGACCTCTCGGAAGA
>CAZIGT010000143.1:0-4701 GCA_964538465.1 uncultured Thermoleophilia bacterium | reverse complement strand
ACAATTCCACCCGGAGAAGAGCTCGCACGTGGGCCTGCGGCTGCTGGCCAACTGGATGGCGGCCGCGCGCGCGAGCTGACTGACGCGCTTCGCGCGTATCATGGGTGTGGCCGGCGTCGAACGCCGGTCCGGCAGGGTGCGCCGACGGATGTGCGGGCCGCGCGGCCGGCTGTGCGGCCCCTGCCGAACAGACCAGGGAAGGACGGGCAAGGTGATCCTCTATCCCGCCATCGACATCCAGGGCGGTCACGTGGTGCGTCTGCGTGGCGGCGACTTCACGAAGAGCACCGTGTTCGGCGACGACCCGCTGGATATGGCCGGTCAGTGGCAGGAGCAGGGCGCCGAGGTCCTGCACGTGGTGGATCTCGACGCCGCGCGCACCGGCGAGCCGGTCAACTTCGCGCTGGTGCAGGCCATGGCCGGCGCGGTGAGCATCCCGGTGCAGTACGGCGGCGGCGTGCGCTCGGTGGACGCGCTCGAACGCGCCGCCGGCAGCAACTTGCGCTGGATAGTGCTCGGCACGGCCGCCGTCACGCACGAGGACCTGCTCGAGCGGGCTGTCGGGCTGCTGGATGACCGACTCGTGGTAGGGGTCGACTGCATCGGCGGCAACGTGGCCACGCACGGGTGGATGGAACGCACGCAGATGACCGCAGCCCGCTTCGTGGAGCGCGTGCGGGAACGTGGCGTCAAGCGCATCGTGTTCACGGATGTGGCCACGGACGGCATGATGAGTGGTCCCAACCTGCCGGCTCTGGTCCAGCTGGCTCAGGCGACGGACCTGGAGATCATCCAGTCGGGCGGCATAACCACCCTCGACAACCTGCGGCGGCTCGCGGACGTGGCCCCGCCGAACGTGGTGGGAGTCATCGTGGGCCGGGCCCTGTACGAAGGTGCGTTCACGCTTCCCGAGGCGATCGCGGCCGCGAAGCGCCAGGCGAAGGGATGACGGAAGGGTCGGAAGAGGGGGTGACGGCGGAGTGCTGACGCGCCGCATCATCCCCTGCCTGGACGTCCGCGACGGCCGGGTGGTCAAGGGCGTCAACTTCGTCGGCCTCCGCGACGCCGGCGACCCAGTCGAGCTGGCGGCGCGCTACGACGGCGAGGGCGCCGACGAGCTGGTGTTCCTGGACATCACCGCCAGCCACGAGCGGCGCGAGATCATCGCCGATCTCGCCGCTCGTTGCGCCGAGCAGGTGTTCATCCCGTTCACCATCGGCGGCGGCCTGAGCCACGAGGACGACGTGCGCATGATCCTCGCGGCCGGCGCCGACAAGATCACGATCAACACCGCCGCCGTGCAGGATCCCGATCTCATCCGGCGCTGCAGCGAGCGCTTCGGCGCGCAGTGCATCGTGGTGGCCATAGATGCCAGGCGCCGCGAGGGCGTGGAGTCGGCCGCCTGGGAGGTCTACGTGCACGGCGGCCGCACGCCCACCGACATCGATGCCGTGGAGTGGGCGGTGCGCGCGGCGGAGCTGGGCGCCGGCGAGTTCATGCTCACCAGCATGGACCGCGACGGCACGCTCGACGGCTACGACTGCGAGCTGACACGCGCCGTGGCGCGGGCCGTCGATGTGCCGGTGATCGCGTCCGGCGGCGTGGGCACGCTCGAGCATCTGGCCGAGGGTCTCATCGACGGCGAGGCAGATGCCGTGCTGGCCGCGTCCATCTTCCACTACGGCACCTACAGCATCGCCGAGGCCAAGGCCTATCTGGCTGCGCGCGGCGTGCCGGTGCGTCCCGCCGCGCAGCCGGCGCTCGGCTGAGGCGGCGGGTCTGGTGAGCGGTCGGCCTGCCTTGAGCGAGGCGTCCGTGAGGCACCCGTCGTTCCCCGAGGCCGCATGAGACGCCCGCGCGTCATCGACCTGGCCGCTCTCGCGGGGCCGGGCGCCGCCGGTCCGGTCACCGGTGGCGCGGGCGGCGCGGCCGCCGAGGCCCGCGGTCACGATGAGCTCGTCGAAGCCGTCGAGCGCGCGCATCTCGTCTGCTTCCCTACAGACACGGTCTATGGTATCGGCGGACGCTGTCGGGCCCACACCTACACGGCGATCGCCGCGGCCAAGGGCCGCGGCGTGCACGAGCGGCTGGGGGTCTCTGCCGGGCAGGAGCAGCCCGGCGAACCGGAGCAGCCCGGCGAATCGGAGCAGCCCGACACACCGGACAAGCCGCTGCAGGTCGTCTTCCCTACGCTCGACCTGCTGCTCGCCGCGCTTCGGCCGGAGCCGAGCCTGGCGGCGCTCCTGCGGCGCCTGCTGCCCGGCGCCCTGACGCTCGTGGTGCCGTATCCCGAGGGCTTCGACGGCCCACCCGGCGGGCGGGCGGAGGACGGCTCGCCCACCCTCGGCGTGCGCGTGCCGCAGTGGCCGCCCGCCGCCCGAGCCATGACCGGCCTGCCGTGGCCGCTGGTGGCTTCGAGCGCCAACCTCAGCGGCGCGCGGGCGGCGCGGCACGGCGCCGACGTGCCGCCATCTGTGCGCGCCGCCTGCGACCTGATGCTCGACGGGGGAGAGGTAGGGGGCGTAGCCTCTACAGTGGTCGATCTGACCGGCTTCGCCGCAGACCGCCGCTGGCGGGTGCTGCGCGATGGCGCGGTTGAGCGGGCCGAGCTCGTTGCCGTTCTCGGCCTGTCCCCCGGCCGCTGAGCGATCGTCGAGCAGAGTCGGCCGGCGTGTCACGGGCGACCGGGGCGCAGCCCCGGACGAGGAGGGCAGATGCGCAGCGATCCATTCCTTCAGGTGGACGTCTTCGCCACCGAGCCGTTCGCCGGCAATCCGCTGGCCGTGTTCCCCAGGGCCGAGGGGCTCTCCTCCGCCGAGATGCAGTCCATTGCGCGTGAGATGAATCTCTCAGAGACCACCTTCGTGACACCCGCGGAGAACGGTGGCGATGTACGCGTGCGCATCTTCACCCCCGAGAACGAGCTGCCGTTCGCTGGGCATCCCAGCGTGGGCACCGCGTGCGTCGTGGCGCGACTCGGCATGGTGGGCAAGGGGGGTTCGGGGGTCGTCCCGGTGGTGCTCGAGCTGGGCGTAGGCCCCACGGTCGTCGATGTAGAGATGCGGGACGGCGAGCCCGTCGCCGGCACGGTGCACCAGGGCTCGCCGCACTTCGGTCACGTGCCGCCGCTCGATGAGACGGCCGCCGTGCTCGGTCTGGGCGTCGCCGACCTTCACCCGGAGCTGGAGCCGCGCCTGGTGGGCACCGGGCTTGACTACGTCTGTGTCCCGCTGCGCGACACGGACACACTGGGCCGCGTGACGATCGATCTACATCTGCTGGGGGGGTACGAGGCCGCGCACGGGCAGCCTTACGCGTTCGCCTTCACCGGCGCGGCCGACCCCTGGGTGGAGGCCCGAGGCCTGTTCCCGCTCGAGGGCATCCCGGAGGATCCGGCCACCGGCAGCGCCGCCGGGCCGCTCGCCGCGTACCTCGTCGATGCGGGTCTGCTGCCTGCCGGCGAGACCCGCGTCGTCCTGCAGGGCGCACGCATAGGCCGGCCGAGCCGGCTGGCCGTGGCCGTGGCCGGCTCGCGCGAAGCCATGACCGACGTGCTCGTGGGCGGCGGCGTGGTGCCCGTGGTCAGCGGTGAGCTGCGGCTGCAGGAATAGGCGACCGCGAAGCCGGCGGCACTCGTCCGCGGTCGCCCGGCAGTCTAGAATCAGGCGGCCCCGCCCAGTGAGGGCCACCACGCGTCGCGGACCCGTCCGCAGACAATCCGAGAGTCAGGAGTGAGTGCCGTGAAGATCGCCGTCGGGTCAGACCACGCCGGCTTCCAGGTCAAGGAGGCCATGAAGCGCCGTCTTCAGGCGGCTGGTCACGAGGTCACGGACCACGGTGCCGCTGCCGACTCGCCGCGCGTGGACTACCCGGACTACGCGCGGACGGTGTCGCTGGCGGTGCAGCGGGGTGAGGCCGACCGCGGCATCCTGGTCTGCGGCACGGGCCTGGGCATGTGTATGGCGGCCAACCGCTTCCGCGGCATCCGCGCGGCCGACTGCCTCACGCCGGAGCTGGCGGAGATGGCGCGCAGCCACAACGACGCCAACGTGCTGTGCCTGGCGGGTCGCGTGCTGAGCGAGGACGAGTGCTGGGCGATCGCCGAGGTGTTCCTGGCCACGCCGGCCGAGGGCGGCCGCCATGCGCGCCGGGTCAAGGCGATCGACGAGATGACGCTCGAGTAGTCCGGCCCGTCCTGCCTGCCGGCCCGTCGAGGGGCCGTCCGCCGCGCGCGAGCCGTCCGCCCCGTGCGGACCCGACCATGGGCACACTGTACAATCGACCGACCCGGGATCACGGGAGATGGGGGGCCCGGTGACGGAGACGAGCAAGCGATCCGCGGCCAACGCCTCCCCGAACGTACTGAGCGACGAGGAGGCGGCCGGTGCTGTGCCGCGGCCGGCGGAACCAGCGCCGCGGCGAGACGCGCCGGCCGTGCGGCCGCAGCGACCCACCTGGGACGAATACTTCATGCAGCTCGCGCGCCAGGCCGCTACTCGCTCAACGTGCCTGCGCCGACAGGTGGGCGCCGTGCTGGTCCGGGGCCACCGGGTGCTGGCGACCGGCTACAACGGCGCCCCGCGCGGCGGGGCCCACTGCATCGACGTCGGCTGCCTGCGCGACGAGCTCGGCATACCGTCGGGCGAGCGCCACGAGCTCTGCCGGGGGATACATGCCGAGCAGAACGCCATCATCCAGGCG
>CAZIGT010000142.1:0-8057 GCA_964538465.1 uncultured Thermoleophilia bacterium | reverse complement strand
CCGGCCTCCGTGCCGGACGTCGACCGGCACAGGCCGGCCAACCACCCCGACAATCCCGCCGCATCTTCCCCAGAATAACAGTGCCGCCGCCACCTATGTTACGGTGGCGACGGCAACGGGATGGAGACAGGCGAAGGTAACTGACGCCCGAGAACGCGGCCTGGGCCGGTTCCGGCGCGTCGCTGTCCGGGCTCCCCGCCGAGCAGCGACCGTGACTTCTCCGCCTTCTCCGGCGCCGGCTGATCCTTGAAGCGGATCAACCCGCGGCGCTTGATGTCCGTATCGCCCGAGCCGGGCTCGGGTCGCGGGATGTTGATCACTCGGGGCTGTTCGGCCTCGTCGTCCACGTCTCGCGGCTCAGCCAGCCAGTCGAGCACCGTGTCTTCGAGGGAGCGCGCTGCGGGAATGTCGAACTTCCCGCCGCACGCCTTGCAGCGCGCAGACCGACCTTGGGCCTCAGCCGGCAGCCGGTACTTCGCCCCGCATGCAGGGCAACTGCATTTGATGGAGTCGCTCACAACTCACCTCGTTCGGGTCGTGCCCACACCGGCGCAGCGCAGACCACTGCCCGGGGAGGACAAAACCACTCCCAATGCACCGTTTCTCAGACTGTCGGCTGATGACGAACGGTTATGAACGAGATGAGTGAGGGTTGATGACCGCTCAGTATGTCTACCTATGAGAGCTCAGCCAACTCTCATAAAAGTAGGCTACCAGCCGTCACATCGGTTTTCAAGACAAGTTTGATGAATCCCATTGACGGATTTCCGCCGCACGCATGGCGCGCAACCGCGCTCGCTATGATCGGAACCACTCACGACATCGCCCGCACAGCGGGTGCTCCCCGAGCTCCATCCGCCCGTGCGCGGCACGCAACACCGCCCGCGCCCCCCCCCCCCCCCCCACCCCCCCCCTCCGGCGGCGGGGGTCCCCCCCCCCCGGCCCCCGCGCCGGCGAGCGTCTCCTTGACCTGCGCCAGCGCGGCCATGTCCGGCTCGGTGGCCTGCCGTGGACCGGAAATGAGAACGGCGTCGGCCAGGCTAGACCACACGGCCGCGCGCGCCACCTCTGTCACGCCGCGCGTGCCGAGCGAGCTGGCGAACTCCGGCGTGACGTTCGCGAACACGGCCACGTTGTCGGCGCCTATGCGCCGCCGATCGCGGAGCAGGCCCGCCACGTCTGTGCTCCACAGGCCCATGTCGCTCTCGTAGGCACCCACAGGCACGCAGCGGATGAACGACCCGCCGGTGGCAGCCGCGATGTGCAGGGCGGCACGCGGGTCCCAGAGGAAGTCGACGCCGAACGGCCGGTCCTTGGGCGCCAGCTCTGTGACCACGCGGGTCATGGCGGCCACGCCTTCATAGCCCGCATCGAAGGAGTACGGCAGGTCGCCTTCGTTGCAGAAGAGCACGGCATCGAAGTCGGCCGCCAGCAGGATCTCCATGTCCGCCCGCAGGCGTTCCACGATGCCGACGACCCCGGCCTTCTCGTCGTACATGGGCGTGCCCGGCAGCGCCCGCAGGTGCGCCATGGCGATCAAGGGTTTCCGTTCGCCGAACAAGTCACTGACGCGTCCCATCAGGCGACCACCACCTCCACGTGTTCCGCTTCAAGGGCGGCCAAGTACTCTTTGGTCGCTCCCGCGTCCGTCACCAGCACGTCGATCCGCTCCAGTGGGCAGACCTGCGCGAAGGTGACCTTGCCGAGCTTGCTGCTGTCTGCGACCACTATGCAGCGCCGTACGCAAGCGAGGGCGGCGCGCTTGACCCGCGCATCCTCCAGGCTGTACTCCGTGCAGCCGGACTCGATGCTCACCCCGCCCACGCCCATGACCAGCGTGTCGAAGCGCAGGCGGGAGAACGCCTCTTCTGCCATGTCGCCGACGAGCGAAAGCTCGCCCGCCGTGACCGTGCCGCCAGTCACCATGAGCCGGATGCCGCGGTGCTTGGCGAGCACGTTGGCGATCTGCAGGCTCGGCGTGAGGACCGTGAGGTTGCGCCTATTGTGCAGCGCCCTGGCCACCTCCAGGGTGGTGGTGCCCACGTCCAGGATCACCGTCTCGCGCTCGCCGATCATGTCGGCGGTCGCCCTGGCGATGGCGGCCTTGGCCTCGTTGCCCCGCTTGGCGCGCACGGAGAAAGGAGCGGCGTAGCCGCGCGACGCGAGGTCTATGGCTCCTCCGTGCACGCGCCGAAGGACGCCCTCCTGTTCGAGGGCCTCGAGGTCTCGCCTGATGGTCATCTGCGAGACCTCCGTCCGCTCACTGAGCTCGGCGACGGTGACCTCGCCCCTCTCCTGGAGGATCTCGATGGCGATCTCGCGGCGCGTCTGGACGTCCATGGCGGTGCGAATGTACGTTATGCGTTGTGAGAACGCAAGCGAAATGCTAGATTTCCTGTGAGAGTTCACACGTTCTGTGTGCCAAACACGCACATCCAGGCTGGTAGAAAGCAGGGAATGGACAGGAAGTGGCTGGGCAGCATCCTCGCGGACTTCGACGGCACCGCGTGCGCCGTCGACGTCGCCAATGCCCTTTGCGAGGGCTTCGCGGCGGACGGCTGGCAAGCACTGGACGACGCCGTCCGCCGCGGCGACCTCACCCTGCGCGCGGCCATCGACGGCCAGGCCGCGATGCTCCAGGCCTCCCGCGAAGAGATGCTGCGCTTCGCTCTCGAACGCTTCGCGGTCGACCCCACCTTCGTGCGTCTCGTGAGCTGGGCCGAAGCGCAGGACGTCAAGGTGACCGTCGTGAGCGACGGCTTCGGCTTCTACATAGAGGCCATGCTTGCGGCCGCCGGCCTGTCGCGCGTCCCGGTGCTGGCCAATCGTCTCGTCGAAGAGCATGGCGCGCTGCGGTTGGAGCACCCGTTCGAGCACCCGCTGTGCGTGGCGTGCGGCACGTGCAAGATGCGCGCCGTGCACCGCGCGCGCGCCACGGAGGGCGCGGTGGCGTTCGTGGGCGAAGGGGAGTCCGATCGCTTCGGCGCGCTGTTCGCCGACGCCGTCTTCGCCAAGGACCGGCTGGCCACCCTGTGCGACGGCAACAGCGTACCCTACTTCCCGTGGGCGGACTTCGACGATATCCGCGTGACGCTCACGGCCCTGCAGGAGTCGCCGGCCGCCGTGCTCGGGCGGGCGCATCCCGCCCGCTGTCCCGGCTGGACGCCGGCACCAGCCCGGGACGTGCCCGCGTTCCCGCCGGTGAGCGCGCCTTCCGCGGCCACATCCACGAGGACGCCGGCCACAGGCGGATCGTTTGCGGCCGCGCCCGTTCCCGGACCCGTGCCGCAGGCGGGAGAAGGATCAGACACGCAGCAAGACGGAACATGTCGGGTAAGAGGGGGAATGCCGTGAGCGAGCTTCTCGAGACGATCGCCGCGGCGGTGTGCGACGGCGACCGCGACACCGCCGCCCGGGGCGTGGAGGAGGCGCTGCGCGACGGCATGTCAGCAGCGGAGATCCTCACCGCCGGCCTGGTGCCGGGCCTGCAGCGCCTCGGCCGGCTGTTCAAGGACGGCCAGGCCTTCCTGCCCGAGATCCTCATCAGCGTGCGGGCCATGGACACCGGCCTGGCACTGCTGCAGCCGAAGCTCGCCGGCGACGCTCCGCCGAGCAAGGGCACCGTCGTGCTCGGCACCGTGGAGGGCGATCTGCACGACATCGGCAAGCGCCTGGTCGGCATGCTCCTGCGCGGCAACGGCTTCAACGTGGTCGACCTTGGCGTCGACGTGAGTGCCGAGGCGTTCGCGGCCGCGGCGGCCGAGAACAAGGCCGACATCGTCGCTCTCTCGGCCTTGCTCACGACGACAACGCCGCAGTTCCGCCGCGTGCTGGACGCGCTCGCAGAGGCGGGCCTGCGCGAGCGCGTGGTCGTCATGGTCGGCGGCGCTCCGGTGTCGCGAGCGCTGGCCGACGAGGTCGGCGCCGAAGGCTTCGCCGACGACTGCATTCTGGCCGTCGACGAAGCCGAGCGCCTTGTTGCGAGCCGTGGAGCAGGGCACCGACCGCCGAACACGGACGCAGGCCCTCCCGGAAGTCCCGGCACTCCCAGCGGCCCCGGAGACGCGTCATGAACGGCGCGCCCTTCACCAAGCAGCGCTTCCGCGAGATCTGCCGCGGCGAGCGCCCCGGCGACTTCGGCATCATCGGCAACGGCATCCACATCTTCTGGCCGGAGACCATGCCGGCCTGGGTCGAGCAGGGCGCACCCGAGAGCTTCGCCCACGTCCACGAGCTCGACTACGGCACGCCCAGCCCGGTCGACGAGTTCTTCGGCTTCGACCCCTCCCGCTCTCTGGCGGAAGTGCACAGCGGTATGGACGCTGGCACGACCATGCACGAGTACGTGCCCGGCCTGGTCGCCCACAACCACTCCTTTCTCCTCAACCCGTCGTTCGAGCCTCAGGTACTCGAAGAAGACGACAAGAGCGTGATCGTGCGCAACAGCGCCGGTATCACCGAGCGTCTGCTGAAGGGCAAGGCTTTCAACATGCCCATGTGGCTGGACCACCCCGTCAAGGACCGTGCCTCCTGGGAGAGGCTCAAGGAGCGGCTCGACCCCCACACCCCGGCCCGCTATCCGGCCGACTGGGACGCATACGCGGCGAGCATCAACGCCCTGGACTGTCCCGTGTCCATGGAGGTGGGCGGCTTCTTCGGCTACCTCAACATGTGGGTGGGCACTGAGGACCTCATGTACCTCTTCTACGACGATCCGGCGCTGGTCGAAGAGATGATGGAGACGGTCCTGCACCTCGAGATGGAGATGGTGAAGCGGGTCACCAAAGACATCCAGCTGGACTGGGTCTGGTACTGGGAAGACATGGCCTACAAGAGCGGACCGATGATCGGCCCGAAGATGGTGCGGAAGTTCATGCTGCCGCGGTATAAGAAGCTCAACGAGGTCATCCGCAGCGCAGGCTGCGAGGTCCTGTACCTCGACTGCGACGGCAACATCGACGAGCTGCTGCCGGTCTGGATAGACGCCGGCATCAACCTGTTCTGGCCGCTCGAGGTGGCCGCCGGCATGGACCCGATCGCCTTGCGCGAGAAGTACGGTAAAAGCATCGTGCTGGCCGGCGGCCTGGACAAGCGCGAGCTCATGGGCGACAAGGAGTCGCTGCGCCGCGAGGTCATGGGCAAGGTGCCGTACCTCGCCGAGACCGGCCCGTACTTCCCCAGCCCGGACCACCTGGTGCCCATCGACATGCCGTTCGACAACTTCTGCTACTACATACAGCTGCTGCGCGAGATCCGTGGGGACGAGCCGCTTGACTTCTCGCGCTGACAGGCGGCAGGTGAGCGGCATGACCCGGAACGACGCAGCCACCATGTCATGACCCGGCACGCGGAGGCGACGCGGTGAGCCACATCGAGGCGGAGGCGATGTCATGAGCGAGCCGCGCGAGAGCGCAGGCCGCGCCAGTCGCTTCGCCGGCAGGAACGTCATCGTCACCGGCGCCTCCAGCGGCATAGGCCGCGAGATCGCCGTGGCCTTCGCGGAAGAGGGCGCGCACGTGTGCGCCGTGGGCCGCGACAAGGGCCGCCTGGCGGAGCCCAGGCAGGCGGCCCTCGCGGCTGCGACCCTCACCGGCGCGACCGGTTCCGCGCTCCAAGCCGAGCAGCCGCCCACCCCGGCCGGTTCCGCAGCCCCAGACGGCGGCGTAGCCCCGGACGGCGGCGCGGCCGTCGACAGCGTCGTGCTCGACCTGCGCGACGACGAGGCGATCCGCCGCACGGTCGCCCGGATCGCCGCCGACGTGGGCCATATCCATGTGTTGGTGAACTGCGCCGGCATCGCGCCGCAGACCGGCGTGCTGGAGATTCCGCCTGAGCAGTGGCGCGACGTCCTCGAGACCAACCTCAGCGCGCCGTTCTTCATGAGCCAGGCGGTTGCCCGCGTCATGGTGGAGCACGGCGGCGGCGTCATCGTCAACATCTCCTCCGCCAACGCGTTCGTGGTCGAATCCCCATACGCCGACTACAACGCGGCCAAGGCCGGCCTCAACCAGCTCACCACGAGCATGGCCTTCGAGCTCGGCCACCTGGGCGTGCGCGTCGTCTCGCTGGCGCCGGGCATGACGATGACGCCGATGATGGACTTCACCAACGACCAGGCCACCTGGCGCAACTACATGAGCCTCATCCCCATGCGCCGCCCGGCCACGCCACGCGAGCAGGCCGACGTGGTGCTGTTCCTTGCCTCAGACGAGGCGTCATACGTCACCGGCGTCACCGTACGCGCGGACGGCGGCATAATGCATGGCTTCTGGGCTGACCCGCGTGAGGCACCGCCGGTGCCCCGCCCCGGTGAGGCACCGCCGGTGCCCGGCCGCCAGCAAGCAACACCGGCGCCAGAGGCGCCGAACGATGGCGGACCAGACTGAACACCCCAAGCTCCATAGCTGACGACGCTCACCCGACCCCTCTCCGCAGAAGGAGGCGAGCCACGACATGAAACGAGGCATCCATGCCGGCCTGCCGCGCACGGACGGCTACGGCGCCGGTCCGCTGAGCCACGGCGACCTGCAGGACATCCATCTGGCTACGCTCGAGGTGCTGGAGCGCACCGGCATCTGGGTTGAAGCCCAGGACGCACGCGACATCTTCCGCGACGGCGGCTGCTCGGTGAACGATGAGACCCTCGTCGTGCGCATCCCGCCGAACCTCGTGGAGGAGGCCATCCGCGCCACGCCGCCGATCATCCGCTGGTGTGGCCGCAACCCGGATCACGACCTCATGCTGGGCGGCGACCGCCTCGCCTTCATGAACTTCGGCGAGGCGGTCCAGATCAACGACCTGGAGACCGGCGAGAACCGGCCCACGGTCACCAGCGACGCCGCCGACATCTGCACCATCGTCGACTGGTGCAGCGAGATAGACGTCTACGAGGCGGCCATCACGCCGCGCGACTGCAACGAAGACATCGCCACGGTTCACCATCTAGCCGCGGCGTTGCCGAACATGACCAAGCCGATGATGTTCGGTCCGCTCAGCAAGCTCGAGCTGCAGACCTGCTTCGACATGGCGGCCGCGGTCGCCGGCGGCGTCGACGAGCTGCGTGAACGGCCGTTCCTGGGCCTGGGCATGTGCTCGGTGAGCCCGCTGCAGCTCACCGAGCAGGGCACGGACGTCTGCCTGTTCGCCGCCCGCGCCGGCCTGCCGTTGAGCATTCTGGCCATGTGCATGGCCGGCGGCTCGACGCCGCAGACGCTGGCCGGCACCCTGGTCGTGCACAACGCCGAGGTCCTGGCCGGCATCACCATGGTGCAGCTGGCCGAGAAGGGTGCGCCGATCATCTACTCGTCGTCGACCACGGCCATGGACCTGCGCCTGGGCGCCGCGTCCGTGGGCACGCCGGAGACGGGCCTGCTCAACGCCTGCGTGGCGCAGATGTCGAGGCTCTACGGCATGCCCTGCTGGGTCGCCGGGTTGTAGGCGGATTCCAAGCTAAGCGACGCGCAGGCCGCGTACGAGAAGACCCTCACCGGACTTGCTCCGGCGCTGGCAGGTGCCAGCCTGATCTACGGTGCGGGGATGCTCGAATCGGGGATGACCTGCGATCTGGGCCAGATGGTCATGGACAACGAGAACATCGCCCTCATCCGCAAGCTGGTACAAGGAGTGCCGGTGAACGATGAGACCCTGGCGGTGGACGTGATCCATGAGGTCGGTCCGGGCGGCGACTTCGTCGCCACCGAGCACACGCTGCGGCACATGCGCGAGGCGAGCCAGCCGAAGCTGTGGGACCGCGACGTGCGCGCCGCCTGGGAGGCGAATGGGGCGACCGATCTTGCCGAGCGCGGCCGCGCGTGCGCGCGGCGGGTGCTCGCCGAGCACAAACCGGACCCACTGCCGGACGACGTGCTGGCCGAGATCCGTCGTCTCGTCGACAAGGCGGAGGCCGCGGCGGGTGGCTGAACCCTCGGACTTCGGAGACCGACCGCGTACAGGTGACGGATCCTCCGGTATCGGCCGTCCATCCGTACGACCGAGCTATCGGGGCGCGGGCACCGGCCGGTCACACGGACTCGCACCCGAGCCTCGATGACGACGGG
>CAZIGT010000141.1:0-8066 GCA_964538465.1 uncultured Thermoleophilia bacterium | reverse complement strand
GCGCGGCGCCACGGGGGGGGGGGGGGGCGGCCACGGCCCCACTCCGACCGGACCGCGCGCGGGCCGCCGGGGCAGGCCGGGGGGGAGGACCGCTGAGGACGCTCCGGTGGGCCGGTGTGGCCGGCCGGACAGAAGGGGGACGAGGAGAGAAGCATGCAGGGCCTCATGGAGATCCGCTGGCACGGCCGAGGCGGCCAGGGCGCCGTAACGGCCGCCAAAATGACCGCCGAACTGGCGCTCGGCCAGGGTAAACACTTCCAGGCGTTTCCCGAGTACGGCCCCGAGCGTTCCGGCGCGCCGATCGTCGCCTTCACCCGCGTCAGCGACGAGCCCATCCAGGTCTACGCCGGCATCGAGAACCCGGACATCGTCGTGGTGCTCGACTCCTCCCTGCTCAGCGTGGTAGACGTCACCAAGGGATCGCCGGACGACGCCATCGTCCTCATCAACAGCGACCTGTCGCCCGGCGAGCTGCGCGCCAAGTACCACATCAAGGGGCGCAAGCTCTACACCATCGCCGCTACCAAGATCGCCATCGAGACCATAGGCCGGGCGATCCCCAACACCCCCATGGTCGGAGCGCTCACGCGCATCACCGGCATGTTCCCCATCGACAAGATCGTCGAATTCGTGCGCGACGACTTCAGCAAGAAGTTCCCGCCCAAGGTCGTCGAGGGCAACGTCGCGGCGCTCACCCGCTCCTACGAGGAGGTCCAGGGCGAATGACTCCCGTCAAGAAGCCTCAGGCACGCCAGCCGAAGCTGCCCAAGCCCAAGTGGGATATCCACGACGTCGACGAGTGGGGGCCGGAGGAGCACGAGCTGGGGGCCACCATCCCCGAGGCCGGCAACTCCGTCTACAACGAGACCGGGGGCTGGCGCAGTCAGGTGCCGGTCGTCGACAGCGAGAAGTGCAACGGCTGCATGCTCTGCTACTTCTACTGCCCGGACGCCAGCATCATCGTGGAGCGTGACAAGGCCACCGGCGCCGAGAGGGTCACCGGCTTCGACCTGGCCCACTGCAAGGGCTGCGGCATCTGTGCCAAGGAGTGCCCGCAGAAGGCCATCGTCATCAAGCCCGAGGAGAAGGAGTGACGATGGCCCCCATCAAGACACCCACCCTCGCGGTCACCGGCAACGAGGCCGTCGCCGAGGCCATGCGCCAGATCAACCCAGACGTGGTGGCGGCATACCCCATCACGCCGCAGACCGAGATCGTGCAGATCTACGCGCAGTTCGTGGCAGACGGCAAGGTCGACACCGAGTTCGTCACGGTGGAGAGCGAGCATTCGGCCATGAGCGCGGTGATCGGGTCCGCCGCCGGAGGCGCGCGGACCATGACCGCCACCAGTTCGCAGGGCTTCGCCCTCATGTGGGAGGTCCTGTTCGTGGCCGCTTCGTACCGGTTGCCGATCGTCATGACGACGGTCAACCGGGCACTCAGCGGCCCCATCAACATCCACTGCGACCACAGCGACACCATGGGCGGCCGCGACACGGGCTGGATCCAGCTCTACGGCGAAGACCATCAGGAGGCCTACGACGACACCATCATGGGCATCCGCATCGCCGAGCACATGGACGTGCGCACGCCGGTCATGTCCATGCTCGACGGCTACGTCATCAGCGGCGCCATCGGCCCGCTGCAGATGCTGCCCGACGACGTCGTCAAGGAGTTCATCGGGCCGTTCAAGCCCGTCAACCCGCTGCTCGACACGAAGCACCCGGTCACTGTGGGTCCGTTCGACGGCCTGCACGGCTGGTACTTCGAGCACAAGGCCACGCAGCAGCGCGCCATGGACCGTGCCTTCGCCGTGATCGACGAGGTGGCGGCCGAGTACGCCGAGCTCACCGGCCGCAAGTACGAGTTCCTGGCGCCGTATCGCATGGAAGACGCCGAGATCGCCGTGGTGGTCATCGGCTCCACGGCAGGAACGGCGCGCACGGTGGTCGACGAGCTGCGCGCGCAGGGCGTCAAGGCCGGCATGGTCAAGGTCCATCTCTTCCGGCCCTTCCCCGTGCAGGCGTTCATCGACGTCCTGGGCGGCTGCAAGGCCGTGGGCGTTATGGACCGCGCCGATTCGTTCGGCGCCGAGGGCGGCCCGCTCTTCCTCGAGGTGCGCTCGGCGCTCTACGACCTCGAGAAGCGGCCGCAGATCGTGCCGATCATCTACGGCCTCGGCGGCCGCGACATCTTCCCCGACAACATCCGCGAAGCCTTCGCCCTTCTTGCCGAGGGGGCCAAGGGCAAGCCCCTGCCGGTGAAGCGGACGTACCTGAACCTGCGCAAGGACAGGGTGTGACCATGGCCAAGACGAACGGGAAGCCGCAGGGTTCGCTGCTCTACGAGGTGCTCAAGGGCATCGACTTCGAGCGCCGCGAGCTCGTAGGCAAGAAGACAGGGGTTGGCTTCTTCGACCTCTCCAAGACCACGGACGGCAAGCTGCGCTGCTACGCCTGCACGCTGTGCGAGCGCACCTGCCCGGTCGACTGCATAGACATCGAGTACTGCCCCGAGTTCCCCGAGGGGCACTGGGACGTGGCGGCCGAGAAGGCTGCCGCCGCGGCCGCCCAGCCAGAGATAGACATGGCGCTGTTCGACGCCGTCATCGCGCGCCTGCGGGACGGCTCCGGCCTCATCGAGGCGCTGCACGCCACGCAAGACACGTACGGCTGGCTGCCGCGTCGCGCCCTGCAGGGCATCGCAGACGAGATCGGCGTCAAGCTCAGCCACGTGTACGGCGTCGCCACCTTCTACAAGCAGTTCCGGCTCGAGCCGGTGGGCAAGTACGTCATCAGCGTCTGCATGGGCACAGCCTGCCACGTGGCCGGCGCGCCCCTGGTCGCCGAGGCGTTCTCCCAGGAACTCGAGATCCCGGTGGGCACTACCACGGCAGACGGCCTGTTCACCTTGCAGACCGTGAACTGCGTGGGTTCGTGCGCACTGGCGCCCGCCGTCCGTCTCGGCGAGGAGGAGACGTTCGGGCGCATGACCCCCAACGAGGCACGCAAGCTCGTCACCAAGCTGCGGCGCAGAGAGGAGGCCTGAGATGGCGGCAGCCAAGAAGTCCGCGGCCGCCACGTCGGCCGCCAAGGACCGTGCGGAGCGCATCGACAAGGCGCTCGCCAAGGCCTGTGTCAAGAAGAACGCCAACGTCGGCGAAGACGGTGTCAAGATCCGTGTCTGCGCCGGCACCACCTGCAACGCCACCGGCCGTGCGCAGATCGTGGCGGCCATCGCCAAGGAGCTCGAAGCGCGGGGTCTCTCCAAGAAGGTCAGCGTGGTCGAGACCGGCTGCCACGGCCTCTGCCAGGAAGGCCCCATCGTCGTCGTGCACCCCAAGGGCGTCTTCTATCCCCGCATCAAGCCCGCCGACCTGACGCGCATCATCGAGACCAGCGTGGTCGGCGACGGCGTGGTCGAGGAGCTGCTCTACCGCCACCCGGAGACGGACAAGCCGATCGCGCTCGAGAAGGACGTGCCCTTCTACTCCAAGCAGAGGCGCGTGGTGCGCGCGCTCACCGGGCTCATCGACCCCATGAACGTCGACGACTACCTGGCCAGGGGCGGCTACGCGGCCCTGGCCAAGGTGCTCAAGGAAGACGACCCCGAGGGCGTCATCGACCTCGTCGAGACCAGCGGCCTGCGCGGCCGCGGCGGCGCCGGCTTCCCCGCCGGCAGGAAGTGGCGCGGCTGCCGCGCCCCCCCCCGCGCGCGCAAGTACGGCATCTGCAACGGCGACGAAGGCGATCCCGGCGCGTTCATGGACCGCGCCGTGCTGGAAGACAACCCTCATTCTGTGATCGAGGGTATGCTGATCGCCGCGTTCGCCATCGGCGCCGACGAGGGCTTCGTCTACGTACGCCATGAGTACCCGCTGGCCGTGGCGCGGCTGCGCCACGCGCTGGAGGTGGCGCGCGAGCGCGGCCTGCGCGGAAACAACCTCCTCCGCGCCGGCTGGAGCTTCGACATCCGCATCCAGCAGGGCGCCGGGGCGTTCGTGTGCGGCGAGTCGACGGCCCTCACCGCGAGCATCGAGGGACGTCGCGGCATGCCGCGCGGCAAGCACATCCGCACGGTGGCGCACGGCCTCTGGGGCCAGCCCACGAACCTGAACAACGTCGAGACGTACGCCACGGTGCCCTGGATCGTCACCAATGGCGCCGAGGCGTTCCGCGCCATGGGCACCGAGACGAGCAAGGGCACCAAGATCTTCTCGCTCACGGGCAAGATCCGGAACACGGGCCTCGTCGAGGTGCCCATGGGCATGACGTTGCGCGAGATCATCTTCGACCTCGGCGGCGGCATGCTGCCGGGCCGCGAGTTCAAGGCCGTGCAGCTCGGCGGGCCGTCCGGCGGCTGCCTGCCCGCCAGTTCTCTCGACACTCCGGTCGACTTCGAGAGCCTCACCGAGAGCGGCACCATGATGGGCTCCGGCGGCATGGTCGTGGTGGATGACGCCACCTGCATGGTCGACTTCGCCAAGTTCTTCCTGCACTTCGCGGCGGAGGAGAGCTGCGGCAAGTGCGTGCCCTGCCGTGTGGGCACCCGCCGCATGTACGAGATCCTCGAGCGCATCAGCGCCGGCGAAGGCGAGCCTGAAGACCTCGATCGCCTGCAGCGCCTCAGCGAAGACATCATCGAGGGGTCGCTGTGCCAGCTCGGTGGCAGCGCTCCCAACCCGGTGCTCACCACGCTGCGCTACTTCCGCGACGAGATCGAGGCCCACATCGTCGAGAAGCGCTGCCCGGCCCGTGTCTGCCGGCCGCTCATCACCTATACCATCAGCAAGGACGACTGCACCGGCTGTCACGCCTGCTACAGCGCCTGCCCCGTCGACGCCATCAGCGGCGACCGCAAGAAGCCGCACCGCGTCGACCAGCGGTTGTGCATCAAGTGCGACACGTGTCGCCAGGTCTGCAACTTCGACGCCGTGAACGTGACCAGCGGCGCCGCGAAGACCGCCAAACGACCTGTGCCGGCCGGAAGGAGGTCGAAGTGAGCGTCAAGTCGAGCACCTCCGTGCAACTGGTCATCGATGGTCAGAAGGTGACCGCCCGTCAGGGCGAGACCGTGCTGGCTGCGGCTCAGCGAGCCGGCATCGAGATCCCGGCGCTCTGCCACCAGGCGGGCATGCCGGCCTGGGGCGCCTGCCGCCTCTGCCTCATCGAGGTCGAGGGCTGGGGCAAACTGCAGGCGGCCTGCACCACCTGGGTACAAGACGGCCTGGTGGTGCAGACGCAGAGTGAGCGCGTGCGCGCCAAGCGTGCCAGCTACCTGCGCATGTACCTGAGCGACCACAACGCCTACTGCGAGGCTCCGTGCGCGAACGCGTGCCCCACGCACATCGACGTGCCGGCGTACATCAAGCTCGTGGAGAGCGGCGACTTCGCGGCCGCGGCCGCGGTCGTGCGCCGCGACCTGCCGTTCCCCGGCATCCTCGGCCGCGTCTGTCCGCGCTACTGCGAGCCGGTGTGCCGGCGCGGCGAGGTCGACGAGCCGATCGCCATCTGCGCCCTGCACCGGGCGGCCGGCGACCACGCCCCCGCCGTGCTCAAGCGCAGCCCTGCGAGCGGCCGGCGCGTCGCCGTCATCGGCGCCGGCCCCAGCGGCCTGGCGTGCGCCTGGTACCTCGCCGAGGCGGGGCACGAGGTGACCATCTACGACCGCGCCGAGAAGCCCGGCGGCATGCTGCGCTACAGCATCCCCGAGTTCCGCCTGCCCGAGGCCGTGCTCGACGCCGAGCTGGCGCCCCTCTGGAACGCCGGCGTGCGCTTCGTCGAGCACGTGGGCCTGGGCGCGGACATCAACACGTACAGCTTGCTGCAGGCGGGCTTCGACGCCGTGTTCGTGGGCGTCGGGGCCTGGCAGACGGTGCCGCTGCGTATCCGCAACCGCGAGGCCGCAGTCGACGGCCTCGGCCTGCTGCGAGACGTCCGCAACGGCAAGAAGCCCAAGCTGGCGAGCACCGTGGTCGTGATCGGCGACGGCACCACCGCCATAGACGCGGCGCGCACAGCGCGCCGCCTCGGCGCCGCCAGGGTCGTCGTGCTCGCCTCACATGCCGAGCACGAGCTGCCGGCCGGCGACCTGCGGGCCGCCCGCGAAGAGGGCGTCACGTTCGAGTTCGGCGTCGAGGCCCGCGGCATCAAGACGGCCAAGACCGGCAAGCCGAGCGCCGTGGAGTGCGTGCGCGTGGAGCGCGGCAAGAGCGGCAAGCTGGTGGAGGTCAAGGGCAGCCGCTTCGACGTGAAGGCCGGCGCCGTCGTGGCCGCTCTGGCCTGGGCGCCGGACCTCGGCGAGGCCGAGGACGACCTGGCGCTGCGGCCGGGCGAGCGCCTCACGGCTAACTTCTACACGGGCCGCACGTCCGCCGAGGGCGTCTTCGCCAGCGGAGACGCCGTCACCGGCGCCAAGAGCGCCATCCATGCCATGGCCGGCGGCAAGCGCGCCGCCCTGGCCATGGACGCCTGGCTCAAGGGCGCCGACCTGGAGGAGCTGGAGGCCAAGCTGGCACTGTACGCCGGCCTCCCCTACCTCCAGCAGCTGAAGGACGCCGACCAGCTCGGCGAGCTCGGCAAGCGCCTCGCCGAGCGCAGTCCCGTCTGGCTCAAGATGGGCATCGCCGCCGAGCCGGCCGAGCGCACGACGATGCCCAGGATAGCGGCCAGTAAGCGCGTGGAGAGCTCGGACGAGGTCGAGAAGGGCTTCAAGCGCAAGGCCGCCCAGGCCGAGGCGGCGCGCTGCCTGCAGTGCGTCTGCCCCTCGTCCGGCGACTGCGACCTGCAGAGCCTGGGCGTGGAGTACGGCATCACTGAGAACGAACTCGTCGTGAGCGGCGGGCTCGTGCGCCGGGTCGAGCCCCGCCACGAGCACCCGTTCATCCGCCGCGACATGGACCGCTGCATCTCCTGCGGCAGTTGTGTGCGGGTGTGCCGCGACGTGGCCGGCCCGGCCTGCTACGACTTCAACGGCCGCGGCTTCCTGGTCGAGGTCGACACTCCCTACTCCGGTTCGCTCCAGGTGACCGACTGCATCGCCTGCGGCCGCTGCGTCACAGCCTGTCCCACGGGCGCCCTCACGTTCAACCAGCGCGCCCTGGCAAGCTACCGCGTCGACGAGAGCCGCTGCATCATGTGCCACCAGTGCGTGGACGTGTGCCCGGTCGAGGCCGTGGCGGAGACGAACGTCTTCGAGGACGCCAGGCTCCAGTGGCACAAGCTCACCGAGCAGAAGAGCAAGCTGGCCGGCGGGCACCGCATGTGTGCCGGCTGCGGCGCCCCGATCGTGGCGCGGCAGGTGCTCATGGGCACAGACGACCCCACGGTGGTCGCCGCCGCCACCGGCTGCCTGGAAGTGTCCACGACGATCTACCCGTACACCTCGTGGACCGGCAGTTACATCCACACCGCCTTCGAGAACGCGGCCGCCACCATGAGTGGCGTGGAGACCGCCTTCCGCTCCCTCAAGAAGCAGGGCAAGCTGGAGGAGAACGTCAAGTTCATCGCCTTCGGCGGCGACGGGGGCACCTACGACATCGGCTTGCAGAGCCTCTCCGGCGCCATGGAGCGTGGCCACAACATGCTGTATGTGTGCTACGACAACGGCGCCTACATGAACACGGGCTTCCAGCGCTCGGGCGCCACCCCGCCCGGCGCCTGGACCACCACCAGCCCGGTAGGCAAGGCCAAGGCCGGCAAGCAGCAGGGCCGCAAGGACCTCACGGAGATCATGATCGCGCACGGGCTCAGGTACGTGGCCCAGGCGAGCCCGCACGATCCGCGCGACCTGGTGCGCAAGGCAGCCAAGGCGCTGGCCACAGACGGGCCGTCGTTCCTCAACGTGCTGTCGCCATGCCCACGCGGCTGGCGCAGCGACGGCTCCGAATCCATCGCGCTGGCCCGCGAGGCGGTCAACACCTGCTACTGGCCGCTCTACGAGGTCGAGGACGGCGTCTACCGCATCACGTACATGCCCAAGAAGAAGCTGCCGGTGGCACCGTGGCTCAAGAAGCAGGGCCGTTTCGCCCACCTCTTCAAGCCCGGCAACGAGCAGGCGCTCCAGAA
>CAZIGT010000140.1:4977-8071 GCA_964538465.1 uncultured Thermoleophilia bacterium | reverse complement strand
TCTGCTTTGCTTTCCTTGGGCAGGCTCAATCTCGTGGAATCAATCATCTAGACCGTCCGGGACCCAGCCCGAGCGTCGACCCGATACGATAGTCCGCTGAAGTGCAAGACGCGGGGTGTGATGGCCCTCCAGAGCGTGCGTCTCCGGGTACGATGTCAGGCCGGAGCGCGAGTCGCCGAAGACGCCGACCAGCCGAAGGTGCTTGTGAAGTTCATCGACCTCATCATCCCACCCGTCAAGACGGAGGACGAATACAAGTCGCGCCAGCTCATGTACTGGGCTGTGGCGCTGGTCGGCTTCGGGGCATCGTTCGCGCTGCTCGTGCCGCAGAGCACGTTCCACATCGCCATGGCTCTCTACATCACGACCGAGCTGGTGATGATGATCGCCAGCTTCTGCCACGGCCGGCGCGTCAAGCGGGCGATCCGGGACGAGGCGAAGAGCCGGGAGGCGGGCAGAGACACGAACGCCACCGCAGGCAAGGGCACCGACGGGAACGGCGCGCCTCGAGAGGTGGATCACGCTCCGCTCAAGCTGGACCCCAGGGCCACACAGGACGGGCCGGGCCTCTTCCCCATGCCCGTGCAGTACGACCACAGGCTCATGAGTCTGACCAGCGGCATCGGGATCGTGGGCCTGGTGGGATGGTTCCTGTTCATGAAGTTCGGCGGAGCGCTGTAGCCGACGCTGGGCGGGAGGCCCGCGCGCACGCAGGAGCCCGTCTGGAGACCTCCTAAGAAGTGCTATTATCAGTGCCGTAAAGGGCACCCTACGCTGGAGGATCCATGCCGACATCGCCCAGGTTCTCTGAGGACGTCGTGCCGCTCGGTGATCTCAAGGTCAACCCCGGCAAGATAGTCCAGAGGGTTGACCGGACGCGTCGCCCGGTACTGCTGACGAGCCGCGGCCGCGGAGTCGCGGTGCTGCAGGCGCTGGAGGAATACGAGGCTGAGTCGGACGAACGCGCCTTTCTGCGTGGTGTCGTCGAGGGTCTGATGGACCTCGAGGCCGGTCGCGAGCTGGACCTGGACCGAGTCAAGCAGCGTCTCGAGCTGACCTGAATGCCGCGCAGGCGACGTATCACGTTCGCCGTGTCGGCGGTGGCGGACCTCGCGGAGATCCGCCGCTCCTACGCTGAGCGGCACGTCCCGCATGTGGGCGACGACCTGTTGCGCGAACTTGTCGCCCAAGTGGAGCGTCTTGCCGACTTCCCGGAGAGCGGCCGCGTGGTTCCCGAGTTCGGCCTCACCCAGCTGCGTGAGATCGTCCACCCGCCGTTCCGCATCGTGTACCGACTCGACGCCGACCGCGTGCGTGTCGTACGGGTGTGGCGCAGCGAACGCCTGATGCAGCTGCCGTAGGTGGGCCGGAGGCAACGTGAGCCACGTTCTCGTTGAATCGGAGAGGCTGCTGGTGAGGCGACCGGAGGACAGCGACCGGGGGCTTCTGGAGCGCATCTTCTGCGACCCAGAGATGATGCGCTACCTCGGAAGCCCCTGGACCCCGGACACGGTCGCCGAGACGCTCTGGGAATGGCACGACGAGTGGGGCGTCGAGAAGCGCTGGTCGGGCGTTCTGCTCCGCAGGGACACGCGGACGCCCGGGCGTACGAGCTCGGCGACCGGCGAACCGGCGCCCGGGCGTGCGGGCGCGGCAACCGGCGAACCGGCGTCCGAGCGTGCGGGCGCGGCGACCGGCGGAGCGTCGCCCGTACGGCCGGGTGAACCGATCGGCACCGCGGGGCTCACCGACGGCACGGTCGCCGGCGAGCCGGGGCTCGAGCTGTCGTGGTTCGTGCTGCCCGAACAGCAGAGGCAGGACTTCGCTGCCGAGATCACGGGCGCACTCCTGCGGTTCGCCTTCGAAGAGGTGGGCGCGGAGAGGGTTCTGGCGGAGACCCATCCCCAGAACCCCGCCGCCAACAGGGTCCTTCGGAAGCTCGGGTTCGTGTGCCTCGGCGAACGCCGGCATGCATACGACTACCTCCCCAACTTCGAAACGCAGGTGCTCTGGACGTTCACGCGCGATGCCTGGCCGCCGGCCCGCTGACGTGTCACCGAGCCTTCGCGAGCTCTGACGGGACCGCTGACGCATCGCGAACTCGTCCGCAGCAACACCGGCACTCGGGGCCGGCGGCGTATCTCGACGAACTGGCCCGCGAGCTACGTGGAGCAACGTAGCACGCGCCTGCGCCGGCGTCACCACTCGGAGCGAGCCTGCCTCGCGGCAGGCGACCTCCACCCGATATGATGGCCCTAGGAGATGCGCTACCGGCGCTGTTCACGGAGGAGCCGCGTGATCTGCCCCAGGTGCGGAGCGGAGTATGCTTCGGGACTCGCTCTTTGTCCGGAGTGCCTCGCGCCGCCGACGGAGCGGACAGGTGGTGCCGAGGGTCAGGCGGGCAGGGACCCGGGCGCGCCCGTGGCGGAGCCGGTGGCCGAGCCTCTCGGCCTGGTCACCGTGTTCAGGTGCGGCGATCCGAGCCTGGTGGCCCTGGCCGAGTCGATCCTGCGCTCGGCCGACATCCCCTTCGTGGTGGAGAATGAGACGACCCAGGACCGCATAGGCATCGGCTGGGTCCCGTTCGAGCGCAACGTGGCCGCGGACGCTGTCGAGATCCTCGTGACGGGCGGCGACGCCGAGGACGCGCGCCAGCTCCTCCGCGACCTCGAGCAGGGCACGCCGGCAGATGCGGCCGATACGTGAGCCGTACGCGCCGGCGAAGCGCACCGCCGATCGAGGCGGAGAGGTGAGCGAGACAGACACGTGAGTGAGATGGACACATGAGCGAAGCCGACACCATAGCTGCAGCCGGGCAGAGCCCGAACACGATCGACTCGCTGAGCGCGGACCTCAGGGCGCTCGGCGTGGAGCCGGGCATGGTCCTGCTCGTGCACTCGGCCCTGAGCTCGATCGGGTGGGTCTGTGGTGGAGCGGTCGCGCTCATCCTCGCGCTCGAGCAGACCCTGGGCGACCAGGGCACGCTGGTCATGCCGACCCACTCCGGCGACCTCTCGGACCCCGCCGCATGGGAGAACCCGCCGGTGCCGGAGGGCTGGTGGCAGACCATCCGCGACACCATGCCCCCGTACGA
>CAZIGT010000140.1:0-4877 GCA_964538465.1 uncultured Thermoleophilia bacterium | reverse complement strand
CGCCGGTGCCGGAGGGCTGGTGGCAGACCATCCGCGACACCATGCCCCCGTACGATCCAGACATCACCCCGTCGCGCGGCGTGGGCGCGGTGCCGGAGGTGTTCCGCGGGCAGTCCGGAGTCGTGCGCAGCCTCCACCCCAACTACTCCTTCGCCGCCTGGGGGAGGGAGAGCGAGCGCATCGCCTCGGGCGGGCGCACGGTCGCGGGCGAGGGCGGCAAGCGAACCGGCAAGAACGCCGGGCTTGCCTCCGATACGGACGTGAAGCTCGACTTCGGCATGGACATGGACAGCCCCCTGGGTCGCATCTACGAGCTGGACGGGCACGTGCTGCTGCTTGGGGTGACCCACGAGAACAACACGTCGATGCACCTGGCGGAGTATCTGGCCGACTTCCCAGGCAAGACCGTGGTGGACTGCCACGCGCCGGTCATCAGGGGCGGCGTGAGGACGTGGACCCGCTACCGCGACGTCGATCTGAACAGCGATGATTTCGAGGAGATAGGCGCGGCGTTCGAGGCGGCCGGCACCTGCCGAACCGGCCGTGTGGGCCTGGCCACCGCCAGGCTCATGCGGCAGAGAGACGTCGTCGACTTCGCGGCAGGCTGGATGCCGGAGCACCGCGGACGCTCACAGGACCCGGCACACGGAGGTACATGATGGATCGAGCCGAACACGCCGTGGACCTGTTCAGACAGGGCTGCTCCTGCTCACAGAGCATCCTCCTTCCCTGGGCTACCGATCTGGGGCTCGATGAGAGCACGGCCGCGCGCCTTGCCGCTCCGTTCGGAGGCGGCATGCGCGTCGGCGGCCCCTGCGGCGCGTTCAACGGGGCCGTCATGGTGCTCGGCCTCGCCACCTGCCGCGACGACTGCACGAAGGGCGAGGGACGTGCCGCCGTGGGCGCGCGGGTATCGGCTCTAGTGGAGGGCTTCCGAGCCAGAGCGGGCGCCGTCGAATGCCCCGGTGTCATCGGCTGCGACGTGCGCGATCAGGACGCCGCCGCCCGGATCCGTGAGGAAGGGCTGGTCGAGAAACGCTGCGTACCTGCCGTGCGCGCCGCCGCGGAGATAGTGGAGGAGCTGCTGGCGTGACGGGCCGCGTGACTGAGGGTGCGACGGGCGGCGTGAGCTGCTGATGCGCCGCACGACTTCTTCCGCTCTCCCTGGGGACCGCGGGACAGATGCTGCCTCCAGGCAAGGCGGCGTGGAGGCTGACAGGAAGCGGAAGCTCACAGGACATCGGTCCGACTGAGGCACAAGCGATCGACAAGGGGGGACCGGTGAAGTCCGTCAGGATCATCCATCGCAGGCTCTGAGATGGTAAGACGTTCGTCGACCACCGCAAGGCGTGGTTCCACACCACAGGCTTCGGCGCGCCGACCACCATGTACACGGTCGTCAATGCGTTCGATCCCGGGAGTTGATCTCGGTGGCCGTCGGGGGCGAAGGCGACAACGAGGGCCCCGGTGGCGGCAATGAGGCCGGCTTTGCTGAGATGAAGTCCAAGACGGAGTCCATCCTCTCCATCGATCTCAAGGAGCGGAACGCCAGCCCGCTCGACGACGTGGTCGAGGAGACCATCGTGCGGCACTTCGGCCTGGTGATCGCGGAGGACGACTTCTCGCCGGCCGGCACGCTGCGGTACGTGCCGCCGAGCGTGGATGGACAGCCGTCCGACTACGACGAGTACGTGAAGATGTCCGGCGAGCTCGCCCAGGTCATCGCGGCCGCGGCCGTGAAGCGCGACGCGCTCACCGAGCAGCGGAAGCAGCAGGCGAGCGGCGCGAGCGAGTGAGGCGGGTCGTGCGAGCCACCGAGCGCATGCAGACGAGCACCGGCGGCACGAGCGCATGACGCAGCGCGACCTCGCCATCCAGATCGTCCCGTTCCAGGAGCCGATGACGGAGGAGTGCGAACGGCTCCTGGCGGCCCTGCCCGAATGGTTCGGCATCCCGGCCTCCAACGAGGCCTACATCCGCAGCCTCTCCCGGCTCACCTCCTGGGTTGCACTGCGCCAGGGAGAAGTGATCGGCTTCGTGGCTGTGGAGCGGCACTTCCCTGAGTCCGCCGAGAACCACGTGCTGGCCGTGCGCCCCGACCACCACCGGCAGGGGGTGGGTCGTGCGCTCATAGAGACGGCGGAGCAGTGGCTGCTGGGCGAGGGGGTCGAGTTCTTCCTGACCAAGACGCTCGCCCCCTCTGACCCCTATGTCCCCTACCGGGCCACGCGCGCGTTCTACACCGCGCTCGGCTTCCGCCCGCTGTTCGAGACGACAGCCTTCTGGGGCGAGGAGGATCCGGCGCTGGTCATGGTGAAGCTGCTGCATCCGTGGCGCCGTGCGGCGGGCGATTCGGGCAGCAGCGGGGCCGGCTCCTGAACACCGCTCAGCCTCAGGAGGGCAGGTGCGCCAGGCGCCAGCAGGCGACGAAGGTGTCGAACACCCGCAGGTAGTCGGCGCCGGTGATCTCGATGGTGCGGGCGTCGAGGCGCGTGACCCCGGGGCAGTCGCAAGCGAGGTCGCAGTGGCCGGTGCGGGTGAAGACCACGCGCATAGGCCGGCCGGAGAGGTCGAGCGGCCGGGGCCGCTCGGGGCTTGCGAGGCGGGCGAGCGCCTGGCGCGCGCCGTCGCGTATGGCCGCGTGCGCCACGTCCGGCGCGTAGAGCTGCGCGGCCGTGCGCGTGGTGCCCTCCTTGACCACGGCACAGCGAACGCCGGGTAGGAGGGCGGCCGCTTCGGCGGCCGCCTTGTCGTCGCCGGTCACCAGGACGACCGGCACGCCGAAGGCACCGGCCACGCCCGCGTTGAGGCCTATCTCGCCCAGCTCGAGGTCGTCGCCCATGGTCACGCGGAAGATGTCGTAGGTGTACGTGTGCTCGAGGACGGCCGCGGTCGTGCCCGCCCGGGCGTGGTAGCCCAGGAGGACGACCGCGTCGAACGTCTCGTTCATGCCGTGCATCATGCTGAACGGTGAGGGGCTGCCGGCGGCCAAGCGCACGGCATCGGGCAGCCCCTGGAAGCTCACGTTGGCGCCGACATCGTGCCCGTCTGCCAGCACGATCTCGGTGGCTCCTCCCTGCAGGCAGCCTTCGACAGCGGCGTCCACGTCGGCGCGCAGGAACTGGCACGCCTCGGCATACTCCCTCGTGCCCACGGTCGTCTGCTCCTCGGCGTAAACGCCGCTCACACCCTCCAGATCCACACTCACGAAGACCTTCACGACTGCTTCTCCTGCGTGCTCACGATCGCGTCTCCTGCGTGTTCACGACCGCTCCTCCCGGACTCTCACGACCGCTTCTCCTGCACGCCCGCCATCGGCGGCTCCAGCGCAAGATGCGTGCGCGCCACGTCCGCCCACGTCTCCCGCTCCACTACCAGCTGTGCGTGTCCGTGTTCCACGAAGACCACCGCGGAGCGAGGCTGGCCGTTGTAGTTGCTGGCCATCGAGAAGCCGTACGCACCAGTATTCGGCGTGACCAGAGTATCTCCCGGTTCCGGCTCGGCGATCCTCGTCTGCTGGATGAGGAAGTCGCCGGATTCGCAGTGCTTGCCCACCACAGCCGCCGTGACTGTCGCCGGAGTCGACGCCCTGTTGGCGATGAGAGCGTCGTACTCACACTGATAGAGCATGGGCCGTATGTTGTCTGACATGCCGCCGTCCACCGCCACGTACAGCGAAGAGCCCGGCGGTGTCTTGAGGCTTCCTACGCGATAGGCCGTGAGGCCCGCCCTGGCGATGATGGAACGTCCGGGTTCGATCAGAAGACGAGGTAAGGGGATGCCGTAGCGCTGCGCGCTCCTCCGCAAGGCTGCAGACACCACGTCCGCGAGCTCGGCGATCGACGGGGCTGCGTCGTGACGGCTGTAGGGAACGCCCAGCCCGCCGCCCATGTCGAGCACACCGCACTCCAGGCCGAGCTTGCCGCGCCACTCCGCGAGCTTGGCCATGATGATCCCGATCTCGGCTTCGAACGGGGCGGTCTCGCAGATCTGCGACCCGATGTGGGCGTGCACACCGTCGAGGATCAGATGCGGCGAGGCGAGGATGGCCCTGACCGCGGCGGTCGCCAGCCCGTCGCTGAGCGCGCCGCCGAACTTGGCGCCGGCGGGGCCCGTCTGCATGGAGCGATGGGTCGACGGCCTGACGCCCGGGCCCAGCCTGAGGAGCACGCGCTGCTTCCGCCCGTGCTCCTCCGCCATGGCCGACAGCAGCTCGATCTCGTACAGCGAGTCGACGACCACGTGGCCGACCCCGAGTTGCAGGGCCAGCTCGAGCTCGGCCGCCGTCTTGTTGTTGCCGTGGACGAACACGTGCTCGAGTGGGAACCCGGCCGCGTGGGCCATCCACAGTTCGCCGCCTGAGGCCACGTCGAGACCGAGGCCCTCCTGCTCGAGGACCTGGCACCACGCCCGGCAGAGGAACGCCTTGCCGGCGTACACGACGCCGAAGTCGTCGAGGTGCCGCGCGAACGCCGCAGTGTAGGCGCGGCACGCCGACCGGGCCGTCTCCAGGTCGTACACGTAGAGCGGCGTGCCGAAGCGTTCGGCCAGCGCCACCACGTCGCATCCACCGACCTCGAGGTGACCCGCCTCATCGCAGCGTGCCGTCGCCGGCAGGATGTTCGACAGCTGCCTAGTTGCGTCGCCCTTCAGCTCCAGCACCTTCCCGACACCTTCCGTCCCGTGGGTCCGGCCGCAGGCCGTGGCTCGATGGTCATTCGTTGTGTGCGCCCCGGCAACGATAGAACATCGTCAGTTGCGTGTCCAGTGCGACATTTCGTTGGCGTCATTGCTGAATGGCCGACTATCCGACGGCCGCTAGCTGAGCTGTACGCGCGACGGCCGCCGGGCGGTCGGCGGTCAGACCGGCGCGCGAC
>CAZIGT010000139.1:0-8078 GCA_964538465.1 uncultured Thermoleophilia bacterium | reverse complement strand
CCACCGGCTCGGCTCATGTCGGTCCGTCGGCCACCGGAGCACTGTCCCGACGGACCCCCGGCCCCCCGAGTCACACGCCTCCGCAGGCCACCCGCGGCTCTTCCGCCTCTTGCGCGACCGGGCCGACCGCCTCCGGCAGCGGCACCAGGCGCAGCGCGGGAGCCTCCTCGACCAGAAGCTCGGCCATAGCAGCCTCCCGTTGCGGCATGGCCGCGGGATGCTCCTCCAAGTACTCCATGACACACCTCCACACGTGTCGCGTGAAGCCGGGCGAGCCACGACGCACGCCCCGGCGCGACCGATCGCGGGAAACAAAAACGCCCCCCGGTCCCAGTGACCGAAGAGCGCCATTGCTCCCATTCTCTCTGTCGGCACGCCGTTGTGCCGCGGTCAGAATACCACGACGGATCGCCTTTGTGAACAACCGCGTCGCAGCGATCGCCTGTCTCTACGCCTCCGCCTCTGCCGCGGTGATGACGGCCTCGGCCACCTCTCGGAGCGTCTTGCGCTTGTCCATGGCCAGCTTCTGCAGGCGGCGGAAGGCCTCAGCCTCGCCCAACCCCTTCGCCATCAGGATACCCTTGGCGCGGTCCAGAGCCTTGCGTGTCTCCAGCCGTTCGTTGAGGCCTTGAACCTCGCCAGCCAGCGCGACCATCTCCGCGTGGCGCGCCACGGCGACCTGCATCGCCGGGATGATGTCGTTGCGCGAGAAGGGCTTCACCACGTACGCCATCGCCCCAGCCTTGGCGGCCTGTTCCGCCAGCGTCGACTGGGAATAGGCGGTCACCATGACGACGGCCGCCAGCGCCTCGGCAGTGATGTCGGCGGCGGCGGCTATGCCGTCGACGCCCGGCATGCGGATGTCCATGAACACCACGTCCGGCTTCAGCGCCCGCGCCAGCTCCACCGCCTCGGCGCCGTCCCGCGCCTCGCCGACGACCTCGTGCCCTTCTTCCTCCAGCATCTCACGCAGGTCCATGCGGATGAGCGCCTCGTCCTCGGCGATCAGCACGCGCATGCGCCGTGCCTCGCTTTCGAAGGGGCCGGTGCCGTCCTTTTGAGGTCCGTCCATACGGCGACTCCTTGTCATGGGTCGGATGGCAGCGGCACGCGCAGCGAGACCGTGGCGCCGTGACCGCTCGTCACGGAGAGCGTGCCGCGAAGGTCGTCTTCCACCAAGGTGCGCACGATGGAGAAGCCCATGCCGGTGGAGTGATGCACGTCGAAGCCCAGCGGCAGGCCGCGCCCGTTGTCGCGCACGGTGACGGCGAGCTCTCCGAGTGAGCGCTCGAAGGCCACCTCCACACGGCCCTGGGCGAGATCGGGATCGAACCCGTGCTCTAGGGCGTTGTGGACGAGCTCCGCGAGGGCGAGGGCCAGCGAGGTGGCCGGCGTGGCGTCGACGTCTCCCGTGGCGCCCACGACCTCGACCACGATGCGCGGGTCGTCTCCCACGAGGCCGCGGCGCACCAGATCCACCACGGTGCGCGCCACGGCCGCGAAGTCCACGCGCTCGTGATCCGAGCGGGCCAAGAGATCGTGTACGGCGGCCATGGACGCGGCGCGCTCGGTCGCTTCCATGAGCGCGCGCCGCGCCTCCTCGCTGCCACTGCGCCGCGCCTGGATGCGCAGCAGCGAGGCGATCGTCTGCAGGTTGTTCTTGACCCGGTGGTGGACCTCCCGGATGGTCGCCTCCTTGAGCTCGATCTCGCGCTCGCGCCGACGAGCTTCGGTGAGGTCCTCCACGAGCACCAGGACACCCCGGGCGGCGGAGATGGAACGGAAGCCGAGGGCGCGTCCGGCGACCTCCGTCTCGACCTCGAGTGCCGCCGCGCTGCCGAGCACGGGCGAGATACCCGAGCCAGCACCGGGCAGCTCAGCCGCGTTCATGCCCGTGACGCGGCCTTCCACACCGGCGAGGCGCATGATGGCCACGGCGTTGGGCGACGCGTACGCCACTCTCCCCTGGTGGGTCACACGAAGCACGCCGTCGCCGGCGCGGCGCGTCGCCCAGAACGGCTCGCCAGTGCGCAGGTCCGTGAGCTGACCGCGCCTCAGCGTGGTCATGAGGTCGCGGGCACATTCGATGAACGCCCTCTCCATGCGCCCGGCCGCCACCTCTACCTGCTGCTCCGGCCACGTACGCACCAGGACCGCGTAGGCAGACGGAACGCCGACGGGATGCGCCGCCGTGATCCACAGGAGCCTGCTGGCCGACCATCTGCGGCCGTCCTCCACGCGACGGTCTCCCTCGATGGCGGCATACGCTTCGGGATCCTTCGCCGGTGCAAGCGTGCTGCCCACCCGCGAGGTCGCATAGGGCGCCACGGCCGTGCTGGGCCGCGCATCCGCGGCGACAACAAGGCGACCCTCCCCATCCGGTACGGCCAATGAGATGTCGCTGTACGAGAGGTCGGCGATCAGTTGCAGGTTGTCCGCCACGTTCTCCAGATGAGCACGCACGCGGTCGTCGGTCTCGATGCCCTGTGGAAGCCGGATCATGCGTGGCCACGATCCCAGCCGCCCCAGTCCGGAGCCGTGTACTCGAACGAGGCGTGGCCCGTATCCAGACCGGCCTGGAAGATGACGGGCACAGCGTCGGCATGCTCGCCCACCATCGGTCGGATCACGATCTCATCGGCCATTCGGCCCTTGCCCCTTATCCGCAGGTCTCTGCTCGACTTCGAGCAGGCATATGACCTGCCGCCAGATGCGTTGTCAAGGTTGAGAAAGGGTTCGTAGGCGGTTGTGCCGAAGGCGTGGCGGCATCTACAGTCCGGGCCAGTCATCGCTGGGTGACGCCCTGAGCATCCAGTGTCCGGGCAAGTCATCGCTGGGTGACGCCCTGAGCATCCAGTCACACGCGCGATCCGCGCTGAGCAACGAGGAGGACTCGAGTATGAAACGCACGCTGAAGCTGACCGTCTTCGCCTGCCTGGCCACCGCGATCGTCGTGGCGGCGGGCACCGCTTCGGCGAGCGCCGCAGTCCTCCAGCAAGCTGTCCTGACCGCCCCCGACAAGGCGGCCAGCGACTTCCTGGGAACCAGCGTCGCTGTCGATGGCGATACCGCCATCGTCGGCGCGTCGGGCTGCGCGAGCGGCACCGGGGCCGCCTACGTCTACGTGCGCTCCGGCCCCACCTGGAGCCTCCAGCAGAAGCTGACCGCCTCCGACGGCACCACCGACAGCTACTTCGGCTGCTCGGTGGCCATCGACGGCGACACGGTCGTCATCGGCGCCTCGCGGGCCGCTCCCGGCCCCGGGGGCGCCGCCTACGTCTTCGTCCGCGAGGGCACCACCTGGACGCAGCAGCAGAGGCTGGACGGAGAAGGGGGCGAGGGCGACGCGTTCGGCACCTCCGTCGCCATCGACGGCACCACGATCGTCGTCGGCGCGGGACGGGCCACGGGAGGCGCGCCGATGTCCGGCGCCGCCTACGTCTTCGTCCGCTCCGGCGGGGCCTGGACGCAGCAGCAGAAGCTGTCCGACTCGAGCTCCCGCTCTCTTGACTTCTTCGGCAACTCAGTCGCCGTGAGCGGCAACACGGCCCTCGTCGGCGCCCCGGACCGAGACAACGACGGCGCCACCGACGGCGGCGCCGTCTACTTCTTCGAGCGGATAGGCACGACGTGGTACTCTCGCACCATGGCGGTCGCCATGATCGCCAACACCTGCCTCGGCGCCTCGGTAGCGCTCGATGGCGACAGAGCTCTGGCCGGCGCCACCGGCTTCCCGGCCGGCTCCGTGACCGCGGCTGGTGCAGTCATGCCCTTCCACGCGGAGTCGGGTTCCTGGTCGCTGGATACCCTGCTGACTGCGTCAGATGCGGCCAGAGGCGACCGGTTCGGCTCGTCGGTAGCTCTCTCCGGAGATACGGCCGTGGTCGGCGCCATGTTCGCCTCGCCCAGCTCGCTCTCCGCGGCCGGCGTCGCCTACTCGTACGCTCGCTCGGGGACCACGTGGACGCAGTCGGCCAAGCTGACTGCTTCAGACCAGGAGGCAGACAACAGCTTCGGCGCATCGGTCGCCGTCTCGGACTCGACCGCCCTGGTTGGTGCACTGAACGCCTCACCTGGCTCCGTCGATATGGCGGGCGAGGCCTACGTCTTCGTGTCCGGCGTCAACGCCCCCACCATCACCATCACCGGCGCCGACTCCAGCTGGCACAAGTCGGCCCTCACCCTCGGCGTGACGGCCGCGGGCGACACCGCGCTCACGCTCTCCAAGCTCGAGTACTCCACCGACGGCAGCACCTGGACGAAAATGCCCGGCAGCGGCAACACCCGGAACCTGACCATCTCCGCGGACGGCACGACCAACGTCACCGTCCGCGCCACCGACTCAGCGGCGCAGACCGCCACCGACTCGGCGACCGTACGGATCGACTCCACTCCGCCGACACTCACTCTGGCCAAGAGCAGACTGGCCGTGGCGAAGGGCAAGCGCACGCTCAGCGTCAGACTGCGGTGGAACGACGATCTCTTCACGACCGGGCGGCTCTGCGTGGCCATCACGCGCTACGGCCGGCAGAAGACCGAGGTCAGCTGGGTGACGCTCAGGAAGCCCGGTGTCTGGCAGACGATCAACGTGCCCTGGGTCGTCGAGAGACGCGGGCACTACAACCTGCACCTGTTCATGTACGACGAGGTCGGGAACCAGAGCAGGACATCGGCTGTGATAGTCGCGCAGCGCTGAGTGCGCCGGGCCAACCCAGAGCGTAGCCCGCGGGGTCGATCGCGCAGGCCTAGCACCACGGCCGCCCGGCCCTCCCGAAGGACCTCGTCGGGACGCACGAGGCGTGGCAGCGCGCCGGAACCCTCGGCGACCAGGACGGGGGCCAGGCCGGCAGGCGCGGCCGGCCGCGCTGTCCAAGCCCGGCCCGCGCTGTCGTCCGCTACGCCGGTCGGGCGGCCGGGGCGGACCTCTGCTACCGGCCGCTACACCAGCCTGGCCAGCAGGGCAGCGAGCAAGGCGAGCAGATCCGCTTCTCCAGCGACCACCGGCCGGAGGAGCGTGAGCGTGATCTCATACCGCCCAGCACGCCCGGCGCAGGCGCTCCTCAGGACGCGAGCCTCGCGGTCCTCGGCAGCGCCCCGGACTGCATCCTCACGTTTGGAACCCGGGGGCGGCGCGACGACGGCCCCGACCAGACCGCCGTCGCAGGTGATGAGACACGAGCACGCCTGGAAGACGCGCACGGCAATCTGCGCGACGGCCCCGGGCCAGTCTGTCGTCGCGCCGAGGTCGCCCAGACCGGTCAGCTCTCGACCCAGGCCGGCGAGCTCGGCGACGAGCACGCCCTGCGAGCCGCCGACCTGCTGTCCCTCTCCGAAAAGCTCGGCGTTGCGCAACGCCACGGCTGCATGGCCCGCCAGCGCCTTGACGAGCCGCAGCTCCTGGGGCGTGTAGCGGCGGGGGCGCTCCCAGTCGACGGCCTCAAGCAGCCCTATCGCCTGATCCCGGAACACGAGCGGCACCATGAGCACGCTCTTGTCGCCGTAGCGTCGCAGAAGTCTCACTTCCGCGGGGTCGGCGCCGTGGTCGTCCGCGTTGACCACCACCGGCACCTTGTCCGCCAGCACCCGGCGGGTCACAGGGAAGCCCGCCAGATCGAAGTCCGTCATCTCGGGCAGGCGGTGACCCCGGGAGTCGAACTCCGCGAGTATGCGCACGAAGTTCCCATCGGCGTGGTACTCACTGATGGCACAGCTGTGGCATTCGCAGAGGCGGGTGACGTGTCGCGCTATCGTCGCCAGGAGCTCCTGGCGGTCCAGCACGCTCACGAGGTCGATCGACGCTTGCGCCAGAGTATCGGCCTCGCGCTCGCGGGCCCTGCGAGCTTCCAGGTGGCCGCTGGCGCCGATGGCGCGTCTGAGCTCTTCCACATCTTCGCGCGCGATGCGTCGGTGGCCGCCGGCGGTCCGCACGCACGGCAGAAGGCCTGTCGAGGTCCAGCGGCGCACCGTGTCCGAGGTGACGCCGAGGGCGCGAGCCGCCTGGCCGACACTCACGTACGCCGCCACTGCACCTCCTGGAGTCCCGCTGCCCGGTCCGCACACCGGCCCGCATTCGCGCCAGCTTCGCGGCCGGCTCTGCCGAGGATCGAGGCCGGCAGCCTGCCGCTCTTCGTGTGCCGATCAAGCCTACGCGGTCACCGACTCGCTGACCAGCAACACGTGATTCATCGCGGACCTCGGTCAAGATTTCCGCAAGATTGTCTGCTGGCGCCGGGCGCGGAGTGTGCTGGAGTGGAGGGCACACAGGCCGCCGTCCCGCGCAGGTGGGCCGCGGCGCACACGGACGGGCACGAGGAACGGGGCATGAGAGCACTCATCGTCGGTACCGGAGGAGTCGGCGAGTCCATCGCGGCCATCGCGGCCAGGCGCGACCCGGCGGGCGACCTCTTCGAGCGCATGGTCTTGGCCGATCAGGACCTGGGCCGCGCCGAAAAGGCTTCGCGGCGGTTCGGCGCGGAGCGATTCCCGGCGGCACAGGTGGACGCCACGGACAGTGGCGCCGTGGCCGCGCTGGCCGCGGAGCACGGCGTCGACATCATTTGCAACCTCCTGCCCATCTGGGCCGACGTCTACGTGCTCGAGGCCGCCCTGCAGGCCGGCGTGCACTACCTCGACACAGCCATGGGCGAGGACCCCAAGCCACTGCCCAACGGTGACGAACGGCCCTGGACCGACCAGGTCGAGTTCGACTACCACGAGCAGTTCGTTCGTGCCGGCAAGCTCGCACTGCTCGGCCACGGTGTGGAGCCGGGCATGGTCGACTACTTCGCCCGCTACGCCGCGGACCACCTCTTCGACGAGGTCGAGGAAATGGGCGTGCGCGACGGGTCCAACCTCGAGATCCCCGGCCACAAGGGGATCGCCTTCGGATTCTCGATCTGGAGCACGATCGACGAGTGCACCTGCCCGGCCATCGTCTGGGAGGCCGACAAGGGGATCTACGAGGTGGAGGCGTTCAGCGAGATGGAGCGCTTCTTCCTGCCGGAGGGCATCGGCACCGTCGAGATGGGCCACGTCGCCCACGACGAGGTGATTCACATCGGCCGTAACGCCCACCTCCTCAAGGGCGTGCGCAAGGCGACGTTCAAGTACGGCCTCGGCGACGAGTTCGTCGCCGCCATGCAGGTGCTCAAGAGCCTGAACCTCGACCGTGTGGAGCCGATCCGTGTGAACGGCACGCGGGTGTCGCCGCGCGATGTGGTAGCCGCAGCCGCCCCGGACCCGGCCGTCATAGGCCGCTCGTTCGTGGGCAAGACGGCGGCCGGCCTGTGGGTCAAAGGCAGGCGAGACGGTCTCGACCGTCAGGTCTACCTCTACCACGTAGCCGACAACGAGGAGTGCGTAGGCACCTACGGCATGCAGGCGGTCGTATGCCAGACCGCCTTCACGGCCGTGATCACCATGGAGATGCTGGCCACGGGCAAGCTCATCGGCTATCGCGGCAATCCGGAGGCCGGCGTCTGCTCACCCGAGCAGCTCTGCGCCGACCCGTACGTGATGCTCATGAGCGAGTACGGCTTCCCCGGTGGCCTCATGGAGATGGAATCGGAATACAAACGAAAGCAGGATCAGCGGACGCTGGCGTCACCACTTCTCGCCGAACGATGATCGGCATGGACGCGGGCAAGCCCGGCCCGACGATGACCGGCATGGATGCGGGCGAGCGCGGCCGTGCGGGCGGACACGGCCTCGCGCGCGAGACCGCGGTCTCGGCCGCCCCGTGTGAGGCCGCGCCCGCTCCACAGCCGACCGCACCCGCTCCTGAGGCGATGCCCACGGAAGCCGCGGTTGAGGCCAACACCGGCGAGACGGCACGAAGTGCCCGGGGGCTGCGGGCAGGCGTCCTGGGGTTGAGCGCCAGCGTCGCCTTCGGAGTCGCCTCCGCGGCACCCGCATACTGCCTGGCCTCCACGGTCGGCTGGATCGACTCCGGCGTAGGCCTCGCCGGACCGTTCCTGATGATGCTCGGCTTCATCCCGATGGGGCTGGTCGTGAGCGCGTACTACTACTGGAACAAGCGAGACCCGGACTGCGGCGAGACCTTCATCTGGGCCTCGCGC
>CAZIGT010000138.1:0-8159 GCA_964538465.1 uncultured Thermoleophilia bacterium | reverse complement strand
CCAGCGGTCCGGGGCGCCGTGACGGGATGCTCTCTCAGTACCGGCTACGGCCGCTGCCCCGCGCCAGGCGAGATCAGCGCTGCTTCTCGCGGACGCGTGCCTGCTTGCCGACCTTCTGACGCAGGTAGTACAGCTTCGCGCGCCGCACATCGCCCACAGCCAGCACTTCGATCTTGTCGATTTTCGGCGAGTAGAGCGGGAACGTACGCTCCACGCCCACGCCGAACGATTCCGTGCGCACGGCGAACCTCTCGCGCACACCCTCGCCCTGCCGCTTGATGCAGATGCCCTGGTAGACCTGGGTACGCTGACGGTTCCCCTCGATGACCTTGAAGTGCACCTTCAGAGTGTCTCCGGCCTTGAAGCGGGGTATCGCAGCGCCGCGCTTCTCCAGCTCTTCGCGCTCGATCTTCTCGATGGTGTTCAACGGGGTTCCTTTCCGGACAAAACGCGCCGGGTAGGCTACCACAGGCCCCAGAGCGGCGCAAAGCGGCGGCCGATGGCCGCCAGAGCGGGCCTGCCGCGACCGGCAGCGGCCCCAGGGGTTCTCGCGCGCTACTCCTCAGGCCGCCGGGCCATCGCTGCCCGCCAGCGGGCTATGGCGGCGTGATCGCCGCTGAGCAACACGTCCGGCACGCGCCAGCCGCGGAACTCGGCCGGGCGCGTATAGTGCGGGTACTCCATAGCGCCGCCCAGCTCCTCGGCGAACGACTCGCTGCGCACGCTCTCCGGGTTCGAGACGGCCCCTTCGATCTTGCGCACGACGGCGTCGAGCAGGGCCATGGCGGCGATCTCGCCACCGCTCAGCACGTAGGGGCCGATGGACACACGGTCGGTCACCAGGTTGCCGACGCGCTCGTCGATGCCCTCGTAGCGGCCGCAGAGGACGACCATGTCGGCGGCCGCCAGCTGGCCGGCCAGCGCGTCGTCGAGCTGCCGGCCGCGCGGCGTGAGCTCAACGACGCGGCGGCTCTCACGCAGCTGCGCGCAGTCGCCGCCGAGCGCGCCTTCAAGCGCCGCGCACACAACATCGACGCGCAGCACCATGCCGGCGCCGCCGCCGTACGGCGCGTCGTCGACCTGCCCCGCGTTCAGCGGCGTGTATGCCCGGTAGTCCCAGAAGCGCAAGTCGAGGCCGAGCTCGGCAGCGCGACGCACGTGCACCTGCCCCCTGAACCAGTCGAACGCCGCCGGGAACAACGTGAACACGTCGACGCGGCTCATCGGCACCACTCCCGGCACGCGCTCATAGCAGCCCCTCCCGGATGTGGATGACGCCCGCGACGCGGTCGACCGTGACCAGCTCGTCCACCAACGGCACGAGCTCTTCTCCGCCGGGCGCAGTGATCTGAAGGATGTCCTGGGCGACGCCCTGCAGCACATCCGCGACGATCCCGAGCTCGCGGTCGCCGCAGACGGCAGGCAGGCCGACAAGATCGCCGACCAGGTAGTGCGGCATGCCGTCGAGCGCGGGGCCGGCGGCCAGAAGGATGGACCCGCTCAGGACTGCAGCCGCTTCGCGTGTGTCGACACCCTCGAGACGGAGAAGGGGACGGCGGTCGGCGCCGCCGCAACGTTCGGCGACGACCGGCACAGGCGATCGGTCGCCTTTGGCCACAAAGAAGCAGGTGCCCTGCGCGAGGTACTCGACGCCGCCCGGCGAGGGGTCGAGCGCGATCTCACCTTTCAGGCCGTGTGGACGACCGAGGACACCGCACGGCCACAGGGCACTCATGGGTCAGCGGCTGTTCGGCGCGCGGCACACGCTCTGTGACCGCCGCACGTCCGCTAGTCGACGATCTCGACGATGGCGCGCTTGCCGTCCCGCACGGCGCTCGCCTTGACGATGGTGCGCAGGGCGCGCGCGATGCGCCCCTGCTTGCCGATGACCTTGCCGACGTCTTCCTTGGCCACCGTGAGCTCCAGCACGATGGTCGTTTCAGTCTCGACGGCGTCGACGTGGACCGCGTCTGGATCGTCGACCAGCGACTTGGCCAGGTACTCGAGCAGGTCCTTCAGCATCGACCTCTACCTCCACCTACCCGGCGTTGCCGCTCAGGCTTTGATGCCCTTGATGGCCAGAAGCCGCTTGACGCTCCGCGTGGGCTGCGCCCCCTTGCCGAGCCAGTCGACAGCCCTCTTCTGGTCGATCTCGATGACGGAGGGCTCCACGCGCGGATTGTACTGACCGAGGATCTCTATGAAACGGCCGTCGCGCGGGCTGCGCGAGTCGGCGCCGACGATGCGATAGATGGGGTTCTTGGTGCCACCCACCCTGCTGAGTCTCATGCTTACGGCCACGGCTCTACCTTCACTCTCTTGACCACGCCGACCACGGCGACCGGTCTGACAGGATACCCGGAAACGAAGCGCGCCGCCATGCGACGCGTCCGCTGAGTTTACTGTGGCATGCCGGGAAAGCCAAACTTGCCCATGCGGCCGCCCGCAAACTGCTTCATGAGCCTCTGCATCTCGCGGTACTGCTTGAGCAGCGCGTTGACTTCCTGGACGTTGGTGCCGCTGCCCTTGGCTATGCGCTGACGGCGGCTGCCGTCGATGATGTCTGGCCGCCGCCGCTCCTCCGGCGTCATGGAGAGGATCATCGCCTCGACGCGGTCGAGCTGCTTCTCGTCGACCTGCACGTTCTTGAGCTGCTTCATGCCCGGCATGCCCGGCAGCATGCTGAGAAGGCCGCTCACCGGACCCATCTTGCGGACCTGCTTGAACTGGTCGAGCATGTCGTCGAGCGTGAAGGTGGCCTTGCGGAGCTTCTCCTCCATCTCGACGGCGCGCTTGGCGTCGACGGTGGCCTCGGCCTTCTCGATGAGCGTGAGGACGTCTCCCATGCCCAGGATGCGGCTGGCCATGCGGTCGGGATGGAAGTAGTCGAAGTCGCCCAGCTTCTCGCCGTTGCTCACGAACTTGATGGGCTTGCCGGTGACCGCCCGCACGCTCAGGGCGGCGCCGCCGCGTGCGTCGCCGTCAAGCTTCGTGAGCACCACGCCGTCGAGCTCGACGCGCTCGCGGAAGGCGTCGGCGGCGTTCACGGCGTCCTGGCCGGTCATGGCGTCGACGACGAGCAGGATGTCGTGCGGCTTCACCGCGTCGCGGATGCGCACCAGCTCGCTCATGAGCTCGTCGTCGACGTGCAGGCGGCCGGCCGTGTCGATGATGGCCGTGTCGCCCCTATCGCGGGCGAACTTGACGCCGTCGCGGGCTATGTCCACGGGATCGATGTCTGCGCCGGGGGCGTAGACGGGCACGCCGACGCGCTCGCCAAGGGTGGCGAGCTGGTCGATGGCCGCCGGGCGGTACACGTCGGCGGCGATGAGCACCGGCTCCTTGCCGTCCTTCTTGAGGAAGTTGGCGATCTTGGCGCAGGCGGTGGTCTTGCCGGAGCCCTGCAGGCCGGCCATGAGGATGACTGTGGGCGGCTTGCTGGCGAAGGCCAGATGCGAGTCTGACGAGCCCATCAGCCTAGTGAGCTCGTCGTGGACGATCTTCACGACCTGCTGCGCCGGGGTGAGACTCTCCATGACCTCGGCGCCCTTGGCGCGCTCCTTGACGTGCGCTATGAAGTCGCGCACCACCTTGAAGTTGACGTCTGCCTCGAGCAGCGCCAGGCGTATCTCGCGCATGGCGCGGTCGATGTCTTCGTCACTGAGCTTGCCGTGGCCGCGCAGCTCCGCGATGACACCCTGGAGCCGGTCGGTGAGTGCGTCGAACATGCCGGTCCTACGTTGTTGGCGGGAGAGTCAATGCTAGCACGGCGCCGGCCGTGATCGGCCGGCCGGCTACTCGGCGTCGTCGACGGCGAACAGGGCGCGCGTGAACTCGTCGGCGTCGAACGGCCTCAGGTCTTCCATCTGTTCGCCGACCCCGATGAGCTTCACCGGGATGTCCAGCTCCTTGCGGATGGCCACCACGATGCCACCCTTGGCCGTGCCGTCCAGCTTGGTGAGCACCACGCCGGACACCTTGACGGCCTGCTTGAACTCCTGCGCCTGCCGCAGGCCGTTCTGCCCGGTGGTGGCGTCCAGCACGAGCAGGGTCTCGTGCGGCGCGCCGGGGAGCTGCTTCGCGACGACCCGGCGCACCTTCTCGAGCTCGCGCATGAGGTTCACCTGCGTATGCAGGCGGCCGGCCGTGTCGATGATCACCACGTCGGCGCCGCGCGAGGCGGCGGCCGCCAGGCCGTCGTACACGACGGCCGCCGGGTCGCCGCCGCTCTCCTGCCGCACTATGTCGCATCCGACGCGGGTGGCCCATTCGGTGAGCTGCTCGGCGGCCGCGGCGCGGAACGTGTCGGCCGCGACCATGAGCGGCGTCTTCCCCATCTGCTTGAGGCGCCACGCCAGCTTGCCGATGGTAGTCGTCTTCCCCGTGCCGTTGACACCGACCACGAGGATGACCGACGGCTCGGCGCTCACATCGATGCGGAGCGCCTCCGGGTCGGCCGGCCGCAGCTCGTCGGCCACGACGGTGGCCAGCTCGACCGCCAGGTCTTCCTGCGAGCGCAACCCGTGGACGGCGGCACGGCGCTCGAGCTCTTCGACGATCTCCAGTGTGGCGTCGATGCCAACGTCGGCGGCGATCAGAGCCTCTTCGACCTGCTCCCAGACCTCTTCGCCGGCGCCGCCCAGCACGATCGTCTTGAGCGCACCCCGCAGCGCCTCGCGCGCCTTGCCCAGGTTGCCCCGGAAGCGCCGCAGCAGCCCCGGGCGTTCCCGCTCCTCCTCTTCCACGACGGCGGCGGGAACATGCCCTTCCACCCCTCTGAAGACCTCGTGCCACTCCATGGTCTGTGACTCTACCCCTCTGCCGGGCCCTCAGGCCGAAGCCTGTTCGGCCGCTTCCCCGTCTATCTCGTCCTGCGCCATGCGCGCGCTGACCACGTGCGAGACACCGTCCTGCCCCATCGTGACCCCGTACAGGATGTCTGCCGCCTCCATGGTGCGCTTCTGGTGGGTGATGATGATGAACTGCGTGCGGCTGCGATACTCCCGCAGGAGTTCCACCAGCCTGCCGATGTTGACGTCGTCGAGCGCCGCCTCGACCTCGTCGAGAATGTAGAACGGGGCCGGGTTCGCCAGCACCAGCGCCATGAGGAACGCGATCGCCGCCAACGCGCGTTCCCCGCCCGAGAGCATGCTGAGGCGCTTGCCGAGCTTGCGGCCGGGTTTCACGTCCAGAGCCACCCCGCCGGCTTCGGGGTCGGCCTCGTCCTTGATGATCGACAGCCGTCCGCGCCCGCCCGGGAACAACGTCTCCATCATGTGGGAGAAGTGCTTCTCGATGACCGCGAAGACCTCGGCGAAGTCCTCGTCGATGCGGGCGGTGAGCTCGGCGATGAGGTCCTTGAGCTCGACGAGTGAGCGCTCCAGGTCGCGTCGCTGTTCGCGCAGGAAGGCGGCGCGCTCGCTCAGCTCGGCGCACTCCGCCTCGGCCAGCGGGTTGACCGGGCCGATGCGTTCCATGCGCCGCTGGACACGCTCGACCGCCAGCGCGAGCGATTCCGCCTCAGCCGCGGAGCCCGGGGCCTCGAAGTGCGCCCGTTCGAGGCGTTCCGCGACTTCATCGAGCGCCGCGGCCACGTCCCGGCGCTTCTCCTCGAGACGCGCCGCCGAGACCTGAAGGGCGGCGCGCCGCTCGCCGAGTTCCTCGGCGGCGCGCCGCAACGCGGCCTCGCGGTCGGCCAGGCTGCGCAAGCCGTCGCGGTCGATGCCTTCGGCATCGCCCGCCGTTTCGCCCAGGTGTTCCACCAGCCGGCCGGCATGGCCCTGCAGCACCGCGAAGCGCTCCAGCAGGGCGCCCGACACGCCGATGACCGCGGGCAGATCGGCGAGACGACGCTCGAGGGTCTCGAGCCGTGCCCGCCCCTCGGCCGCGCGCCGCTCGGCCTGCTCGTGCTCGCGAGCCAGCCGCTCGGCCGCTGCCGAGCGCTCCTCCAGCTCGACGCGCGCCCTGGTAAGCGCCGCGAGAGTCTGATCGTGCGTCTCTTCGAGGGCCACCAGAGCGGCCTCGGCCTCGGCCAGCGGCGCGGCCAACTCCTCGACGCGCACAAGAAGGGCGGCGGCGATGGAGTCCAGCCGCTCGATCTCCTCTTCAAGCTCGGCCGCCTCGACGTCGTGTGACGCGCGGTCCCGCTCCACGCGCGCCAGAAGGTTCTGCACGTCGCGAGCACCGTCTTCTACGGCACCGGCGCGGCGCTCGGCGCGTTGAGCCGCCTCACGGGCCGCAGTGGCGACCCGGGATGCTTCGTGCCGTCTCTGAGCCGCCTGGTCCGCGAACGCGCGATCGCGGTCCTCGGCCGTACGCGCCGCGGCAAGCTCGCTCTCGAGCTCGTCCACGCGCCGCGACAGCGCCTCCAGGTGTGCACGTCGCTCGAGTAGCACGGCCGCCGGCAAGGAACCGGCCAGGCCGAGTTCAGCGTCGCGCGGCGAGTAGTAGGCGCCTTCCTTGGTGACGGCCAACCCCGGGAACGCCCCCGGCACCGTCGAGAGATCGTCCACCACGCGCACCCCGGCCAGCAGCTCGGCCACGCGATCGCCGGCGCCATGCACGTGGTCGAGCAGCGGTGTGCCCGGCATATCCGAAGCGGCCGCGGCCCCGATGCCGGGGGTAGCCGGCACCGCCGCATCCTCTGATCCTGCGCGAGGCAGGATCAGCCGTACCAAGCGCGCTCCCGAGGCGCGCAGCGCCGCCAGCAGATCCCACGGATCGACACCCGGTGGCACCTCCACGCCGGCCTGGAGGCGAGAGAGCGCCGCGCCCAGGGCCTGCTCGAAGCCACGGTCGCACGACAGGGACGCCGCCACGGCGGCGACCCCCGGATACCGTTCGATGACCCCGGAGACCTCTTCCTCGACATCCCTCAGGGCAGCCACGGAAGCACTGACGTGCTCGCGCTCGGCTGTGGCTGCACCCAGCGCACCCGCGAGGTCGCGCGTGCGCGTCTGCGCGGCCACGAACGCTTCGCGCGCCGCCCGTTCAGCTGCATCGGCCTCGGCCAGAGCGGAATCTGCCGCCTGCGCCACCTCCGAGGCGCGGTAAGCCTCACGCCCGGCCTCCTCCAGAGCCGCTTCGCGAACGGCGCGCTCGCGCTCGAGCTCGGTGCGGCGCACCGCCAGCCCATCGGTCTCCCGCAACAGCGTGGCACGCCGCTCCCCCAGACGGGCGGCGCGCAGGACGGCGGACTCGCGCTCCGCGCCGGCCCGATCGAGCTCGGTACGCGCTTCGCTCAGACGGCGCCTACCGGCCGCCAGGGCAGCGGCGGCTTCCCGGTGCGCGGCCTCGCTGGCGGCCAGAGCGGCGGCAAGCCGCTCCTTCTCCTCGGGCCAGGCACGATCGGCTACCTCGGGGCCCTTTCCGCCGAGCTCCGCAAGCAGCCGGTCGCGCTCGGCTTCTCCGGCGCGCGCGAGCTCCTCGAGAAGACGCACGCGCTGCTCTGTGAGCCGCGTGCAGCTCTCAAGCCTGCCGAGCAGCACGCGGGCGCGCAGCAGGCGCTGCGCGCGCCGCTCGCGCTCCTCGAGCAGGCGGGCGAAGCTCTCTTCCTGAGCGGACCGCTCTGCCTCGATGTCCGAGAGCTCCGCGTCTGCGGCGGCCCGCTCGCGGGCCGCTCCGTCGAGCTGGGCGCGGAGGCCGCTCAGTTCGGCGTCCACTGCTTGCAGCTCGCCGATGAGCAGCCTTCCGCGCAGCTCGGCGAGCTCGTTCTGGGCGTCGCGGAGCTGCTCGGCCGCCGACGCCTGCCTGCGCAGGGGCGCGAGCTGCGTGCCCACCTCGCGCTCCAGGTCCTGCACACGCTCCAGATTGCGTTCCGTCTCCCGCAGCTTCAGCTGCGCGCGCTCCCGGCGCCGCTTGTAGCGACCCAGTCCGGCCGCCTCTTCGATAGAGGCACGCCGGTCGAGAGGCTTGCTCGCAAGGAACCACTCGACTCGGCCCTGGCCGCTGACGGCGTGCGCGGCGCGGCCCAGGCCGACGCCGCTCATCAGCTCGACGACCTCGGCCAGGCGGCAGGGGGCGCGGTTGAGGCGGTACCGCGGCTCGCCGTCGCGGTGCACCGTGCGGGCGACGCTCACCTCGGGAGTCGGCAGTGGCATGCTGCCGTCGGCGTTGGCGAAGACCAGCTCGACCTCCGCGCCGCCGCTCGCGCGGCGGCC
>CAZIGT010000137.1:0-8191 GCA_964538465.1 uncultured Thermoleophilia bacterium | reverse complement strand
AGCGCGAGGACCTCAACCACACCGGCGCCCACAAGCTGAACCACTGCATGGGCGAGGGCCTGCTGGCTAAGTACATGGGCAAGAAGAAGGTCATCGCCGAGACCGGCGCCGGCCAGCACGGAGTGGCGCTGGCCACCGCCGCCGCCCACTTCGGTCTCGAGTGCGAGATCCCCATGGGCGAGGTGGACATCGTCAAGCAGGCGCCCAACGTGAGCCGCATGAAGCTGCTCGGCGCCAAGGTCGTGCCCGTCACCCACGGCCTCAGGACGCTCAAGGAGGCGGTCGACTCGGCCTTCGAGGCCTACCTCGCCGACTACGAGAACTCCATCTACTGCATCGGCTCCGTGGTGGGGCCGCATCCCTTCCCGATGATGGTGCGCGACTTCCAGAGGGTGGTGGGCATCGAGGCGCGGGAGCAGTTCCAGGAGATGACGGGCAACCTGCCCGACGTAGTCACGGCGTGTGTGGGCGGCGGCTCGAACGCCATCGGCATCTTCACGGCGTTCATCGACGATCCGGTGGAGCTGGTGGGTGTGGAGCCGATAGGGCGCGGCGAAGCCGTCGGCGACCACGCCGCCACCATGACCTACGGCACCGAGGGCATCATCCACGGGTTCAGGTGCTACCTGCTGCAGAACGAGGACGGCTCGCCGGCGCCGGTCTACTCGTGCGCCAGCGGGCTTGACTACCCGGGCGTGGGGCCGGAGCACTGCTATCTCAAGGACACGGGTCGCGTGGAGTACGCGGTCTGCTCGGACGACCAGTGCCGGGACGCGTTCTTCCGCCTGTCGCGGCTGGAGGGCATCATCCCGGCCATCGAGAGCGCTCACGCGCTTGCCTGGGCACTGGTGAAAGCGCGCAAGATGAAGACCGGAACCATCCTCGTGAACCTCAGCGGGCGCGGGGACAAGGATCTCGACTACGTTCTGGAGCACTGGGGTACCGGCGAGACGGAGGCGTCTAAGGAGGCCTGAGCGCTGGGCAGGCTCCTGCTCCGCAGCCGCCTGCCCGCGCTGTCTGTGCAGCCGAAAGAGGCGGAGGCGTTGGCAGAGGCCTGGGCTCGGTGACGGGCGTAGCCGTGCAGTGGTAGAGGATCCTGGGTATGTAAGGCGTCGCGGGCCCGGCCCGGCTGCCGACGACCGGGCCCGCGATCCCAGGGCACAAGCTGGCGGAAGGAGTGCGATCATGCCGGAGTTCGGATCACCGTTTTCGGGGCTGGCGAGCGACAGGAAGCTCACGGATGAAGAGCTCATCAGGGCCATCCGCTTCATGGTCGCCGCCGAGTACGAGGCGATCCAGCTGTACATGCAGCTCGCCGAGTCCATCGACAACAAGCTGGCCATAGAGGTCCTCAAGGACATCGCCGACGAGGAGCGCGTGCACGCCGGCGAGTTCCTGCGGCTGCTGCATGAGCTGGCACCCGACGAGAAGGAGTTCTACGCGGAGGGCGCCGAGGAGGTGGAGGAGGAGATCGCCGAATCCAAGTGATGGTGCCAAGCAGCATCGGCGCGTACGACCTGCCGCGGCGCGTGGCGTCGTGCGACGCCGACATGGACGTGATGCACCCGAACCGCCACGAGATGGTCCGGGCGGCGCTGGAGTTCCTGCCGTTCCCAGACGGGTCCGCGCTCGTGGCCATCGATCTCGGCGTGGGTACGGGCTACTTCGCCGCGCGGTTCCTTGAGCGGTACCCGCGCGGCCGCGTGATCGCGGTCGATGGGGCCTCCGCCATGATCGACCTGGCGCGGGCGCGGCTCGGCGACAAGGCCGTCGCCGTCGAGTTCCGGGTCGCCGACTTCCGGCAGCTCGAACATCTCGACCTGCCGGACGCGCTCGCCTCGCTGCGGTCTCAGGCCGGCGCTGACGCCGTCGAAGGGGGACCCGTCCACGGTGCCGACGTCGTTCTCTCGTCCTACGCGCTCCACCACCTGGACCGCGCCGACAAGCTCGACGTGGTGCGTCAGGCAGCGGCCCTCCTGCGACCCGGGGGCTGGCTTCTGAACGCGGACATCGTGGTCGCGGAGAGCGCGGAGCTCGAGGAACGGATCCAGCGGATGCGGGTCGAAGGGATCGTGAAGCGCGCCGGCGGCGCCGACGCACGCTTCCTCGATGCTGCGACCACGCGGGCGCACCTCGACCGGCTGGAGGCTGAGGAAGGCGACCAGCCGCTCACGGTGGCCGAGGACCTGGCGGTCCTTCGGGCTGCCGGGCTGTGCGACGTGGGCGTGGTGTGGCTCGAGCATCGCGAGGCGGTCACCTGCGGCCGGCGGCCTTCGCGTGACGCGGCCCGGCGGCCGGGAGAAGAAGCCGCGGAGTCCATGCGGATCCGCCCGTTGGTGGCCGGGGAGACCGATGAGCTCGTCGCCCTGTGGGAGCGCTGCGGGCTGACGCGACCCTGGAACGACCCGCGCAAGGACGTCGCCAGGAAGCTCGCGCTCCAGGATGACCTGCTGCTCGTGGGCGTCGCGGACGGACGCATCGTCGCCGCGGTCATGGCCGGCTACGAAGGCCACCGCGGTTGGGTCAACTACCTTGCGGTGGAGCCGCGCCTGCAGGGGCAGGGGCTGGGCAGGCGCATGATGGGCGAGGTGGAGCGCAGGCTGAGCGCGCTCGGCTGCCCCAAGGTCTCGTTGCTGATCCGCCGCGACAACGATCAGGCGGCCGGGTTCTACCGCCGCCTGGGCTACGTAGAGGACGACGTGCTGAGCATGGGCAGGCGCCTAGAGGCGGACCTGCCACAGGGTCCCGCCGGGGATTCTTCGGCGGGACCCGAGTCCAACATGCCACCACTGTCTGAGGGGAAGGCATGAGCGGGCGTCCGGAAGCCGCCGGCTACTTCCGCAGCGGCATGCCCTACAACCGGCTCGGCGACGGGCCGCGCACGCTCGTCGTGTTCCAGGGGCTGCTGTTCCAGAACGAGCCGCTCGCCGGGTTGATGAAGCGGGCGATGGTCGACTCGTACGGCTTCCTCGCCAAGGACCACACGGTGCACGTGATGACGCGGCGCCGGGGGCTGCCGGCAGGGACGACCATGGCCGACCTGGCGAACGACTACGCGGTGGCCGTCGAGCAGGAGCTTGGCGGCCCGGTCGACGTGCTCGGCGTCTCGACCGGCGCCTCCATCGCGCTGCACTTCGCGGCGGACCACCCCGGGCTGGTCCGCCGACTGGTGATCCACGCGGGCGCGCACACCCTCAGTGACTCGGCGAAGACCCTTCAACTTCGCGTGGGGCGTCTGGCGCTGGAGCACCGCTGGTGGGCCGCGTACGTGGCTCTCCTGAAGCCCATGATGCCGCGGCGCGGCGCCCTGCGCTACGTGAGCAGACCAGCCCTGTGGGCTGCAGCCGCCCTCGCCGCCCGCCGGTGGGTGCCGGAAGACCCCTCGGACCTGTGGGCGACGATCGTGGCCGAGGACAAGCACCGCTTCAAGGACCGGCTCGGCGAGATCGCCGCGCCCACCTTGGTGGTGGCCGGCGACGAGGACCCGTTCTACACGCCCGAGCTGTTCCGCGAGACCGCGGCCGGCATCCCGAACGCCCGTCTCATCCTGTACCCGGGCAAGGGCCACGCGCCGTCAGGCAAGCGCTTCCGCCGCGACGTGCTCGCCTTCCTGGAGTAGCGGATGCGCACGGTCAGGTACAGGCGGACCGAGTTCCATGGTCCGGAGAAGGAGGTCGAGAACGACCTCCTCAGCTTCATCTACGACGTCCTCTACTTCGGCATCTGTCGCGTGCTGCCCCCACGCGCCGTGCTCAACGAAATCCTGGCCGGAGGCAGCCTCGGCGGAGGCATGAGCCCGGGTGCCACCTGGGGGCCGTTCCAGGTCGCTGAGGCCGGGTATGCGGAGCTGGTCGAGGCCGTCGCCGCGACTCCGGTCGAGGAGTTGCGCGAGAGGGCGCGCTTCTGCGACGTGCAGTACCGGCGCGACGCCGATCTCGACTGGTGCGCCGACGCCGATACGTGGGCGAAGGCGGTCGGCGAGAAGCACCGGCGGCAGCCGGGCTGACCGCAGAGAGCGGTCGCGCGCCTCTACTGCGCGACCGCTATGCCATCCAGTTCCAGCAGAGGCCTGCCTGCGGTCGCGGCATTGACCACCTTGACCGTGTGGCTGCCGGCCTTCTTGAAGGTCTTCACGGCGACGAGCTGCCGGTACTTCACGGAGCCCGCCCTGGTGTCCACGGACCTGGCGAGTTTGCCGTCGATGTAGACCTTGGTTTTCGACCGGCCGGGTCCCTTCGTCACCAGTACCGAGAACGACGTGCCGGTGGCTTTCAGGGTAGCTGCGGCGCCGCGCGACCTGGTCGCCTTCACCTTGCCCATGAAAGCGCTGCTCTGCTTCTTGCTCTTCCAGGCGCCGGCGAACCTCGCCGAGGTTTCGTTGAACGGCACCACGGTCTGCTTCGTGGCCGAGAACTCGCCCGCGTTCCCGGCGCCGTCTATGCCGCGGACCTGGAACTGGTACGTCTTGCCGGCCTTGCCGGCGAAGGTGCTGCTGCTGCCGGCCGTGGGCGTGCCTGAGGGAAGCCATGTGGTCGACGGCGCGATGCGGTACATGAGCTCGTAGCTGCCGACGCCCGAGCTTGGATCCGCATCGCCACAGGCGAACGTCAGCTTGAACGACGTCGTCTTCGAGGTCGCCGTCGAGACCGCCGGCGCCGTGAGTGAAGCCGCTCCCGGTGCCACCGTGTCCAGCACGATCGCGTCGGAGGCCACGGCGCTCTCGTTGCCGACCTTGTCGCGGTACTTCACCTGAACGGTCTTGGTGCCGTCGCCGGACGGCAGGTGCCAGGTGCGCGTGGCCGCGTACGGCACCCACTCCGACCACGGCCCGCCCTCGTTGTTGAAGCACATCTGCCCCATGCCGGAGCCTGCGTCGCCGGCCGCCAGGCTCAGTGTCACGGTCGTGCTGCTGGTCCCGGGCGCCCCGCTGTTGATGGCGATGCCCGGCTCGGTGGGCCCTGTGCTGTCGACCGGGAAGACCTGCAGCGTCACCGGCACATACTTGGGGCTGTTGGAGGCGGGCGGTGTCGAGCCGTTGTCCAGAAGCGCGAAGTTGGTCGTGTGCACGCCGATCGGCCAGGGGGTGGTCCCGTCGGCGTACGTGGCTCGCACGTAGATGGGGATGGTCCACACGTAGCCCGTGTTCGATCCCGTGCCCCATGAGATCCAGGGAGCGCTGTTGACCTGGGTCGTCACGTAGAGCGTGCCACCGCCGATGTTCGAGACGGCCAGGTTCTGTGGGCCGTGCACCGTCAGGTCACCAAAGTTCACGGCGAAGTACATGGAACTGGGGTTCACGCCGATGGCCGGGGCAGGGAGCGAGGAGTCTCGTATGGTGAACGACTGCACGCCCGACCAGTACGTGCCCAGGCTGCCGTATGCGCCATAGAAGCCGTTCACGTGCCAGTAGTAGGTGCCGGGAGCTAGAGCCGCTCCCTGGGCATTCAGGTTCACGGACGCCTGGGTCAGGTCGCCGGAGGCGTAGGCGAGGGCGCCTGTGAAGAAACCGAAGTAGTAGTAGTCCACCGTGGGGCTGGTAGAGATCTCCATGTACCAGTGGTCGATGGGTCCGGCAGCCAGGTTGTCCAGCCAGCTGAAGGTCTGAGCGGTTTGGGAGACGAGCGCGCCGTTCGTGGGAGTGAGGGAGTAGGGAACGGCCGTGGCGGTCGGCGGCGGGCCAAGCGCCGCTAGGACGACCGCCAGCATGGCGATCGCCACGCCTGTGAGCATGCGTTTCATCGTGCACCCCCACGGCGGCGGCGTATCTGCAGGTTTGCACGGACCACGGGGACGGTCAAACAGCGCGGCCGTTCATGTGGGCGCCGCCGGGTTTCATCAGCCGGCTCGCGCTGACGCTGCGGCTTGCCGCCGGCGCGCGCGCGGGCCTAGACTGCTGGCCGGGGACTCGGCCTTGGCCGCGGGAATCCCCAACCCTCGCAAGACGGTCGGCGGTCTGTGCAGAGACGACCGCGGAACAGCGCACGGGAGCGCAGCGTGGGAGCAGATGAGAAGACGATGCGGCCCCTGGGAGAGCGCCGCTCCGTGGCCGAAGAGGCGGCGGCGCGCATGCGAGAAGCGATCCTGAGCGGCGTCTACGAGCAGGGCGAGCGGCTCAGCGACTCGCGCATCGCCGAGGAACTCGGCACCAGCCGGGGGCCCATACGCGAGGCCCTCAAGCTGCTGCAGGCAGAGGGCCTCGTCGTCCAGAAGCCCAATCGCGGCGCCTTCGTCATCAGCCCGTCGGCTGAAGACATGCGCGACACGTGCGAGCTGCGCGTGGCGTTGGAGTCGCACGCGGCGCGCCTGCTGGCGGCGCGGCGCAGCCCCGAGGACGTCGCCGTGCTGCGCGCCGTGGCGGACGCCTTCGACGCGGCTGTGGCGAGCGGCGACCGCCTCGCCGTGTCGCAGGCCGACAAGGACTTCCACGAACGGCTGTGTCTCCTCTCCGGCAGCCGCCGCCTCTACGATGTCTTCGTGCGGGACGTGCAGAACGTGCTCGGCTTCTTCGGCCTCGACGCGGAGGCCTACCAGCCGCTCTCGGAGATGGGTCGCGAGTTCCGGCCGCTCCTGGCCGCCATCGAGAGAGGCGATCAGGACCTCGCCGCGAGTCTCGTAGCAGACCACATCCGGCGAGCGACGGAGCTTCTCGCCGCCCGAATGGAATTGTAGTATTGTAGGACAATCGCTCACCAGTCAGGGCGCCCGCACCAGCTGGAAAGAGCACCTGTGCGCTGGACGCGCCAAGTGACGAGAACGAATCGAGCGCCCAACGCGGATCGAGCGCGCCACACGAGTCGAAGGAGTGTCCGATGAAAGACCTGTCACCCGCCACCCTCGCCATCTGGGCCGGGGAAGAACAGTCGCTTCTGCAGGGCGCGACCCAGGTGCCCGTGGTCTACAGCGCCGCGTACAGCTACCCCGACGTGGACACGTGGCTCGACGTGGCTCTCGGCCGCAAGCCCGGCTACATCTACAGCCGCAATACGAATCCCACGGTGAATGCCTTCGAGGAGAAGGTACGTATCTTCGAGGGCGGCAAGGCTGCCACCAGCTTCTCCCCCGGCATGGCCGCCATCAGCAACACCCTGTTTGCCCTGCTCGCTCCCGGCGACCGTGTCGTCTCGGTGAAGGACACGTACGGTGGCACCAACCTGCTCTTTCTCGACTTCCTGCCTCGCATCGGCGTCGAGTGCGAGCTGTGCGATACGTCCGACCACGCGCAGATCGAGGCCGCCATCGCCAAGGGCTGCACGGTCGTGTACCTCGAGACGCCCACCAACCCGACTCTCAAGGTGATGGACATCGAGCGCCTGTCCGCCGCCGCGCACGAGGTCGGCGCCATCGTGATCGCCGACAACACGTTCGCCACGCCCATCAACCAGAACCCGCTCGCCCTGGGCGCTGACCTGGTGCTCCACAGCGCCACGAAGTTCCTGGGCGGCCACGCGGACGCCATGGGCGGCGTGCTGTGCGGCGATCCGGAGCTGGTGAAGAAGGCCTACCACTACCGCGAGATCACCGGCGCCACGCTCGATCCCATGGCGGCGTTCCTGCTCCTGCGCGGCATGAAGACGCTGCAGCTGCGCGTGGAGCGGCAGAACGAGAGCGCCTTGCGCATCGCTAGGTGGCTGGCGGAGCAGCCGAAGGTGGCCGCGGTCTACTACCCAGGGCTTGGAACGCACCCGAACCACGACGTCGCCGCCCGCCAGATGCGCGGCTTCGGCGGCGTGCTCAGCTTCATGGTCGAAGGCGGCTTCGACGCGGTCAAGCGCGTGCTGGCACGGCTGAAGCTCGCTCGCCGCGCCGCCAACCTGGGCGCCGTGGAAACCGTCGCCGGCCCGCCGGCGACCACCAGCCATGTGGAATGCACGCCGGAGGAGCGCGAGGCCATGGGCATCCCGGAGGGCCTCATCCGCTACTCCGTGGGCATCGAGGGCGCGGACGACCTGATCACCGACCTCAAGCAGGCGCTCGAGGCGGTGTGATCCGTTGAGGGGCATCATGGGGGACTCGGAGGGCACGCCGCGGAGTGAGCTCGACCACATGGCGGTCACCGCGCCCACGGTGGCGGCGGGAGTCGAGTACGCGGAGACGTGCCTGGGTGTCCCGTTGCAGCCGGGCGGCAAGCACCCGCGCATGGGCACGCACAACGCGCTGCTGCGGCTTGGCGACGCCCTCTATCTCGAGGTGA
>CAZIGT010000136.1:0-8221 GCA_964538465.1 uncultured Thermoleophilia bacterium | reverse complement strand
CCGGGCCCGCCCGGGGCGGGGCCGGTCTGCTCGCGCGAGGAGCGTGCCCAGATGCCCAAGAGCCCCAAGCTCACCACCGAATCCGGCGCTCCCGTCGCCGACAACCAGCACTCCCAGACCGCCGGCCCGGGAGGGCCGGTGCTCCTGCAGGATCAGCACCTCATCGAGAAGCTGGCCCGGATCAATCGTGAGCGCATCCCCGAGCGCGTGGTACACGCGCGCGGCAGCGGCGCTCACGGTCACTTCGAGGTCACACAGGACGTGACGCCCTATACCTGCGCCCGCTTCCTCAGTGAGGTCGGCAAGCGCACCGACGTGTTCGTGCGGTTCTCGACGGTGGCCGGGGGTCGCGGGTCGGCGGACGCCGTGCGCGACCCCCGCGGCTTCGCCATCAAGTTCTACACGGAGGACGGCAACTACGACCTCGCCGGCAACAACACCCCCATCTTCTTCATCCGCGACCCGCTCAAGTTCCCCGACTTCATCCACAGCCAGAAGCCGGACCCGCACACCAACAAGCAGGAGCCGGACAACGTCTGGGACTTCTTCAGCCTCTCTCCCGAGGCCACGCATATGTTCACCTGGCTGTTCGGGAATCGTGGCATCCCCGCCAGCTACCGGCAGATGGACGGCTTCGGCTCGCACACGTTCCAGTGGGTCAACGCCGCCGGTGAGCAGTACTTTGTGAAGTACCACTTCAAGACGGACCAAGGCATCGCGTGCCTCACGCGCCAGCAGGCGGCCAAGGTCGCCGGTGAGAACCCGGACTCGCATCAGGCCGATCTCATGGCGGCCATCGAACGCGGCGACTTCCCCAGTTGGACGCTCAAGGTGCAGATCATGCCCGCGGCCGAAGCGAGCACGTACCACCTCAACCCGTTCGACCTCACGAAGGTGTGGCCGCACAAGGATTATCCGCTGCGCGAAGTCGGCAAGCTGGTGCTGGACCGCAATCCGGAGAACTACTTCGCGGATGTGGAGCAGGCGGCGTTCGATCCGGGGCACTTCGTTCCCGGCATAGGCCCGTCTCCAGACAAGATGCTGCAGGGTCGGCTGTTCGCGTATGGCGACGCCCACCGCTACCGGCTGGGCATCAATCACACGCAGCTGCCGATCAACCGGCCGCGCGCGGCCGTGGCCAACTACGGACGGGACGGTTTCATGGCCGGTGGCGACAACGGCGGCGCGGCAAAGAACTACGAGCCCAACAGCTTCGACGGCCCCGCGCAGACCGGCCACCCGCTGTACGCCTCACTGCCCACGGACGGCGACAGCGGCACCTACGAGTGGGACAGCCGTGAGGGCGACGACTTCGCGCAGGCCGGAGCGCTCTACCGCGTGATGGATGAGGCGGCGCGAGCGAGGCTGGTCGACGCCATCGCCGACAGCCTCAGCAAGGTCTCGCGCGACGACATCATCACGCGCTCGGTCGAGCACTTCCGCAAGGCGGATGCGGAGTACGGCGAGCGCGTGGCGGCGGAGGTGAAGGAGCGGCGCGCGTGAGGAAGGCGCCGCGGAGGTGAAGAAGCGGCGCGGGTAGGCGCGCCGAAGGCCGGCAGGGACGCGCCGTCAGGCGGCGTCCCTGTCCGCCATGCACACCCGGTTGCGACCGGCTTCCTTGGCGCGGTACAGCTCGTCGTCGGCGCGCACGATCAACTGGTCGACAGCCTCGCCGCGGCTTGTGGCCCCGCCGACGCTGACGGTCACGGTGAGCTCCTGGCCATCGATCCGGAGTGGTGACCCGGCCACCGCCACACGCATGCGTTCGAGGACGTCTTCGGCCTCCGCGCTCCCCGTGTTCGGCACGATCACCAGGAACTCCTCGCCGCCGAAGCGACCGATGACGTCGTAGGGTCGTGCCACGGACAAGGCGCGCCGCACGACTTCCTGCAAGACCACGTCTCCGGCAGCGTGGCCATACGTGTCGTTGACGCGCTTGAAGTGGTCTATGTCGATCATGCCCACACTGAGCGTGGTGTGCTCGCGGACGGCCCTCGCCAGCTCCTCGCCGAGCCGCCTCACTATCGCCCCGCGATTGAGGATCCCCGTGAGAGCGTCCGTGCGCGCCTGCACCTCGAGCGCCCGCTGAGCTTCGATCAGCCGCTCGTTGAGCTCCAGGAAGCGCCGGCCCACGTCGACGCGAGCCCGCAGCTCCTCCGGGTCGTACGGCTTGCCGAGGTAATCGTCGGCGCCGGCGTCCAGGCCTTCCACGATGTCGTCGGTCCCACCCCGGGCCGTGAGCAGGATAAGGTACGGCGGCTGCTCGGCGTCCAGGGCGCGGACTCGCCGGCACACTTCCACTCCGTCGAGCTCGGGCATCATCCAGTCAAGGATCGCCAGGCGCGGCGCGTCCTCGCTCTGCAGCACCTCCCAGGCCTCGAGGCCGTTCTTCGTGGCGACCACCTCGTAGTCCCAGCGACTCAGCACTTTCTGAAGCAGGATCCGGGAGGTGACATCGTCCTCGGCGATCAGGACCTTCATGGCTGCCCTCCTCTACCGACAGCATCCTGCAGGCGAGCGAGCTGCGTCTCGGCTTCCGACAGCAGCTCGCCGGCCCGTTCCAGATCTCTGTCGGCGCCGGCCATCTCCATCTGATAGGCCACCTGGCGAAGCGCCTCGGCGCCGACGTTCGCCGAGGCCCCCTTGAGCGTGTGCGCCTGCCTGTTCACCACCTCGGCGTCGCCCGCGGCGACCGCCTCCGCAAGCGCCTTCACCTGTCGCGGCGCGTCATCCAGGAATTCCTGGATGATCTCGGCGGCGGCCTCACGGTCGCCGCCGAGCAGATCGATGAGCACCCGCTCGTCGAAAGCGGCGGGCGGCTCGGCCGTCGACTCGGCGCTCTTCGCCGGACTCTTCGCCGGCGCCTTGCCGGCGCCCTCGGCCCGCTCTTCCGCAGCGCTCTCCGCGGGGCCCTGCGCCGACTCCTGCGCGGCGCCCTGGGCCGCGCCTTCTCCCGGCGTGGTCCAGCGCAGCAGGGTCTCGCTCAGTTCCTCCGCTCGCATCGGCTTCGACAGGTAGTCGTTCATGCCGGCCGCCAGGCACGATTCGCGATCGCCCTTCAAGGCATGCGCCGTGAGGGCGACTATGGGGATGTCGTGATCCCGCACGTCCGACTGCGGGTCGCGGATGCGCCGTGTAGCCTCCATGCCGTCCATCTCGGGCATCTGCACGTCCATGAGCACGATGTCGTACTTGCGCGCAGCGAGGGCGACCAGGACCTCGGCGCCGTTGCTCACCGCATCGGCGCGATACCCCAGCGAATCCAGGGTCTTGAGGGCCACCTTCTGGTTGATGGGGTTGTCCTCCGCCAGAAGCACGCGCACCCGACGCTTCTGGCGTTCCACGAGCGAGTGACGCGTGATGATCCGCGGTCTTGGTCCGGCCTCCGGCGCGGCACCGCGGTGAACGATCGTCGCGAGGCAGTTGTACAGACTCGACTGCTTCACCGGCTTGGTCAGATAGGCAGCGAAGCCTGCCTCCTCCAGCCGGCCGGCATCGCCTCGCGAGCCCATCGAGGTCATCATGACCAGAGCCACATCGGCCAACTCCGGGTCGGCCTTGATCGTCCGCCCCAGGGTCTCGCCGTCCATCCCCGGCATCATCATGTCGAGGATGGCGATGCGATACGGATCGCCCGCGGCCTTCGCCTCCCGCAGGTCGTCCAGCGCCCGCTGCGGGGTGCTCGCCACCGTATGACGGCAACCCCAGGACTCCAGCATGCGAGCGACGACCCTACGGTTGGTGGCGTTGTCGTCGACAGCCAGGATGCGCATGCCCGTGATGTCCGCCGGCATCTCCTCGCTCTCCTGCGCAGCCACCGTCGCCGGGTCCTGCTTGGTGAAGGTCACGATGAACCAGAACGTGGACCCTACGCCTACCTCGCTCTCCACGCCGATCTTGCCGCCCATGAGCTCCACCAGCCGCTTGGAGATCGAGAGTCCAAGCCCCGTGCCGCCGAAGCGCCTGGTGGTCGAGGAGTCGGCCTGGGTGAACGCCGCGAAGAGCCCGTCCACCTTGTCGGGCGGTATGCCGATGCCGGTGTCGCGCACGGTGAACCGCACCGTAGCCGTGGTCGGCGTCTCCGACTCCAGCGCGACCTCGATCGTCACCTCGCCCTCGTCGGTGAACTTGATCGCGTTGCCGATGAGGTTGACCAAGACCTGGCGCAGGCGCCCCGGGTCGCCGCATAACGATGACGGCACATCAGGCTCAACGAGCATCGCCAGCTCAAGGCCCTTCTCGTGGGCGCGGAACGCCGGAAGGTCCATCGCGTCCTCGAGGGTGGTACGCAGGTCGAAGTCCAGCGTCTCCATCTCCAGCTTGCCGGCCTCGATCTTGGAGAAGTCGAGGATGTCGTTGATGATCGCCAGCAGGGCTTCCGCGCTGTCCCGCACCGTCTCCGCGAGTTCGCGCTGCTCCTGGTCGAGATCGGTGTCCAAGAGCAGGCTCGTCATGCCGATCACGCCGTTCATGGGCGTACGTATCTCGTGGCTCATGTTGGCGAGGAACTCGCTCTTGGCCGCGTCGGCGGATTGGGCTTCGAGAGCGAGCTGGTTGGCACGAGCGATCGATCGCTCCAGCTCGCGGTTCGCCGCCTCTGTCTGTTCCTTGGCGAAGACGAGCGCCTCAGCTGCGCGCTTGCGCTCAGTGACGTCGCGGAAGACGCCCTCGATGCCGAGGACGTTCCCTTGGCGGTCGTAGTAGTAGTGGCTGTTGGCGGCGACCGTGAGCAGAGTGCCGTCCCGCCGCTTGAGCGCGACTTCGTAGTCATGGACGGATCCCTCGGCCTCGATCCTCTTCAGGAACTCCTCCCGATCGGCAGGGTCTATGTACACGGTCTCGGACAACTCCATGCCGTACGCGTCTTCTACCGATGGGTACCCGAACATGCGAGCGAAGGAGGGACTGGCGAAGACAAGCCGGCCCTCCGTGTTGGCCCGGTAGAAGACGTCCTGCATGTTGTCTATGACCGAGCGGTACTTCTCCTCGCTCTCGCGGACCCGCTGAGCGCCGAGGCTCATGCTGTCCTGGATACCCATGAAGATCAGGATGACGATGGCGAGCAGCAACGTGACCAGGATCGGCGCCAGCCGCTGGTCGGCGATCTGGCCCGTCCAGTCGTGGACATCGGTGTCAAGACCGAGCACGGCGACGATCCCGCCGTCCGGTCCGCGGACGGCAGAGAAGCTGGAGACGAACGTCCCGTACTCATCCGTGTACGGTCCGCTCGAGAGGCTCTTCCCCGTGCGGAAGACCGAGCCGAGGCCGGCCGGCGGGGACACATACGGCTCTCCGGGCTCGGCGTGTCCCAGGTCGCCGACCGGGATCCCATCCGCCACGAACACCACCCGGCCCTTCCGCAGCCCCATGAGGTACGTCCAGCGGATGTCCTTTGCGGCGGTATCCATACGGGCGAGCTGCGTGCGCAGGCTCTCGTAGGCTTCACCGCCCACGTCCCTCGAGGACATCGTCAGGCTTCTCACCTGCCTGGCGTCGATGGCGGCCGCCGCCAGCGCGCTGCGTGAGATGAGACGTGCGCGCGCCTCATCCTCGGTCGCCCGGCCGATCCATTCGGTGGCGACCCAACCAGCGACGACCACCACGAGCAGCATCGCGGCCAAGACCATCTGGACACGCGTGTACGTGCTGCGGAGCATCCCCGGATGCTCGTGGTCGAGCAAGGCGAGGGAGTGACTCCACAGGCCGAAGACCATGATGGCGGCGAGGACCACACCTAGTAGCTGCTCGGGGAAGCCCAGGGTGGAGATGAACGAGTCGTGGTTGAGGATCGAGGCGGGTGCAAAGTGCGCCTTGGGCGTGATCAGGTATTCAAGGAGCGTCAGCGGGATCGTCGCGACGGCGGCCGTCTGGAGAGCGACTTGCCCGGCGGTGGCTCGCCGTGCGCCGTGGAACATGGCGACCGCCGCCCAGATCCCGCCCGGCAGGCCGAGCGCGTAGCGGATCGATGCGCTGAGGCCCACAAAGCCGTCGATGGCTCCCAGAGCCGCAAGCACAATCAGAGGCAGGAGCGACCACGGTCCGAGCCTGCGCCCACCGAGCGCCGCCCAGCTGCGGCGGGCGAACTCGAACAGGCAGACCGACGAGCCGAAGAGCAGTGCGATCCTGATCGCCTGGATGCCCGCGCCCACGCCGAGACTGACCATCAGCGAGACCACCCAGATGTTCAGGCCGTGAAGGAACGCGCTCGCCGCCAGCCAGCGCCACGCCAGCCGGGAAGTCTCGCTTCTGGCAAGGTTCAGGCCGACCAGGCCGAGCAGGCAGAAGCCGAGGCCATAGACGGCGAAGACGTAGTCCATCTGATCGCTGAAGGCACCCATGATCGCTGCCGTCGCCTCCGGATGACCACTTCGCGTGGTCTGCACGCCCGCGCAGACACTGCCTACCCCTATCGGGCGAGTTGAATGCGTGCTTGAGCGAGCATGAACCTCAGCATGGCCGCGGGAGTCGAGGATCGCAGCCTTCAGATGGGCGACGGTCTCTCATGTCGCGGCGGCCTACCCCGTCGCAATGGCCTGCCGTAGCGCGGCGGCCTGCCCGCCGCGATCATGTTCTGTGTAGCGGCGGCCTACCCCGCCGCGACGGCCGCCGCCGCGATCTCCCTGCTGCGCTGGATGCCGGCGCGCCATGCTTCCACCATGGGCGCGCCGCTCCGGATGGTCTTGACGACGGCGTCGGTGATGCCGCCTTCCGTGACCATGCGGCGGACGTAGGCTTCCCTGGCCGCCCGGTCCGACAGGCCGTCCACGACAGAACGTCCCCAGCCGTACACGTCCTCGAAGTACGGACACTCGCCGCTCATCGTCTCGAGCAGGTCGTCGAGCGGCAGGCTCATCTCCTCGGCCATCATGAGCAACACGGGCATGGTCATGCCGACCGTGTGGCGGTGCATCTCCTCTTCTGTGGACAGGCCGAAAGCCCTGAGCCCGAGTGACGTCAGAAGGCCCTCCACGAAGCGGTCGGCGGGAAGCACCGCGACCATGCCGTTCCCCGAGGCGATCGAGTCGGGAGGCCCGGGCATGATGCGTACCGATCTCTCACCGAAGTAGTCCCGGATGACCTCGAGCGGCACGCCGGCCAGCGACGAGATGACCTTAGTCCTCTCACCGGTCTTCAGGCCACGCATGTCTTGAAGAACCTGCGGCGGGATCATGACGAAGGCGATGTCGCACTCGCCGAGGATGCGCTCGTTGGACGTGATGCGATCCGCGAGGCCCAGGCGATCGATCGCGGCAGACGCGGGTGAGCTGCTATCGGAGGCGGACAGCAGCTTGTCGGCGACCGACAGGTTCTCCCGCGGCACGCCCCGTTCCAGAAGAAGGGCCGCGAAGGCCCTGCCGAGATGGCCGGTCCCGATGATGCCGAAGTGCTTGCTCAACAGGACCTGATCCATGGACTCTGATGTGGTCATCGCACCTCGTACCTTCGTCTGGCTCTGCCGGGAAGCGCCCGCGCCGCATCCTCGCGCGGTCGGACGCCGGGACAAGAGGCTCGGCGGCATCCGGCCGCGCGGACGCAGCCGGGGAGTAGCGCAAGGATAGCCGGTCGATCCGGCGACCGTCGAACCCCTGCCCGTGGCCGACGTGGTAGTGTCGACGGCACCATGAGCCGGGACGCCAAGGAACGGTCGCGGGCGGCGTTCGACCGTCAAGCCACCGAGTACGACGAGAAGCAGTACGGGCAGCACGCCCGGTGGCTGCATCCGGACGTGCTCACCGAGGTGGGGCGCCTCCAGCCCGCATCGCTTCTCGACGTGGGCTGCGGCACGGGCGTCCTTCTGGAGGCGCTTCTGCAGACGCGGGGGTGCGCGTCGAACGCAGCGGCCGAACGCGCGCCTGCTGCGTCCGCACTCACCCTGTTCGGCATTGACCTGTCGCCGGAGATGATCGCCGTCGCGAGACGACGGCTCCGCGACGGGGCGCACCTGCAGGTGGCCGACGCCGAGGCGCTGCCGTTCCCGGACGAAGCGGTGGACGTGACCGTCTGCGTGGACTCGTTCCACCACTATCCGCATCCCGCCGTGGCACTGGCGGAGATGCGCCGCGTGACCCGCGCCGGAGGGTCGGTGATCGTCGCCGAATGGCACGTCGGCACGCCGGCGCGGCAGTTGATGAATGCCGTCCTGCCGCACGTACCGAGCGGCGATGTCCGCATCTACTCCGAGCGGGAGATGCGCGATCTGGGCGCGGCGGCCGGCTTCGAC
>CAZIGT010000135.1:0-8254 GCA_964538465.1 uncultured Thermoleophilia bacterium | reverse complement strand
CGCACCGCCGCCCGGCTGTCCGGGCGGGCATGACCGTCCGGTGGCGCTCCGTCGATCGGCAAACGACGATGCGTGAGGTGTCATCCGGTGAGCTTCTTCGAAGACGAGCCTTCAGCCCCGCCTCCATCGTCCATGGGGCCCGCGCGGCGCCGGGCCGCGCGCACCAAGAAGCGCCCGCCGCGGCGCCGCAACCTCCGTATCCAACGCCTCATCATCGCCCTGATCGCCCTCTTCGTGGTGGTCTTCCTCCTGGCCCTTCTCATCCGCAGCTGCTCGCACAACCGCAAGGTCGAGGGATATCAGGACTACTTCGCGGCCGTGGACGACGCCATCAGTGGCTCCAACGCCGTGGGCAAGCAACTCAAGACGATGGTGCTCGACCCCAACAACTACACGCGCAAGGGCCTCATCAAGCTGCTCGACGACATGGTGCGCGAACAGGAGGCGGTGGCAGACAAGGTCGACGGCCTCAAGCCACCAGACGCGCTGAAGGACATCCACCCCGTGCTCACGCAAGGTATGGATGTGCGCACGACCGGCCAGAAGCTGTGGCGCGACGCCATCAGGAAGGTGCTGGGCACCAAGGGCACCGAGGTCACAGGGCGCAGCCTGTCCGAGCTCGGCGGCTTCTTCACCGGCCCCGAGGCCTACTACCAGGGGCTCTACTACACCCAGGCACAGAAGATCCTGGCAGACGATGGTGTCACCAACGTGACCGTGCCCACGTCCAACTACTACACCGCGTCGGATCTGTTCACACCGGCGCGCATGAAGGTGATGCTCGACCGCATCAACACGTCCTCCTCCACCAAGGGCGTCCACGGCGTCGCCCTGGTGAGCGTGGTCGCGCAGCCGGACGGCAAGAAGCTCGTGGCGGGCAAGACCACGAGGGTCACGGCGACCACGGACCTCGGCTTCGTGGTCACGGTCGAGAACGGCGGCACGGTGCGGGAGAAGAACGTGCCCGTCACCGTCACCCTGGTGCCGCCGGAGGGCGCAGGCCTGCAGAAGCAGAAGCTCAGCCGCAACATAGGCGCCATCAAGGCCGGCGGCACTGGCACGGTCAAGATCAGCGGGTTCAACCTGGACTCCAAGCTGATAGGCCCGGATGTCACGCTCAAGGTCAAAGCCGGGCCGGTGCCGCAGGAGAAGCTGAGCAGCAACAACGCGGCGAGCTACACCGTCGTCTTCAAGCTCTGAGGTCGCCGTGCTGAGCAGCAGCGGCCCGTACATCGCCCTCGCGGCGCTCCTGATCGTCGTCGCCCTGGCGGGCATCGCCTACTGGACCACGCGCCGCCAGGACCGCATCGAGGCGGCCCAGCGGGCCATCCTCGGCGAAGGCGACCGCCGGGATCTGGTGACTCACGCGCTCGACCTCGAGGAGCAGGTCCGCAACCTCCGCGAGGCGGTCACCATCCTCAGCGACGAGGTCGAGCACTACCGTCACGACCTCGACGCTTCGCTGTCGAACATGGCTTTGGTGCGCTTCGACGCGTTCCGCGACTCCGGGGGCGAGCAGAGCGCCTCCATCGCCTTGCTCGACAACTACCGCAGCGGCGTCGTGATCAGCGTGTACGCGGCGCGAGAGTTCGCGCGCATATATGTGAAGTACCTCGATCACGGCGTGCCGGATCGCGAGCTGGCGCCGGAGGAGGAGGAGGCAGTGCGCCGCGCGGTGCCGCAGGCGCTGCCGCGCGGCGAGCTCAGCCGGGCGCCCGTTTCCAGCTTCCCGCGCGACGTGCGCAGGGCGGTGGAACAGGCACGCAAGGCGGCCGCGCAGCCGCCGCAGGCCGCCGGTGGCCCCGCGGGCGGTCCAGGCGGGCCGCCCACAGCGGCCGGGCCCGGAGCCGGTCCGGGCGGTCTTGCTCCGGGCACTGTGCCCGCCTCGGGCGCCGGCCCACACGCCGCAGCGCCCGGCGCGGCCCGGCCGCCGCGCTACAGCGTCTCGACCGACGAGGCCGAGCTGGGCTTCGACTGGATCGAAGGCCAGCCGGGCGAGCAGCCTGGCGAAGAGGCATACGTCGAGGCCACCATGGAGATCCCCGGCCTCGAGCACGAGACGGCGCAGATCGGTGGACCGCCGGGCGCCGCGCCCGCGGCGCCCCCGCCGCCCGGCGCACCGGGACGGGCAGGCGCGGGCGCGCCCCCGACCGCCGCGGGGACAGGCGCGCCGCCGCGCGCCGCCGCTCCACCGCCGGCGATGCCTTCAGAACCCGCGGAGGCGGCCACCCCGGCGGAAGCGACCGAGTCCGCGGAAACGGCCGCCACACGCAAGTCCGCACGCAACGACGACTGGCTGGGAGGCGATGACCTTGACTTCTAGCGACGCCGGACGGGTCGCCTTCCTGGGCCCGGAGGGCACCTTCACCGAAGAGGCGTTGCTGGCCAACATGCCGAACGCCGACCTGTTCCCCTACCCCTATCCCTCCATCCGCGAGGTCATAGAGGCGGTCGACCGCGGCGAGGCCGCCCTGGGACTCATACCCATCGAGAACTCCATCGAGGGTTCGGTGGCCGTAACCCTCGACAGCCTGGCCTTCGGCTTCGACGAGCTGCACATAGTGCGCGAGGTGACCCACCCCATACACCAGCACCTCATCGCGCGGCAGCCGCTGGAGCTCTCACAGATCACCAAGGTCATCAGCATCCCGCACGCCTACGGCCAGTGCCGACGCTTCATACGTGAGCACCTGGGGAACGTGGAGCACGAAGCCACGGACTCCACGGCCGAGGCCGTGCGGCGGGTCGGCCGCGTAAAGCGACCCTGGGTCGCGGTCGGCCCGCGCCTGGCCGCCGAGATGTACGAATGCCACATCATCGCCGAGAACATCGAGGACGCCGAGGACAACCGTACACGGTTCGTCTTCCTCTCACGCGAGCCGGCCGACCAGGAGCTCGACGCCGCCTACAAGACGAGCATCGTCTGCGGCATCGCGCAGGACGAGCCCGGCAGCCTGCTGCTCATCCTGTCGGAGTTCGCCTACCGCCATGTGAACCTGAGCAAGGTGGAGTCACGGCCCTCGAAGCAGGCCCTGGGGCATTACATCTTCTTCATAGACCTCGAGGGCCGCAGCGAAGACCCGGCGGTGGCGCAGGCCATCAAGTGCCTTGCGTGCAAACTCCCCTGGCTGAGGGTATTGGGTTCCTACCCGGCCTGAGCGCCGTAGTCCAGAAGTAGGGATCGCGCCGTAGAGGGGTGAGGTCGCATGGAGGAGCTCCACGTGCACATCCGTGCCATGTCGCGGGAGGACCGCAGCACGGTGTTCGCCATGGCCGAGGAGGTGCTGCGCCCGCTGGCCGAGGCGGCGGGGCACGCCGAACTGTTCCACGACGAGGAGCTGCTTTCGCTGCTCGAGCGCGGCGAGGTGTATGTCGCCGAATCGCCGCGCGAGACGGCCCAGATGGCGGGCTTCGTGGCCCTCGAGGCTGAGCCCGACGCGGATGTGCTCACGGTGCGCTGCGTGTGCGTAGGCCCGGCCTTCGAGGGCCAGCACGTGGCGCACCGGCTGCTCGACTGGGCCGAAGGGCTGGCCTACAGCCGCGGCATGGCCCGCCTCGCGGCAGCGCTGCCGGACGGCGACCAGCGTTCACGGCATCTCTATCAGGAGCACGGCTTCACGCCGACCCCTTCGGCCGAACCGTCGCTCGTCATCATGGAGAAGCGCCTCCATTGAGTGTGGTGACCTCGTGCGGGTGACGCTGATCGAGGTGCCGTACCACCTGGGAGTGGAGGACTCCGGGTACGGCAAGGCGCCGCGCATGTATCTGGACGCCGGCGCCGAACGTCTCATCCGCGAAGCCGGCAACGATGTGGAGATCACCCGGGTGCGGCGCGAGACCCCGTACGGCGATGAACTAGCCGCGGTGCTGAATGTGAACGCCGCGCTCGCCGTAGAGGTGCGCCAGGCCGTGGCGAGGAACCGGCTCCCCGTGGTCCTCGCCGGCGACTGCAACGCGGCCCTGGGCGTCATGGCCGGGACCGGGACGCGGTCCACGGCGGTCCTCTGGTTCGACGCCCACGGCGACTTCAACACGCCCGAGACATCCCCCAGCGGGTACCTCGACGGCATGCCGCTGGCACTCGCCACCGGCCGGTGCCTCCGCGACCGGGTCTGGGGCCGGCTGGGCGGCGCCTGCGTACCGGAGGACCACGTGGTCCACATCGGCGGCCGTGACTTCGACCGGGAAGAAGAGCAGAGCCTGAGCCGCTCGCGCGTCCGTGTCATCTCGGCGTCGGAGCTGACCCGCGAGGGACCAGAGGATGCGCTGTGGCCGCTGTTGCAGACGCTGATGCGCGCCCAAAGCGGCCGCCGGCCGGACGAGCTTGGCGCAATGGCGGACGCCTACCTGCACCTGGACGTCGACGTGCTCAGTCCCGACGAGGCGCCGGCTGTGGGCTACCCGGCGCCCGGCGGCCTGGGCCGCGACCAGCGGCTCGATGCGTTCGCCGACGGCGGGCGCGCGCGGCGCGTGAGCGCCGTGACACTGGCCGGCCTGGACCCCGACGCCCCGGACCCCGAGGGCCGCACCGTGTCCGCCGGCCTTGCCGCGCTATGCGCGGCCGTTGCCGCGGCCGCCGGGAGAGGCCGTCCGTGACCGGGCACCGGGCCACTTGTACGGCCGAGCACGCCGACCGGCGGAGTGCGGGTGAGCTTACGCTCACCGGCGACACCCTCCGCTTCTCCGGCGAGTTCGACGTGACGATCCCGATCGCCGCCATCGACATGTTGCGCGTGCATCGGGAGGTGCTGGAGGTCGTCTGGCCCGGCGGCACGGCGGCGTTCCATCTCGGCGGCCGCAGCGCTCAGGACTGGGCCGACCTCATCCGCGCCCCCCTCTCACCGGCCGACAAGCTCGGCATACGGCGCGGGGCGCGTGTCCTTGTCTGCGGCGTGGCCGATTTCCCGCTGCGCCGCGCGCTGGTAGAGCGCGCGGCGGTGGTGCTGGACAAGGCGACCGCCGCGCGCGGTCCTGCCGTCGGCGTCGCCATCCAGGGCGTCGGCACCGTCGCCGAGCTCGCCGCCCTGCGTAGCGTGCTCCCGCTTCTGGCTGCGGACGGGGTGCTGTGGGTCGTACGGCCGGCGGCCGGCGACGCCGTCACAGAAGAGGACGTGCGTGACGCCGCCCGAGACGCCGGCCTCCTGCTCATCAAGACAGTGGACGTCTCGTCGGCTCACACCGCGCACAAGCTGGTCGCGGCGCCGGGCCGGCGCGAGTAGAAGAGGAGTCTGCGCCCGTCCCGAGGCCCGGTTCCGCCCGTCGTGTCGCGGCGCTCGGCCGGCGCAGCCCGCGAGCGCAGCCTCGGAGGCTCGGCGACGGCCACGGAGGCCGCCGCGCCTCCAGCGCACTCGCGCGGGACCGGCGTGGCGGCGCCCCGCTCCCGCGGGATCAGTGATACACGTACACGGTCTCGCCGACCGAGGACACGCGATAGGTCCAGGGAGCGACCCAGTTGGGCTGCCGCACGCAGCCGTGGCTCGCCGGGTAGGGCGGCACGTAGGGGTAGGCGTGCATGGCGAAGGTGGGATGGAACTCCATGTCCCAGTACAGCAGCCCCGAGCCGTACGGCGTGGGCGCCGAGTAGGCCTTCCACAGGATGGAATGGGTGCCCTCCGGCGTGTTGCCGGGGGCGCCCGTGGAAACGGCCAGGATGCCCAGAGGAGACCCGTTCTTGACCACCATGAGGATCTGCCTCTTCTTGTCGATCTCGATGTGCAGGCTGGGCGAGCTATACCGCGGCCTGAGCACCTTGGCCTTGTCCAGCTTGCGCCAGTCGTCGGCGTCGAACACGTAAGTGCGCGGCAGCCCGTAGGCCTTCTGGAACGCCACCACGGCGTCTCCCGCATCCGCACTCAGCATGGTGGAGATGCCCGGGACGCGGAAGCGCAGAGAGGCGAGCTTCTTGAGCAGAAGCTTCACATCTGGGCCGCGCGAGCCCACTCTGAGCGTACGAAAGCTCGTCTTGAAGCTCCGCGCGAGAGACCTCTCGGTGTAGCCGTCCGTGCCGCTCAGCGTGATCTCCACGCTGAACCGACCGGTGCCCGGGGCAGGCAGGTTGAGGCGCGCCTTGCCGTTCTTGATCCACGTGTGCGCCGTGCCCACTTCTTCGCCGTTGTGCGTGACGACGGCGGTCACCCGCCCCTTGTACTGCTTGGGCGACGTGGTGACGAACATGGTGGCACGGAAGTACGCCCGCGCCTTGGTCACTCGGGTGACCGCTCGCGGCTGTACGCCGAACATGAGCGTGGGGCCGACGCTGCCGTCTGCCACCACGCGCGCCGACACCTCTCCGCCGATCTTCGGCGTGAAGCTGTACGTGAACGTGCCATCGGCGGCGGTGGTCACGGTGGCGATGTCGGCGCCATTCACTGTGACGGCGATTTGCTGGCCCGCGGCCACGGGTGCGATGGCACCGCCGAGCGTGACCTCGCCGCCGTAGATGACGGTGTCCTCGTCCAGGCTGTAGTCGATGGTGGTGGCGGCCAGCGCACCCGGGGCGCAGGCGAGCAGGGCGACGAGCGAGACCAGCAGGGCGAGGGTGACTGCCGCGACCCGCGCACATCTAGCACCCCCGTTTGTGCCCCGCGCTGCCTTCACCATCTTCGCCTCACTTCGTGGTCGCTGGTATCGGCCACGGCCCGCCGGCGGCGCTGACGAGCGCCCGCGGCGGGCCGCTTGAACGGCTATTGTACCCGGAGTGCGCCCATCGTGCCTCCGCACCCAGCCGACCCCGGGTCGCGCACGTCTGCCGCGGGACGGCGGAGGCGCCCGCCGCCCCATCGGCTGCCGAATCTGCCGCGGGACGGCGGCGGCGCCCGCCGGCCCGCCCCACGTCGCTCCGCTCGCCACGCGCCGTCGCGGCGCGATACCATGGCCAGCGTCGACCGAGAGGGCGGAGAGAGCGAGGAGACCACCATGCTGGACGTCAAGATGGTGCGTGCCAACCCGGACGTCGTGCGCGCGGCGCTGCGCCGGCGGGGCGACGGCACGCAGTCGCTTGACGACTTCCTCGCCGTGGAAGAGGAGCGGCGCCGACTGATCGCGGCCGTCGAGGAGCGCCGCGCCGCGCGCAACGCGGTCAGCGAAGAGGTGGCCGCGGCCAAGCGCGCCATGAAGGGCCTGGCCGCCGACGAGAAGGCGGCGGCCGAGGCCGCTCTGCAGGAGCGCTTCGCGCTCATGCGGCAGTCCGGCGAGGAGCTCAAGGCCGAGGAGGCGCGCCTGGCCGACGTCGAGGCGCGCCTCAAGACCATGCTCCTGGACATACCCAACATCCCGCTCGACGACGTGCCGGAGGGCGGCGAGGAAGACAGCGTGGTGCTGCGTCACGAAGGAATCCCGCGCGCCTTCGACTTCCCGCCGAAGGATCACCTCGATCTGGGCGTGGCGCTCGACGTCATCGACATGGAGCGCGCCGCCAGGGCCTGCGGCAGCCGCTTCGCGTATCTCAAGGGCGATCTGGTGCTGCTGCAGTTCGCGCTGCTGCGCTACGGCCTCGACATCGTCAGTGCGGCCGGCTTCCGGCCGGTCGTACCTCCCGTGCTCGTGCGGGAGGAAGCCATGTACGGCACCGGCTTCCTTCCCACCGACGAGCAGCAGATCTATCGGACCGTCGACGGCGACTGCCTGGTGGGCACCAGCGAGGTCCCGCTGGCGGCGTTGCACATGAACGAGTTCCTGGACGCCGAAAGCCTGCCCATCCGCTACGCCGGCTACTCGAGCTGCTTCCGCCGCGAAGCCGGCGCCGCCGGCAAGGACACGCGCGGCATCCTGCGCGTCCACCAGTTCGACAAGCTGGAGATGTTCAGCTTCTGCCTGCCCGAGCAGAGCCCGTCCGAGCATGAGTTCATCCTGGCCACCGAGGAGCGGATCCTCGGCGGCCTCGGCATCCCCTATCGGGTCGTGAACATCGCCGCCGGCGACCTCGGCGCGCCCGCGGCCAAGAAGTACGACTGCGAGGCCTGGCTGCCCGGCCAGGAGCGCTATCGCGAGGTCACCAGCTGCTCCAACTGCACCGACTACCAGGCCCGCCGGCTCAACTGCCGCTACCGTACCGACAAGGGCCCGCGCTTCGTCCACACCCTCAACGGCACCGGCATAGCCATGGGGCGCACGATCATCGCCGTCATGGAGAACCACCAGCGCGCCGACGGCCTCATAGACGTGCCGCCGGCGCTCGTCCCTTATCTGGGCAAGGAAGTCCTCGGCGGCTAGATGATTGATTCCACGAGATTGAGCCTGCCCAAGGAAAGCAAAG
>CAZIGT010000134.1:1089-8273 GCA_964538465.1 uncultured Thermoleophilia bacterium | reverse complement strand
ACATCCAGCACTTCCTTGATCATCTCCGGGTCGCGGGCCGCTGTGCTTAACGGGCGTGGGCCGTCGTGCAGGACGCCCGCGGGCCGCGCCCGTCTACCTTCGGTCGTTCGTCACGGCGCCGGGGTCTCGATGGCGTCGGCGATCCCCGAGACCAGGTCGCGCATGCACTGCGACATGTCCATTCCGTTCTGCTCGAGCAGTTCGCTCATCTGCTCGCGGTACTTCTGCTCGATCTTCGCCATCGCGCTCAGAGCCTCATCGGTCGTCGGCTCGTTGGCATACGTGTCCCACCAGGCGTCCGATTCGGCCTCGCGGGCGTCGCGTATGCGCCAGAGGTCGGCCCGGAAGCCGTCATCGCGCATGAGTGCCAGCATCTTCGCGGACGTCTTCTTGGCGGCTCTATGGATGGCGTCGAGGTCGATCCCGTACTTACCCAGCAGCTTGTCGACCGACGGCTCCCACTGTTCTCCGAGCTTCCTGAGGGCGCCTATGGCGGTCGCGCTGGTGGGGTCTTCGCCGTAGCTGTCGCGCCATTGCATGAGGCTTGGGCTGATGCTCGCCCCCAGCTCGGTGACGTCGGCGCGGAACTGCTGGTCGCTCATGAGCTTGACGGCGATGCCGAACAGCTTGGCGGCCGCCTCGTCGGCTGCCGCATGCGTGGCGACCGCGTGGTTGGTCGTCGCCTTGGCGTCGTCGCTCTTCGTAGCGGCTCCGGCCACGGCGATCGACGTGCCGGCGACCAGCACGACAACGGCGGCCGCCATGCCGATGAGCGCGGCCCTGCGACGTGTCCTTACGATCCTCATGTGTCTCTCCTCCCGTTTCGTTCGCGGACCGTCCGCGGGGATGCCGCAAGACTACCCGCATGCTCCGGCAGCCAGTCTGGTCGCCGGCTCTGAGGGGAGCTGGAGAGGAGTCTGTGCGATCCCTGTGAATCCGCCGGTCCGTGGGCGCGCAGGGGGCTTTTCAGACGGGTCCGGAGGCGGGTGCGACGGCCTTTTGGAGTGACGGGGGATAGACTCGGCCCGCAACGACCGTACGTGACACGTCCCGGGTGAGCGAATGGAGGCTGCGGTGAGCACCGGCTACTGGAAGGACCTGAAGGCGGAACCCATGGCCATGGAGGGCGCTCGCGATGTGACCAAGCGCATCCTGGTGGCGCCCAAGGACGGCTGGGACGGCTGGGTGATGCGCGCATTCGAGATGGCGGCCGGCGGCCACACGCCGAGCCATGCTCACCCGTGGCCGCACATCAACGTCGGTCTGGAAGGCGAGGGCGTCGTGCGGATCGGTGGGGAGGAGCATCCGCTGCGCGCCGGCAGCTACGCCTTCGTGCCTGCCGGCGTGGAGCACCAGTTCCGCAACACCGGCACCACGCCGTTCGGCTTCGTCTGCATCGTGCCGGTGGAGGGCGCCCCGCAGGCGGCGCAGTAGCCCGGCCGGCCCGACGGCGCCGCGGTCGAGCGGGCTCGCGGCCGCTCGGATGGCGCGGTCGGCAGCGCGGCCACACGGCTGGGCCGCTCGCTGGTGGTCGCGCTAGAAGATGAGGCTCAGCAGCAGGTACATGCCGGCGCCGATGGCGGCGGACGCCGGGATGGTGAACAGCCACGCGGTGAAGATGTCGCCGGCGACGCCCCAGCGCACGGCCGAGAGGCGCTGGGCGGAGCCCGACCCCATGATCGCCGCGGTTATGGCCTGGGTGGTCGAGATCGGGAATCCCAGCTGAGCTGTGGCCTGGATGACCGTCGCGGCACTGGTCTCGGCGGCGAAGCCGTGGATGGGGTCCAGCTTGATGATGCGGGACCCCAGGGTGTGGATGATGCGCCACCCGCCGGTGTACGTGCCCGCGGCCATGGCCGTGGCGGCCGCCGCCACGACCCACATGGGGATGGTCACCGTGTCGGCCCGGCCGGCCGCCACAAGGGCCAGCGCGATGATGCCCATGGTCTTCTGCGCGTCGTTGGAGCCGTGCGAAAACGCCATGAAGCTGGCGGAGAGGACCTGGAGCCATCTGAAGGTGCGGTTGACCTTCGACGGCGGGCGGCGATGCACGATCCAGAGAAGGACGATCATGAAGATGCGCGCCGCGACGAGGCAGATGGCCGGCGCGGCGATCATGGGGACTATGACCTTGAGCACCAGGCCGCTCCAGATCACGCCGCTCATGCCCACGTGGACGAGCGTGGCGCCCACGAGCCCCCCGATCAGCGCGTGCGACGAGCTCGATGGCATGCCGAAGCGCCACGTGATGAGGTTCCAGGCGATGGCGCCTATGAGTGCGGCCAGGACGACGACCTGCGTGACGTCGTCCGAGTCGACGATGCCGCCGCCGATCGTCTTGGCGACCCTGGTGGATACGAAGGCGCCGAGCAGGTTGAGGACGGCCGCCATGATGACCGCGACGCGCGGTGACAGAGCGCGCGTGGAGACCGAGGTCGCTATGGCGTTGGCGGTGTCGTGGAAGCCGTTGGTGAAGTCGAAGATCAGCGCGATGGCGACGATGGTGATGAGGAGCGCCATCTATCCGCGCTCGCACACAGGGGATTGGGTGGTACTGGTTCTGGGCATCGGTTCCGGCGGCTCTGCAGTGACGGGCCGCCGGGTTTGTACCCGACCAGTGTTAGCGTTCTGTTAGAGAGCTACCGCGGCGACGCCGGGCAGTCGAGGCCAGCGGGTCAGCGCGGTCGGCCTGCGCGAGACGGATGCGCTGATGGCTACTCGCGCAGGCGCTCGTCCTCCCAGGCGTCCCAGTCTGCGGGAGGCAACGTGACGAGAGCCTCCGGGAGCCGCTCCAGAGTCACGGCGTCTTCCGGGCAGCTCGTCACGCAGAGACCGCAGCCTATGCAGCGTCCTTCGTCGACGGTGGCCGCGGCGCCGGTCACGTCGAGGGCGGCGACCTGGCAGCGGTCGGCACAGACGCCGCAGCCGGTGCAGGCGTCTGTGTCGACGACCGCGCGGTAGTTGCGCACGACCGCGCGGTCCACCTGCCAGTCGTTGAGCCCACGCAGGAACTCGCAGCAGCAGCCGCAGCAGTTGCAGACCCATTCCCAGCCGCCGGCGACGTTGCTCACGCAGTGCACCAGGCCGGCTTTCTCCGACTCGGCCAGCACCGCGAGGGCGTCCTCCTTGGAGATGACGCCCTCGCGGCCGGGACGCGCTTCGGCGTGCAGGTCGAGACAGACGTGGATGGGGAAGCGGCAGCGCTCGTCGACCTTGGCGCGCTCAAGTCGGCAGATGCAGTCGGAGAGCACGATGCTGCCGGCCTGCTCGATGATCGCACACACGTCGTCGTAGGGGAGGATCCACTCGGAGCGCCGCGCCGCCGAGGCGTTGGGCGCCACGCGCGCGAGCGGCGGCGACGAACCCATGATGATGCGCGCGCCACCGTCGGCCATGTAGGCCTCGAACAGGCGCGCCGACTCGTCGTCGAGCGATGTCAGCATGCCTTCGTAGGAGCCGGGGAGGAAGCCCTGTAGCCGGTAGACCGGCTCGGCCGCCGGCGGGTTCCCGCCGTCGCCGCCGGGGCAGGCGGGCCGCCCGGCCGGCCGCGCGATCACCATGCGGTTCTCGGCCATGACGGGCAGCAGCGCGCGGGCCTCCGCCTCCGGCATGCCCGCGCGCTCGGCGATCTCTGCCGCTGTCTCGTACTCCCGGCTCATGGCGGCGGCCAGTCGAGCCTGCGCAGGCGCGTACATCTTGCGCAGCAGCGGGATCTCGACTCCGGACGGCGTCCGGGGAAAACGGGTGGGCAGGGCGTTCAGCGCACCGGCCAGTCTCTCGTATATGTCCTGCTGCATCCGCCTGCCCCTCCATCCGCTGCCGCACACTGCGATTCTGGCGTCTGGCGCACGCCCTTGTCCAATGGCGAGCTCCGAGCGCGGATGTGCCGGAGCCGGGACGCGGCCGGTATCGCGAGCCTCGCTCGCGCGCCCACGCCGAGCCCGACACGCGACTGCCTCCGGCAGGCATACGATGGCACTCGCCCGGAGGGGCTGGCGTCCGGTACAGTGAGGGCCGACGCCCGCTAGGGCATGACGGAGCGTCAGTCGACGAGGAGCCGAGAGGTGGTGTCCCGTGACCCAGACCGACGCTGGCAGGGCAGCCGGCAGCGCGAAGGGCGGTGCGAGCGCCGGCGGTCCGGCGGACGGCCGGCAGTCGCTCCAGGAGCGCTGCGTCAACACCATCCGCTTCCTGTCGGCAGACGCCGTGCAGAAGGCCGGCTCGGGGCACCCCGGCATGCCGATGGGGGCCGCTGCCATGGCGTTCGCCCTCTGGACGCGGCACCTCAAGCACGACCCCGTCGACCCGTCATGGCCGGACCGCGACCGCTTCGTCCTCTCGGCCGGCCACGGCAGCATGCTCCTCTACTCTCTGCTCCACCTCACAGGCTACGCAGTGTCGCTCGACGACCTCGAGGCCTTCCGTCAGCTCGACAGTATCACTGCGGGTCATCCGGAGCATGGACTCACCCCGGGTGTGGAAACCACGACCGGGCCGCTGGGGCAGGGCATCTCCACGGCTGTGGGCATGGCCGTCGCCGAGGAGCATCTGGCGGCCATGTACAACGACGCCGCGCACCGCGTGGTCGACCACTTCACGTACGTCATCGCCGGCGACGGCGACCTCATGGAGGGGGTCTCGTCGGAAGCCGCCTCCTGGGCGGGAACGTTGGGGCTGGGCAAGCTGATCGTGCTCTACGACGACAATCACATCTCGATAGACGGAAGCACGGACATCGCCTTCACGGAAGACGTGGCGGCACGCTTCGCCGCCTACGGCTGGCACGTGCAGAAGGTGGGCGACGGCAACGATGTGGACGCGGTGGATGCGGCCATCGCAACCGCCCGGGCGGAGGGCAGGCGGCCGTCGATCGTCTGCGTGCGCACGCACATCGGGTTCGGGGCGCCGAGCCGTCAGGACACGGCCAGGGCGCACGGCGAGCCGCTGGGGGCGGATGAGCTGCGGGCGGCCAAGGAGAATCTCGGCTGGCCGCCCGAGCCGGGCTTCTGGATCCCCGACGACGTGCTGGCGTTCTTCCGCGGCGCCGTCGAGAAGGGCGCCGCAGCGCACGCCGAGTGGGACGACCGCGTCGCGGCGTGGCGGGCGGCGCGGCCGCAGGCGGCCGAGCAGTGGGAGCGGGCGCTCGCCGGGCAGCTCCCGGACGGCTGGGATGAGGAGCTACCCGTCTTCAAGCCGGAGGACGGCGGCCTGCCCACGAGGGCCGCCTCCGGCAAGGCCATCAACGCGGTGGCTGGTCGTCTGCCGGAGCTGTTCGGCGGCTCGGCCGACCTCACGCCGTCGAACAACACGTACATCGACGGCGGCGGCGAGTTCTCGGCCGCCGACCGCGGCGGCCGCAACCTGCACTTCGGCGTCCGCGAGCACGCCATGGCCGCCGCCTGCAACGGCATGGCGCTGCACGGCGGCCTGCGGCCGTACTGCGGCACGTTCTTCTGCTTCGTCGACTACATGCGACCGGCGCTGCGCCTCGCGGCGCTCACCGGCGCCCCGGTGGTGCACGTGCTCACGCACGACAGTATCGGGCTCGGCGAAGACGGACCGACCCACCAGCCGGTGGAGCACCTGGCGCTGCTGCGGGCGACGCCCGGCTGGACGGTCATCCGTCCGGCGGACGCCAACGAGACCGTCGTCGCCTGGAAGACGGCCCTGCGCCATCGCGACGGCCCCGTGGGCCTGGTGCTCACGCGCCAGAAGCTGCCGACGATCGACCGCGCGCGCTTCGCCCCGGCCGCCGGCGTGGAGTACGGCGGCTACGGGCGGGCGGACTGGCCGTGGGAGGGCGCCGGCGTGGCGCCGCGCGACGCCGGGGCCACGCCGCACGCCGCCGAGCAGCCGCAGATCGTGCTCATCGCCACCGGCAGCGAGGTCCACCTAGCCCTCGGCGCCTGGGAGAAGCTCGTGGGCGATGGCGTGCGCGCCCGGGTCGTCGACCTTGCGAGCTGGGAGGTCTTCGGGCGGCAGGAACAGAGCTATCGCGATGCCGTCCTGCCGCCCACGGTATGCTGCAGGCTGGCCGTTGAGGCCGGGGCCACGTTCGGATGGGAGCGCTGGGTCGGCCTGTGTGGCCAGGTGATCGGCTTGGACCGCTTCGGCGCCTCGGCCCCGGCGAGCCGGTTGTTCGAGCGCTTCGGGTTCACCGTCGACAATGTCCTGTCGCGCGCGCGCGCGGGGGGGGGGGGGGGCGGGGGGGCGGCGCGCGGGGGTGCGCCTCGCAGCGGGGGGGGCGGCGGAGCCGCGCCGGGAGCGAGGCGCCGAAGGGAAAGAAGGGGCTGCGCGGCGGCGCGCGGAACGCGTGAGCCGCCGTGCGAACGGGTAGACACTGCGCGGCGCGGACGCGTGCCGAAGGCCGCCTACCGCCGCGCACGAACGACGAAGGAGTGATGGGCATGTCTGGCAGCCGTCTGGGTGAGCTGCTCAACGAGGGGCAGAGCGTCTGGTTGGATTTCATCAGCCGCGACCTGCTGCGCAGCGGTGAGCTGGCGCGCATGATCGCCGAGGACGGCCTGCGCGGCATGACCAGTAACCCGTCGATCTTCGAGAAGGCCGTCGGCGGCAGCAGTGAGTACGATGCCGAGATCGCCGCTCTGAGCGCGGAGGGCCTCGACGCGGCGGCCATCTTCGATCGTCTGGCGATCGCCGACGTGGCCGCCGCCTGCGACGCGTTCCGCCCCGTCTACGACGCCAGCAAGGGCCGCGACGGCTTCGTCTCCATCGAGGTGTCGCCGCACTACGCCTACGACACCGAGAAGACCCTCTCCGAGGCGCGCCGCCTGGCCGCGGCTGTGGGGCGGCCGAACGTCATGATCAAGATCCCGGCCACGCCTGAGGGCCTTCCCGCCATCAAGCAGGCGCTGGTCGACGGTATCAACGTGAACGTCACGCTGCTCTTCGCTCTGGAGGCGTACCTGGCGGTCGCCGAGACGTACATCGCCGCGCTCGAGGCACGGTTGGCGGCCGGGCAGCCGGTCGACCGGTCGGCGTCGGTGGCCAGCTTCTTCGTCAGCCGCGTGGACACCCTGGTGGACAAGTGGCTGGAAGAGAAGGCGGCCGCCGCCGGCGAGCAGCGAGACCCGCTGCTCGCGCTCCGCGGCCGCCTCGGCGTGGCCCACTCCTGCATCGTCGACGCGCACTTCACCGGCCTGCAGGCCGGGCAACGCTCGGCC
>CAZIGT010000134.1:0-1079 GCA_964538465.1 uncultured Thermoleophilia bacterium | reverse complement strand
TGACTACAACGACCTCCTGTACGTCGACAACCTGATCGGCCCGGACACCGTGAACACCCTGCCGGAGGCAACGTACAAGGGGTTCAAGGACCACGGCACGGTGGCGCGCACGGTCGACGCCGACCTGCCCGCCATGCACGCCCACATGGACGCTTTGGCGGCGGCCGGCATCGACGTGAAGGCCGCCACGGACAAGCTGCTCGTCGACGGCGTGGATCTCTTCGTGAAGTCCTTCGACGGCGTCGTGGGCATCGTGGAGAAGAAGCGGGCGGAGCTGGCAGGCAAGTGACGGCCTGCGGTCGGCGGTCGACCCGAAGGACAGGGGCCGGGACCAGGCCGGCGGCCGGGCGACAAGGGGGCGGAGCATGAACGGCGCACCTGTGGTGTTGGAGCTCTCGGCTTCCGCCGAGCTGCGGGCACGGGTCGACGATGCACTCGCGGAGCTGGAGGCCGAGCGCTTCCCGCAGCGCCTGTGGGAGCGGGACGCCACGCTCTGGAAGGATGACCCCGCCCACGTCGGGGTCATCGAGAACGCCCTCGGGTGGCTCACTGTCCCGGGCGACGTGCGCGCGGAGGCGGACGCCCTCGTCGGGTTCGTTGACGAGGTGCGCGCCGAGGGCTTCCGGCACGCGGTGCTTCTGGGCATGGGTGGATCGAGCCTGGCCCCCGAGGTGATGCGCGACGTTCTGGGCGTCGCCGAGGGGTTCCTCGACCTGCGGGTGCTGGACTCCACCGACCCCGAAGCCGTGCTCGCGGTCGAGGAGGAGCTCGACCTCGAACAGACACTCTTCATTGTGGCCAGCAAGTCGGGCGGTACCACCGAGACGGCGAGCTTCCACGCCTACTTCTACCGTGAGATGACCAAGGTGTGCGGCGACCACGCTGGTCACCACTTCGTGGCGATCACCGACGAGGGGACGTCGCTGCAGAAGGAGGGCGTCGAGCAGGGATTCCAGGCGGTCTTCCTCAACGCGGGCGACATCGGTGGCCGGTACTCGGCACTGTCGTTCTTCGGCATGGTGCCGGCGGCGCTCATGGGCATCGACCCGAGTCTGTTTGAGGCCGCGGCGGTGATGGCC
>CAZIGT010000133.1:0-8309 GCA_964538465.1 uncultured Thermoleophilia bacterium | reverse complement strand
GCGCCAGCGTGGCGGCCGCGACGCCGCTCCTGCCCAGGCCAATCACGGCCAGACTGCGGATATCGGTGATCTCGGTCATGTGCGACCCGTCTCCCAGGACATGGCGGCCGCGTCACGTAGCGCCCGCGGCCGCCCGTCGGCTGTCTTTCAGAAGCTCCAGTAGTACAACGCGAAGCCCGTGCCGGCGAGCAGCGCGCACACTATCCAGAAGCGGACGATGATCTTGGTCTCCGACCCGGCCGTGAGCTCGAAATCGTGGAGCAGCGGCGCCATGCGCAGAACGCGGCGATGGAACAGCTTGAACGAGACCACCTGCGCGATAACCGAGCGCGCCTCGATGACGAACAAGCCCGCGAGGATCAGCAGGAAGATCTCCGTACGCGTGAGTATGGCCATGCCGGCGATGGCTCCGCCGAGCCCCAGCGACCCGGTGTCGCCCATGAACACCTCCGCCGGGAACGTGTTGAACCACAGGAAGCCCAGACAGGCCCCGCCGATGCACAGCCCCAGGATCATGAGGTCGGTCATGCCGGGGTCGTGCTGCTGACGGCCGAGGATGAAGGCGATGCCGGTGAAGGCCACCAGGACGATCGCCGAGCTGCCGGCGGCCAGCCCGTCCAGGCCGTCGGTGAGGTTGACGGCGTTGGACATGAAGGAGATCGCGAGGAACACGACGACGTAGTAGAGCCAGACGGGGATCTGCCAGTCGGCATGTGGCCATGGCAGGTCGAGGCTGCTGTCCACACCTCCGAAGCGCAGGGCGATGAAGCCGACCCCCAGCGCCAGCAGGAGCTGCAGGGCCATCTTCCAGCGCGCGTTGAGCCCCAGGGAACGCTTGCGCACGATGCTCAGCCAGTCGTCCAGGAACCCGATGAACGCGCAGCCCAGGGTGCAGATGAGGACGGTGAACGAGGCGACGGTGAAACGGCTGAAGATGATGTACGGGATGAGGACGGCCATCCAGATGAGCACGCCGCCCATGGTGGGCGTGCCGGCCTTGGTCTGATGGGCCTCCGGCCCTTCTTCGCGGATGTTCTGGCCGAACTCGTTCCGCTGCAGCCAGGCGATGAACCGCGGGCCGACCAGGAGCATGAGGGCCAGGGCGGTGATGCCTGCCGCCATGGCCCTAAACACGGCGGCCCCCCCTCGCCAGATCAATCACGGGGATCCTCCCAGGGGGGCGAGGCGTCGGCCGCCGCGCCGTCCGCGGCCATGGTCTGCTTGATCCACTCCGAGACCCGCTCCAGCCGCACGCCGCGGGAGGCCTTGACGAGGACGGCGCTGCCAGGCGGCAGCGCCGCTGGCAGCGCCGCCAAACAGGCCTCCACCGACGGATACCAGGCCTCGCCCGACTCTCCGCTCAGGTAGTCCTTGGCGAGGGCGCCGACGGCGAGCACGCGCACGCCGAGCTCGGCGGCGTACTCGCCGACCTCCTGGTGATAGCTGGCGGCGTGCTGGCCGAGCTCGTACATATCGCCGAGCACGGCCACGCGCGGCCGGTCGCCGGCCAGCTCCACGAGATGGTCGAGCGCGCCGCGCATGGCCAGCGGGTTGGCGTTGTAGGCGTCGTTCAGCAGCAGCCCGCCGCCGACGAGATCCACGACCTCGCCGCGGTCGGCCGAGAAGACGACTTCGGCGGCTCCCTGGCGGGCCGCCGCCAGCGGGTGGCCGAGCTCCATGAAGGCGCCGAGGGCGGCGAGCGCGTCCTGCAGGTAGTGCTCGCCGCTGAAGTTGAACCACAGGGACGCGCGCCGGCCGAAGGCGTCGACGAGCACGTGCGTGCCGCCGTCGCGCGGCTCGGTCGAAACGAACGACACGTCGCCGCCGGCGCCGAATGTGACCTGGCGGCCCGCATGACGCTCGAGGTGCTTCGTCAGCAGATCCTCGCCCACTGGCACCACGGCGGAGCGCCCGTTCAGTTCCTCGATGAGCTCTGCCTTGGCGGACGCCACATCCTCGATGCCTCCCACCAGCTCGAGATGCACCGGGGCGATATTGGTGATGACGCCGACGTCCGGCACGCTCACGCGGGCCAGCTCGCGAATCTGCCCGGCGCCGCGCATGGCCAGCTCGCACACGATCACGTCGGTCTGTTCGTCTGCCGCCAGCAGCGTCAGCGGCACGCCGATCTCGTTGTTGTAGTTGCCCTGGGTGGCCACCACCCGGCAGAGCGGCCGCAGAAGCGCGGCCAGGATGTCCTTGGTGCTGGTCTTGCCCGTACTGCCGGTGATGGCGACCACGCGCGCCGGTAGGCGGCGGCGGCACTCCGCGGCCAGCGCGCCGAGCGCCATCAGGCCGTCCGGCACGGAGATGTATGAGCTGCCGAACCGCAGCGATCGTCCCGTCTCCGGGCGCACGACGGCGGCGACGGCTCCGGCAGCCAGTGCCTCAGCGGCGTACTTGTCGCCGTCGAACCGCTCGCCGCGCAGGCCGATGAAGAGATCCCCGGGGCGCGCCTCGCGACTGTCGGTGCACACGGCGCGCACCACCCGGTCGGGGTCGGACGCATGCAGGCGGCCGCCACAGGCGGCCGCGATCTCCGCGAGAGTGAGCCCTATCATGCCTCTCTGCCCCTACTCCGCGCGGTGTTCCGCGGTGGCGAGCAGCAGCTCCCGCGCTACCGCCCGATCGTCGAACGGTATCTTCTGCGTGCCGATGACCTGCCCGCTCTCATGCCCTTTGCCGGCGATGACGACCACGTCCCCCGCCCGGGCCTCGGCCAAGGCAAGGGCGATCGCGCGGCGCCGGTCGGCCTCGACCACGACCCTGTCGCGCAGCTCGGCCGGCACGCCCGCCACGATCTCGTCGACGATGGCGAGCGGATCCTCGCTGCGGGGATTGTCCGATGTGACGACCGCGCGATCAGCCAGGGCGGCGCCTATGGCGCCCATCTGCGGCCGCTTGCCGCGGTCGCGGTCTCCGCCGCAGCCGAAGACCACCAGCAGCCGGCCGTCGCAGATGCCGCGCGCGGAGCGCAGCGAGTTCTCGAGGGAGTCCGGCGTGTGGGCGTAGTCGACCAGGACCGTGAACGGCTGCCCGGCGCGCACCGCCTCGAAGCGCCCGGGAACGCCGGGGATGCCGGCCAAGCCTGCCGCGATGGCGGTAGGCGGCAGCCCCATGGCGAGGGCGGCGGCCGCGGCAGCCGTCGCGTTGGCGACGTTGAAGCGGCCGCCGAGGGCGATAGTGAGGCGTTCCTCAACGCCGAGGCGAGATACGCGCAGCGTGAACGAGGAGCCGTCTGCCGTGAGGGCGAGGTCGGTGGCCGTGACCGTGGCGTCGTCCGGGACGGCGGCCGCGTGCTGACCGGCGCCTCCCACCTCATCCGGGACGGCGGTCGTGCTCTCCCCGGCGCTCTCGGGCTCACCACGGGCGCCGTCTTCGACCCGGTAGGTCCAGAGGTCGTCGCCGTATTGAGGGGCGCACTCTGCTGCGAGCCGCGCGCCCCACGGGTCGTCGACGTTCACGACGGCGATCGCGTGCGGCTGGCGCCCTTCGCCCGGCAGGAACAGCCTTCGCTTGGCGAGGAAGTAGTCGTCGAGGTCGGCGTGAAAATCGAGATGGTCGCGCGTGAGGTTCGTGAAGAGCACGACGTCGAGGTCGATGCCTACCGTGCGGTCCATGACCAAGGCGTGCGAGCTCGCTTCCAGAGCGCACGCCTTGTCGCCGGCCGTGACCATCTCGCGGAACATGCGCTGCAGGTCGATGGAGTCGGCCGTAGTCAACGTGACGGCATGCTCCACGCCGCCGATGCGGTTGGCCACCGTGCCCAGCAGCCCGCTGGACAGCCCCGCCTCGTCGCAGATCGCGGCGATGAGATGCGCCGTGGTCGTCTTGCCGTTGGTGCCGGTGACGGCGCTGATCTTGAGATGCCGCGTAGGGTGGTCGAAGAAGCGCGCCGCGATCTCTGCCATGGCGCGGCGCGCGGAGGCCACCACGACCTGCGGCACCGGCACGTCCAGCGCCCGTTCCACGCCCCGCGCCGCGGCCCCCGCGGCAACCCCCAGGGCCGCGAAATACGGACCGGGCCGCCCGCTTACCGGTACGCAGAAGCACAGCGTTCCGGGCTTCACGGTTCCGGTGTGGCACGACAGGTCGGCGATCGCGACAGAAAGATCGCCGACGACCTGCAGCGGATGCGATCCGGCGACGAGAGCAGCCAATTCCATGAACGTGGATGCTATCAGACCGGATTCAGCGTCCTGCCCGCGCACACCGCTCCCGTTGCCCGCCACTGCCGCCTCCATGCGCGGGCGGCGCTCAAGGCGCGATCTTCAGGTGCGCGAGCGCGAACTCGGCGATGTCTTTGGCGGCCGGAGCAGCCACTGTGCCGCCCCAGATGGGATGCGGTTCGTCGACCACGACCATCACGAGGAGTTGCGGGTCGCGGGCCGGGACCATCAGCACGAACGAAGCGTAGTAGCGCCCTTCGGCGTAGCCCGCCTGTCCGGAGAGGACCTTCTGCGCGGTGCCTGTCTTGCCGGCCACCTTGTAGCCGGTGATCCTCGCCAGCGTGCCGGTGCCCCTGTCGGTCTCGACCACGTCGGTGAGGATGTCGAGCACCTGGGCCGCCGTGTGTTCACTGATGACCCGGCGGCCCTCATCCGGTGCCTGCACCTGGTCGCCCACCTGAGCCAGCAGGCGCGGCTTCACCAGCACGCCGCCGTTGGCGATGGTGGCGTACGCCTGGGCCATCTGCAACACAGTGGTGGAGATGCCCTGCCCCATGGGCACGTTGCCCATGGTGGCCTGCGACCAGTAGCCCGGCGTGAGCCCGGCGACCTCCCCGGGGTACTCCACACCGGTCGCCTTCCCGAATCCGAAGGCCTTGAGCCACTTCACCAGACGCGACTTGCCAAGCTTGATGCCCAGCGTAGCTGCCCCGACGTTGCTCGACTCAACGATGATGCGGCGCACGCTGAACACCTCGGTACCGCGCCCCGCATGTGCCTCGTGGATGACCTTGTCGCCGACCTGGATCGTGGGCGCCAAACTGAACTCAGTCTCCGGTGTGACCAGCCCCTCCTCGATGCACGCCGCAGCCGTGACCGCCTTGAAGATCGACCCGGGCTCGAAGACGTCCGTGACCGCGCGGTTGCGCGTGTACTCCGGCTTGGTGCCATATTTGTTGGCGTCGATGAGTGGAGCGTTGGCCATCGCGAGGATGGAGCCGTCGCTCGGGTCCATGACGACGGCAGTGGCAGCCTTCGCGTAGAACTTCCTGACCGTCGAGGCCAGCACGTTCTCGGCCTCGAACTGGATGTCCGCGTCGAGGGTCAGGCGCACGTTCTTGCCGTCGACCGGCGCCTTCGTCCGCTGGGTGCTGAGGATGCGGCCGTTGGGATCCTGCACGACCTTCTGCGACCCGTTCCGGCCGGAGAGCTCCTTGTCCATGAGCAGCTCCATGCCGGCGAGGCCCTTGTTCTCGGTGCCGGCGAAACCCAGGACCTGCGCGGCCAGCTTCTTCATGGGATAGACGCGCGCCTCATCGGAGTAGCTGCCCACGCCGGTGATGCCGAGCTTGAGCGCCTTCTTGGCGAGCGCCGGCTCGACCTTGCGGGCCACGAAGGCGAACCCGGACTTGCGGTTCGAGAGCGCCTTGCGAAGGGGGGTCTCCTTGACACCAAGGACCTCCGCGAGGCGGCGGGCAGCCCTGTCGGGGTTCTTGATCTGGTACGGCGTGGCGTAGACGGTCTGCAACTCGCGCCCTACGGCGAGCTGCTTACCCGTACGGTCGAGGATGGCGCCCCGGTGAGCGGCCAGCTCGATGGTGGCCGTCTGCTGGTTCGTGGCGATCTCGGAGAGGTCGTGCGACGTGGCGGCCAGGAGGGTCGCCCTGCCGGCGATCACGATGAGGGCGAGCAGCACCAGGCCGCTCAGCAGGCGCACGCGTCCGTCGCCGAGCGCCGTGGTCACGCTGCGGCGACGGCGACGCGCCATCAGCGACCTCCGTCGCCGACGCCGGCCCCGTCTTCTTTGGCGGCTACCTGGGCGCCGGCTCCGCCGTCTGTGGCGGCCCCATCCTGCGTGCCGGCGCTCGCGTCGGTGCCCGCGTCGGTGCCCGCAGTGGCACCGTCGCTCGCGGCAGCCGCGCCCGACACGCCATCAAGGAACACCACGTCTTGCGCCGGCACCAGCCCGTATCGCTCCATGGCGAGCTGGCGCAGCCGCGGCGTGGCCGTTACGGCGGCCAGCTTCTCCTGCAGCTGCACGTTCTCCGTGCGCAGCTGGCGCTGCTCGCGCACGAGCGCCTGCGTGTCCATGTTCTTCTGCACGACCGCGAAGCTGAGCGTGACGCGGCCTACGGCCAGCAGCGAGACGGCCACCGCGAACGCGACCAGCCAGAAGCCCGGTCGGCGCCGCGCCGCCGGCCCGCCGCGCTTGCGCGCGCCGCGTCTGACCACGGTCAGCGGCTGCCGCTCGTCCTCCCGCTCCCTGCGACGAGGCTCCGCCCACTCACGCTCTGCCAGCGCTCCGGCCACTGCGGCTCCTTACAGTTTGACGGCGGCGCGCAGCTTGGCCGACTTGCTGCGCGGGTTCATCTCCACCTCGCGCAGCCGCGGCATGACGGCGCGCCGCGTGAGCACCCGCATCGTGGGCTCGTGGCCGCAGACGCACTGCGGGAACCCGGGCGGGCAGATGCAGCCCGCCGCGTGCCCGCGGAAGAACTCCTTGACCATGCGGTCCTCGAGCGAGTGGAACGAGATGACCGCCAGGCGCCCGCCCGGACGTAGCGCGCGGAATGCCTCGTCGAGGCCGCGCGCCAGCGACTCGAGCTCGTCGTTGATCACTATGCGCAGCGCCTGGAAGACACGGCGCGCCGGATTGCCCGCGCCGAAGCGCGCCGGTGTGGGAATCGACTGCTTGACGACCTCGACCAGCTCGCTGGTGGTGCAGATGCGCGCGCGCTCGCGGCGGCGGACGATGCCGCGCGCTATCTCGCGCGCGTACCGCTCCTCGCCATAGCGCCGGAAGATGTTACGAAGGTCGTCTTCCGGCAGCTCGTTGACCAGGTCCTCGGCACTACGGCCCGAGCGTGGGTCCATGCGCATGTCCAGCGGGGCTTCGTAGGCATACGAGAAGCCCCGCTCGCGACGGTCGAGCTGCATGGAGCTCACGCCGAGGTCCATGTAGACGATGTCCAGCGACGATTCCGGCCAGCGCGCCAGCACGGTGGCGAAGTTGCCGCGCACCAGCTTGGTGGCGCACGGCGCGTGGCGGGAGAAGTCGCGGTAGAACTCGGCGACCGTGGGGTCGCGGTCGCAGGCGATCAGCTTGCCCTGCGGCCCCAGCAGCTCGGCTACGGCCTCGGCGTGGCCGCCAGCCCCGAAGGTGGCGTCGAACGCCTCCTCCCCGGCCTCCGGTCGCACCAGGTCGACGAGCTCCTCGAGCATGACGGGCGTGTGCGCGAGCGCCATCTCATACTCGCAGTAGTCAAGTAGCTGCAAACTCGTCGGCGATGTCATCGGCTTCCTCCTCCTGACGGCGCAGGTATTCCTCCCATGCCGTTCGCTCCCAGATCTCGATGTGGTCCCGCGCGCCGATGATGGTGACATCCTTGGCGATGCCGGCGAACTGCAGCAGGCGGGCCGGGATCGTGACCCGGCCCTGGCTGTCCAGCTCCTGGAACACGGCATCGGCGGTGTGAAAACGCAGCAGGCCCCGGCTGCGACGATCCATCGATGAGGTTCCGGCCACCTCTTCCTCCAGGTACTCCTCGAACGCCTCCGGCGTGCGGCCGGCGAGACAGCGGTCGAGTCCGCGGGAGAGGTAGATGCCTTCGGCGAAGACCGGGCGGAGGCGCGCCGGGACGGCGACGCGATTCTTCGCGTCGAGCGTGAAGTCATACGTCCCTACAAGCATCGGCCTATGCACGTGGGGCACTGTACCCCACTTCTCCCCACTTTGCAACATATTTCTTAACATGCTCCCCACACCGCCCACCTGAGACTCCACTGGCGCCGCACCTGACGCGCGTGCGGTGCTCGCGGGCGGCCCCCGCCGGTGGTCGCAGATGGTGTGTGGCACGGGATGGCGTGCGTGCGAGACACGCGACCGGTGGAGAGACCCGCCGGCAGATCGGGTGCGCGGGCCGCGCGCGTGCGACTCATGGCCCGCGAGAGGATCCACAGGCGCGCGGCGGCCCGCGTGCGTGCGACTCATGGCCCGCAGGAAGATCCGCGGACGCGCCGCGCCGCGTGGGGAATCGTGGGGTCGGGCGGAGGCGCGGCGACGGGGGGCGGCACAGGGAGTGCGCGGTCCGTCGCGGTCGAGGCTTCGCACAGAAGGCACGCGGCGGGCCGCCTGGACGG
>CAZIGT010000132.1:0-8404 GCA_964538465.1 uncultured Thermoleophilia bacterium | reverse complement strand
TGACCGACCGGTCGCTCTTGGGCCGGTACTGCGTTGTCCCGCAGCCGCGGCGATCGCTCGCTGTGACCGGCGTTGTCCTTGTCGGCGGCGAAGCGCGGCGAGCTACGCGCGGCGGCGGCCACACGCGGCGAGCTACACCCGCCGCCTCACGCTCAGCGGCTCTCTTGCTGCCTCACGTCGCGCGACTCACTTCCCGCCGCTGGTCGTCTTGACGATGGTGCCGCCGGTGCCCACCGCATACCCAGTGCTCGCGTTCACGAACGTGACCTTGAGGAGCGTCTCGTCCGGTGCTATCCGCGCCGGCTCGACCCACGTCTCGCCGCCGTCCAACGTGTAGGCGAACAGGCCGTGCTCGCCCACCAGCCAGCCCTGCTTCTTGTTGACGAAATCGATGCCGGTGATGGCGTGATTCGGGAACATCTTCTCGCGGGCCGGGATCTTGAGGTTCCAGGTCTGCCCGCCGTCCGTGGTGGCGAAGACGACGCCCTGCGGTTGGGCGCCGATGTTGGTGATGCCGCTCACCCAGCCGATCTTCCGGCTGGTGAAGCAGACGTCATAGAGCGTGCCGCCCTTCCACGGAGAGATATGGGCACGACTGCGTTGCCAGGTCTTGCCACCGTTCGTGGTGCGCAGCACCACGCCGTTCTCGAGCCCGCAGGCCCAGCCGTGCAGCGAGTCGACGAACGTCACGTCGCTCAGATCCGTGGCGGTGCCCGACTTCTGCCTCCTCCAGGTCTTGCCGCCGTCCTTGGTCGCCAGGATCAGGCCGTCGACGCCGACGACCCAGCCCTTGCTGGTGCTGACGAACTCCACACCGTTGATGTCGAGCTTGGTCTTGGCGTTCTGGTACTTCCAGGAGTTGCCGTTCCTGGTCGTCATGATCGTGCCGCGTCTGCCGACCAGCCAGCCCCGCGAGGAGTTGACGAAGTCCACGGCGACCAGGTTCTTGGACGTGGGGGCCTTCTTGAACTTCCAGGTGGCGCCGCCGTCCGTGGTACGGCCGACCTGGCCGTTGAAGCCCACGGCCCAGCCCTTGTTGGCGCTCACGAACGAGCAGTCTGTGAGCAGCGTGCGCAGACCGGAGCCCACTTCGGTCCAGGTGAGACCGTCTGCCGTGGTGAGGGTGACGCCGTCGTCGCCCACGGCGATGCCGTGGGTGGCGTCGCGGAAGCCGACGCCCATGAGCTGCGTGCCGGCGACGGTCTTCTGGATGGTCCAGGTGGCGCCGGCGTTCGTGGTCACGTAGATCTTGCCTTGGTTGGAGACCAGCCAGCCTGTGGTGCCGTTGACGAACTCCAGTCCGTAGATTTTCGTGTACACGTCGGTGCCGGGCAGAGCTTGCGCCGCCCAGGTGGCGCCGCCGTCGCTCGTGTGCCAGACGGTGCCAGACCAGCCCACGGCCCAGCCGTTTTGCTGATCCACGAAGTCGCAGTTGAACAGGTAGCTGCCACCGATGACGTCGACGAGCGCCCAGTTGGCGCCGTCTGTGGTGCGGATGACATACGACTCACCGCTGTCGGGATCGGTACCGATCGCCCAGCCGTGCGTGGCGTCGACGAAGCTCACGCCGGTGAGATCGACGGATGAGACCTCGGTGGGCTCCGCCTGCACGGTCCACGTGTCGCCGGCGTCGGCAGTGGTGATGATCGTGCCCGACCTGCCGACCGCCCAGCCCGCGGTGGCGCTCCCGAACGAGACGCTCGCCAGCGGCTCGTCGGTGCCGGTGACGCGAGCCGCCTTCCACGTGGTCCCGCCGTCGCTGGTGCGCCATGCGAGAGCGTAGCCGGTGAAGTCCCAGGTGCTGCTCGACTCACCCACGGCCGCGCCGTGCTGCGCGTCCGCGAAGGCCACGTCGTAGAAGCCGAGCGAGTTGCCGGTCCGCGTGACCGACCAGGTGGCGCCGTCGTCGCCGGTCTTGTAGAACCCTCGCGAAAGACCGACGGCCCAGGCTTCGGTGCCGGTGCGGTACGCGACAGCGTTGAGCTGGTCGCCGTGCGGCAATGGGTTCTGCCAGGTCCAGGCTACGTTGGACGTGAGCAGCCCTGCGGCCTGAGCGGCCGGTGCCGTGGCCAGCGCCAGCAGCGCCAGGATGGGCAGGATGAGTAGAAGCCTTCGTGGCATGCGGTTCCCTCCTTGACCGCGGGAGGGCCCCTGGCACCCCCCGTGCTGGCGGTATTCCTACATGACCGGCCCGCTGTTGCACAAGGTGGAAAGGGGAAACGTGAACCAGTGCCGGGTCTCCAGGCATGGATTCGGCCTCGCGGGCCGATGGTAGAATCGACTCATGAGCAAGATCCGCCGTCTCGTACTCGATGTGCTGAAGCCGCATCAGCCCACCATGCTGACCATCGCCGACAAGCTCGGCGACCTCGACGGCGTGCACGGCGTGGACATCACGCTGCTCGAGATCGACAGCAAGGTGGAGAACATCAAGGTGACCATCGAGGGCGACGACATAGACTTCCAGGCCGTCGCGGAGGTCGTTCAAGATGCGGGCGGCAGCGTGCACTCCATCGACAAGGTGTCCACCGGCACCCAGCTTGTCGAAGAGGCAGACACCGCTCAGGACCCCGCCCGCTGGCTGCGCTGAGCAGCGTCTGCCATCCGTGCCACTCGCTCAACCGAGCTGACCTCCCATGACGCATCCCCGTAGACGCCTCTCTTCCGGGTCGCGCCGCGGCCTGCTTGGCCGGCTGGGCGATCTCTTCCAGCGGCTGCGCCGCTACCACCAGATCGCCGAGGTCGGCGAGATCGCGCGCCGCTACTTCGCCATGAACGCCTTCGACGGCGATCTCACGGCCGTGGGCGTGCTCGCCGGCGCCTATCTCGGCGGCGTGGAAGACCCGCGAGCCGTCATCAGTGTGGTCGTGGCCACGGCCGTGGCCATGGGTGTCTCGGGCTTCTACGGCTCGTACCTGGTGGAGCGGGCTGAGCGTGGTCGCGCGCTCAAGGAGCTCGAGGAGTCCACGCTCAGCAGTCTGGAAGACACGGAGATCAGCACCGCGGCCCGCTACGCCACGTTCTTCATCGCGTTCGTTGACGGCGCTTCGCCGGCGGTGGCGGCGCTGATCATCATGCTGCCGTTCTTCTTCGCCGACCCCGGCAGCATCCACACGGCCTACTACATCGGCTGGGGCATCGCCTTCATCGAGCTCTTCCTGCTGGGGATGTTCCTGGGCCGGGTGTCGCGAGAGCGGCTGGTGCTCTCCGGCTTGAAGCTCGTGGTGGCCGGGGGTATCTCGCTCGGCCTCAGCCTGCTGCTCAACGTGGCGGGGGTGTAGAGCCGTGCCGAAGCGCAAGAAGGGCGAGGCGGCCGTCTACGGCCAAGCCGCGCCTCGAGCGGCCGCCTCGGACTCGCCGCTCCTGGCCGGCCTCAACGAGCAGCAGCTCGCGGCCGTCACCCACGTCGACGGCCCGCTCCTGATCCTTGCCGGCGCCGGCTCCGGCAAGACGCGCGTGCTCACGCATCGCGTCGCCTGGCTCATCCGCGAGTGCGGCGTGCGGCCGGACGAGATCCTCGCCATCACCTTCACCAACAAGGCCGCCGGCGAGATGAAGGCGCGCATCGAGACGCTCGTGGGCGGCGTGGCGCGCGCCATGTGGATCAGCACCTTCCACAGCATGTGCGCGCGCCTGTTGCGCCGCGAGGCCGAGCGTCTCGGCTACCGGCCCAACTACAGCATCCACGACGCCGACGACAGCCGTCGCCTCATCAAACGCTGCCTGGAAGAGCTGGAGCTGGACGTCAAGCGCTTCCCGCCCGAATCCATGGCTCGCCTCATAAGCGACGCCAAGAACCGCCTGCAGGATCCCTCCGACTATCGCTCGGAGGTCTCCGGCCTCTTCGCCCAGACCTCCGCCGACGTCTACGACCTCTACCAGAAGAAGCTCCTGCAGATGAACGCCATGGACTTCGACGATCTGCTCATGAACACGGTCTTCCTGCTCGAGCGCTTCCCGCAGCGCCTGGCGCACTATCAGCGCTCCTTCCGCTACATCCTCATCGACGAATACCAGGACACGAACCACGCCCAGTACCGCCTTGCGAACCTGCTGGCCGGCGAGCGCGGCAACATCGCCGTGGTGGGCGACGACGACCAGTCCATCTACTCCTGGCGCGGCGCCGACATCCGCAACATCCTCGAGTTCGAGCGCGACTATCCGGAGGCCCAGGTCATCCGCCTGGAGCAGAACTACCGATCCACGCAGGCACTGCTGGACGTGGCCAACGCGGTGGTCAAGCAGAACCGGCAGCGCAAGGGCAAGAACCTGTGGACGGGGCGTGGCCAGGGCACCACGGCCATGGTGATCGAGGTGCCGGACGAGCATGGGGAGGCCCAGTTCGTGGCCAGCGAGGTGCAGCGGCTGCTCAGCGGCGAGGCCGGCCCGCGACCGTTCTCGCCCGACGAGATCGCCGTGCTGTACCGCACCAACGCCCAGAGTCGCGTGCTGGAGGAGCAGTTCGGCCGCTACGCCATCAGCTACCAGGTCATAGGCGGCCAGCGGTTCTACGAGCGAGCGGAGGTCAAGGACGCGCTCGCATACCTCAACGTAATAGCGAACCCAGACGACGAGCAGCGGTTGCTGCGCATCGTCAACGTGCCGCGGCGGGGGATAGGGGCCACGACCATGGAACGGCTGCTGGCGCATGCGGCGGCCGTAGGCGAGCCGCTGTGGGCGGTGCTGCAGGCGGCCGGCGACGTGGCCGGCGTCTCGCCGGCCGCCGCCCGTGGCATCGAGCAGCTCGTGGCGCTCATCCGCAGCTTCCAGGCCGGGAACGGCGGGGAAGAGGCGGAGGCGGCGCCGGCGGCAGAGACGGCCACGGAGCCGGTGACGGAGGTGGCGCCGGCGGCAGAGGAGGCCGCGGAGCCGGTGACGGAGGTGGCGCCGGCGGCAGAGGAGGCGCCGGCGGCAGAGATGGCCACGGCCACGGAGGCGGCCGAGCGGGCCGCTGGGCCGGCCACTGAGCCCGGGGTCGCCGAGACGCCAGCCGCCCCAGCCGCCCCATCCGCACGAGCGCCGCGCCGCAGCGTCGCCGACCTCGTCAATGCCATCCTCGAGGAGTCCGGCTACCTCGAATCGCTGCGCTCCCAGCGCACGCTCGAGGCCGAGGGCCGCCTCGAGAACCTCGAGGAGTTCGTCGGCGTAGCGGCCGAGTACGACCGCCGCGCGATCGAGCCGTCGCTGGACGGCTTCCTGCAGGAGGTGTCCTTGTACACCGACCAGGACAGCTACGTGGAAGCCGGCTCGCAGATCACCCTCATGACTCTTCACAACGCCAAGGGCCTGGAGTTCCCGGTCGTCTTCATCGTGGGCATGGAGGAGGGCGTCTTCCCTCATCAGCGGTCGATCGACGAGCAGAACGTCGAGGAGGAGCGGCGGCTTGCGTACGTGGGCATCACGCGTGCGATGGACCGGCTGTACCTGCTCCACGCCCGTACGCGTACGCTGTGGGGCGGCGCCATGGACAACCTGCCGTCCCGCTTCCTGGCCGAGATCCCGTCACGGCTGGTAGAGAGCAAGGTGATCGGCGGGCGCCGGCCGCCGTCGGTGTGGGGACAGGGCGGCCGCCGCGACCGGTCGGCCGGCCGCTGGTGGGGCGCCGACGAGACCGACACCGACTGGGCAGACCTGGACGTGTCGGGCAACGTCATCGGCGGCGCCGGCCGCAGAAGCGGCGGTGGTTCGGGCGCCCGCTCGGGCTCCGCCTCAGGCGGTACGTGGCGACCTGGGCGAGAGGCCGGGAAGAAAGCCGCAGCGGGCGGAGGCGCGGGAGTCGGCGGGCGCGGAGGCTCCGGCGGCGCTCGCGAGGCTGCGCGCACGGGCGCCGGTGCGGGCGTTGGGGCGGACACCTCGAGCGCGGCCGCCGCCGCCAACGGCGACATCGGCGAGCGCGCGGTCAAGCAGTACTTCAAGGACGGCGAGCGCGTGCTGCATGCCGTCCTCGGCGAGGGCACCGTGCTGGCCGTGGAAGCGCGCGGCATCATCCTTGTGCGCTTCGACAACGACGGCAGCGAGCGGCGCCTCATGGCCAACGTCGCGCCGCTCCGCAAGCTGCGCGGCTAGCGCTCCTCCAGCCAGTCCTCGACCACGAGCCCGCGGAAGTGGGCGAAGTGCCTCGTGTTGCCCGTCACCAGCACCAATCCGTTGGTCGCGGCAATGGCGGCGATCTGCCCGTCGATGAGAGGGACTTCGCGTCCGGCGGCGCGCAGCCGCGCCCGCTCGCGCGCGTGCCAGCGCGCCGCGACCGTGTCGTAGTGCACGACCGGGAACCGCGGCAGGATGAGCTCGTCCATCCAGTACGTCAGAGCTTCGCGCCGCGACCCAGCCGGAAGCCGCTCGATGCCGTACGCCAGCTCATGGATGGTGAGCGTGGAGACACAGCATTCGTTCCCGTGGGCGTGGATGCGCTCCGATACGGCGTTCGCCTCAGACGTAGGCGCAGTGCGCGCCAGCTGCGAGATGACGTTCGTGTCGAGCAGGTAGCCGATCACAGTGGGTCGACTTCACGTCCCGGGCTCTCGTCGCGCAGACCATCCCAGACATCGGCGTCGACGACCACGCCGTCGCGCACGCACTGTGCACGCCAGTCCTGAAGCTTCTTCCACCAGGCCTGGTCGCCGCCGGCAAGGCCTTCGTATCGGCGCTCCGACATGAGAACGGCGATCGGCCGACCACGCCGGGTGAGACGGACCTCGTCACCGGCCTCAGCCTGTCGAACGATCTCGGCGAAATGGTCCCGTGCTTCCGCGATGCTGTACTCCCTGTCCATGGCGGCTCCCGAAGATGGCCATCTCTATGGCCATCTTACGCCGCCATCGTGAGCGCGTCAGTAGTGCGCATGTGCGGTGCCGGAGCGGCGCTCCGTGGGCGGCGCGCTCCTGCGCCGCCCCGCCCGGCGGCTCAGAAGGGGGTGTCCGCGAACGCGCTCGTGCCGGGCAGCAGGAGCTGCACCCGGCGCGTGAGGTCGGCGCGGGCGCGCGCGGACGCTACGTTCACGTCGAGCACGTGACCGGCTGTCTGCCGGTCGTCGGCGATGAAGTGCAGATGGTACCCAGGAACGTTCACCGTGCCGATCCAGGAGGGGCACCAGAAGCCCGTCATGGTGCCCCGCACGTTCTCCAGCTCCCAGATCACCTGGCTCTCGAGGGCCACGGCCAGAGTGGGGTAGGGCTTGGTCTGACGCGGCACGCTGCGGATCTTCAGATAGCTGAACGTGCCGTGGATGCGGAAGGCGTAGAAGTAGTTGGCGCTGCTGCGCAGGCCGTCGAGGGCGGCCTGAAGGGCCGCGTAGCCGGTCAGCCCCGACACCGTGGCGCTGCGGTCCGTCTCGAAGTGGGTCACACAGGCGTACGGCGTGAGCCGGTGCAGGCCGGGGCGAATGACCTTGCCGTCCGCCCGCGCCTGATAGACCGTTCCGCCAAGCACGATCATCTCGCCGTCGAGGCCGGTGAACGTGCCCATGCCCACCGAGCCCTTGAGGGGCAGCTGACGGAGCTGCGCTGCCCCGTCGAAGACCCCAGCCGCCAGTGCGCCGTACGTGGAGACCTGGTACAGCGTGTCCTTCGCGGCGGGAGCGGCGTCCGCGCGGGCCACGCGCGTCATGAGCATCAGCGCCAGGACGACGATGACGAGCAGTGCCGCGAGCACGGCGAGGACGATGGAGCGGCGCCGGCTCATCGGCCGCCCGTCGGTGACAGGACCGCTCAGCCGGCGGTCGCCGGTGTGTCGCTCCCCGTGCGTGATGCTCGCAGTCATGGCGGCCTCCCCGCCACTGCTTCGTTTGTTCCCGCTCACGTGCGGTCTCAGCCACCATGTCGGCAGAAGAGGGAGCGAGCATAAGCTCGTCCGTGATGCTCCGGGCGCATAGGATTGCGACTGCGAACGTACGAGTCGCGCGGGTGGGGATCGGCCGGTGGGTGCCGAGCTTGCGCGACCTGCCTGGAAGGAAGGAGCCGGGATGGCCGTTCTGCTGGAGCGTCAAGATAAGGTCGCCGTGGTCACAGTCTCGCGGCCGGAGGCGCTGAACGCCCTCAACTCCCAGACGAACAGGGAGCTGCTGGCGGTGGCCACGGAGCTCACCGCCGACGAGTCGATCAATGCCGTGGTGGTCACCGGCGACGGGGAGAAGTCGTTCGTGGCCGGGGCAGATATCGCTGAGATGAGCAAGCTGACGGCCGAGCAGGCACGGCAGTTCTCGCTGCTCGGCCGTCGCATGTGCGCGGCTATTGAGGAATCGCCGCAGACGTGGATCGCCGCCGTCAACGGCTTCGCCCTCGGCGGCGGCTGCGAGCTGGCGCTGGCCTGCGACTTCCGACTGGCCTCAGAGAACGCCAAGTTCGGCCAGCCCGAGATCGGCCTGGGCATCACGCCGGGCTTCGGCGGCACGCAGCGCCTGCCGCGC
>CAZIGT010000131.1:3331-8412 GCA_964538465.1 uncultured Thermoleophilia bacterium | reverse complement strand
AGCAAAGGCTACCCCGGAGACGGTCGTTGTCAACTGTCAACTACACACTTCGGTCAGCGGAGAACACCCCGTGACGCGTTCTTGGGTCTCCCTGCCTGCGAGCAAGCCGCGACTCAAGTGCCAGCCCTAGAGGGCGCGCGAACGCCTCTGGTGTGGTCCAAGCCAGGCGTAGCGTCGAAGCCTGCAGACAACCGCGGCGTTCCGCTCAGGCGCGAGCCCCCACAGAACTGGCAGGTGCAGTTGCCAACCCTGCCAACGAATCGTCGCCGCCGGAGTCGGTCGGAGACCGCGGCCCGCGCCACGAGCACCGGACGCGCTCGGTGATGGCGCGCGGCTCGGCGGCCGTTCGCGGCGCTCAGGTGAGGCCGGCGCGGAGGCGCGCCGAGAGGGCGTGCGCCGGCAAGCCCTCTTCGTCGGCCAGCGCGCCGGCCGCCGGCGCCAGCGCCGCGGCCGCGGGGCCATCGAGGTCCATATAGGCCATGCGCTTCTGGAAATGGACCACGCTGAGCCCTTGCCCGAACCGCGCGGCGCCGCCGGTGGGCAGCACGTGGTTGGTGCCGGCCACGTAGTCGGCGAAGGCCGTTGCCGCGTATGGCCCCAGGAACACGGCGCCGGCGTTGTGGATGCGCGGCAGCAGCTCGCGGGCGTCCGGCAGGTGCAGTTCGAGGTGCTCGGGCGCGAAGCGGTCGACGAAGGCGACCGCCGCTTCGCGGTCGGGACAGGCGATGACGGCCACGTTGTCGTGGGCGATGCCAAGCTCCGCGGCCAGCTCGGTGACGGCGGCGCTCACCGGCTCCGCCAGAGCGCCGCCCACGTCCAGCAGGGCGCCCATGGCGCCCGACCCGTGCTCGGCCTGGGCCAGCATGTCGGCGGCCAGCCAGCGCGCGTGGGCACCGGCCTGCGCGACGATGAGCACCTCGCTGGGGCCGGCCAGCCCGTCGATGGCCACCTCGCCGAGCAGCTGCCGCTTGGCCTCGGTGACGTAGGCGTTGCCCGGGCCCACGATCACATCGCAGCGTGGCACAACGTCTGTGCCGAATGCCATGGCGGCCACCGCTTGGGCGCCGCCGATGGGATAGACGTGCTCCAGACCGAGGAGTGCGGCGGCGGCGGATACGCCGAGGGCCACGCCGCCCACACGCCGCGGCGGCGAGCAAAGGACAATGCGCCGGACTCCGGCGACCTGGGCCGGGATAGCGGTCATGAGCACGGACGACGGGTAGTCGGCGAGGCCGCCGGGCACGTAGAGGCCGGCGGCCTCCACCGGCACGACCTGCTGACCCACCGTCTGGCCCTGCGGCAGCCGCACCTCCCACGAGCGCGCCATCTCGCGCGCGTGGTAGGCGCGGATGTTGGCAGCGGCCAGCTCGAGGGCGCCGCGCAACTGCGTCAGCAGGCTGTCCCGCGCCGCCCGCAGCGCGTCCATGGACACGCGATAGTCGGGCGGCAGTTCCACATGATCGAGCTCCTGAGTCAGCCGACGGACCGCGGCGTCACCATCCGCCCGCACTTCGGCGATGATGTCCTGTACGGCGCTGCGCACGTCGCCGGCCGGCGGGGCCAGCGCGCGCAACCTCGCGACCGTCTGTTCCAGACCTTCCGCCAGATCCAGCTTGAGCATCGTCAGGTCTCCTCAGGGGTAGGGGTTCGGATCGTCGCGCGCAGCCGTTCCACCAGCGCGGCCACTTCCGCGGCGCGCACCACGCGCGCCGAGCGGCTCACGACCAGGCGCGCGCTGCTGCGCAGCACCTCGGCGCGCACCTCGAGCCCCGCGGGCGTTCGAGCTTCCCCGCGCGGCAGAGTGATCATGGCGCCGTCGACGGCGCCGAGCACGGTCGCCAGCTCTGCCGCGGCGCGCAGGGCGAACGTGTCGACCTGCGTGCCGGCACGCGCGAAGTACGTGCGCGTGATGTGCGGATGGGCCGTGGCCACGCGCAGCCGCCGCCCGGCCCGCGCCGGTGGCCGCCCGGCCGCCTCAGCGTACACGAGCACCTGCTCCCCCACCGCCAGGTCGAGCACCTCCGCCAGCTCCGCCTGCAGTTCGGCGAGCACGTGCTTGGGCGCCACGCCGGCGTCGGCGACGCCACGCACCACGAGCGGCGGTACGTCCCACGGGTCGGCGAGCAGGATCTGCAGGCCGGGCGAAGAAGCGCGGCCGGACGGCTCCGCGCCCGGGGATGACTCCGCGCCAGCGGCATCACGATCAGGCAGAAGTCCCGGACGAAGGTCGGCGACGGCGCCGGCCACGCGCGCGTCCAGGAGCGCGAGCACGGCGGCCAGCGACTCGTCCAGGGCGAGCGCCAGACGCAGTCCCGGGTTCGTCGCGGCTGGTTCCACCTGGGCCTCGAACGATCCCGATCAACCCACGCCGAGCGCGCGCCGCACGTCGCGGAGCGAACCGCGCGTCACGGCACCGTTCGCGGCGGTAAGTACCCACTCGCCGTCTTCGCGGATGAGAGACGGCGGCCGTGCGGGGCGTTCCTCGGCCGGCACGGCCATGACCGCGATGCCGGCGCGGCGCAGCTCGGCGCACAACTCCGGCTCCTGGAAGCCGCCGGCGAACACGAGCGGATGCGGGCGCACCGCAGGCGCCGCGCCCGCCTCCTCCAGGGCCACGCTGAGGCGGTCGAGCGAGACCGCGAGGCCCACAGCCGGCGCGTCCCGGCCGAAGGCGGCCAGCAGCTCGTCGTAGCGGCCGCCGCCGGCCACCGGCAACCCGAGGCCGGGCGCATAGGCCTCGACGATGAGCCCGGTGTAGTACGAGAACTCCGGCCGCATGCCGAAGTCGATGTCCACCAGGTCCTCGTAGCCGGCCTCTTCGCCCAGGTCGCGGACCTCGACGAGGCGATCCACGGCAGAGGCGCGGCCGGCCGTAGCGGCCAGCTTGCGCGCCTGCCCCAGCGCCTCCTCCCCGCCGCTGAGGCTGAGGGCCTTCTGCAGGGCGCGCACCGCGCCTTCGTCGACGTCCGCGTTGCTGAGTATCGACTCGAACAGCGGATAGTCACGGTCGGCCAGAGCATCTGTGGCAGCCTCGACCTGGTCGGCCGGCAGGCGTAGCGCCTCGATGAGCGTGTCATGGAAGGCGACCGTCCCTATGGCCACGCGGAACCTGAGCAGGCCGGCCGCCCGCAAGCCGTCGCACAGAAGGGTGATCAGCTCGGCGTCGGCGGCGGCCGAGCCGTCGCCGACAAGCTCGGCGCCAGCCTGGGAGAACTGGCCGTCGAGGCCGCGCGAGGCCGCCTGCAGGCGGAACGAGTCGGCCACGTAGCAGAGCCGCAACGGCAGCTGCCGGTCGCGATAGCGCGTGCTGACCAGACGGGCGATCGGCACCGTCATGTCCGTGCGCAGCAGCAGCGCCTGCCCCTGGTCGTCGTAGACGCGGTAGCCGGCGCCCAGAACGTCGTCGTCGGCCAGCTCGAAGGTCTCGGCGTACTCCAGGACCGGCGTCTGCACCTCGCCGTAGCCGTAGGCGGCGCAGCGCTCGCGCCACACCTCGCCCAGCGCGTGCAGGGCCGCCGCTTCGGCCGGCAGGACGTCGTGCATACCCTCGGGGATCATGGGTTCACCTCTGGTGCGGGCGGGGGCGCTGCCCCGTGCTCACGCACGCCCCACTTCCATGCAGCTCTCGCCGAGCAGCGCCTTGAGCTCCGCGTACAGGCTGTGCGCCGGCGATACACGTAGTTGGTCCGGCAGACGCACCTTGGCGCTGCCGTCGCTCGAGATCATGGTGAGCACCACCGGCACCGTGCCGGGGAAGCTCACCAGGATCTCGCGCAGCTCGTCGAACAGGTTCGCCTGGGCGCGATCGGCGTCAACGACCACGTTCAGCGGTCGCGACTCGCTGACCCCGCCGAAGGCCTTGACCTCCATGGCGATGAGCTTGGTGTCGTCTTCGCCGCGATGGTCCACTCTGCCCTTGACCTTGACTATGTTGTCTTCCACCAGCAGATGGCGGCTCTGCTCGTAGACGTCGTTGAAGGCCAGTACCTCACAGCCGCCGTCCACGTCTTCCAGGCGGAACGTCGCCATGGTACCGCCGTTCTTCATCAGCCGCCGCTGGAGTCCTGCGACCAGCCCGCCGCTCCACACGGCCACGCCGTCGCGCGCCTCGGCGAGACGCGTCACCGGCGTGTCTATCTCCTCGTGGAGCTGCTCGCGCAGCCCCTCCAGCGGGTGCGAGGAGACGTAGAGGCCGAGCGCCTCCTTCTCCATGGCGAGCAGCTTCTCGCGGTCGTACTCCTCGAGGCCTATGGGCGGATGGTGCACGACCGCGTCGCCGCCTGCTTGCGCGCCGCCCTCATCGCTGCCGAGCATGCCGAACAGGTCCGTCTGGCCGATGGCGCGCGCCTTGCGCTGCTGCTCGCCCTCGGCCATGGCCAGCGGCAGCACCTCGAGCATGCCCTTGCGTGTGGCGCCGGTGCTGTCGAGGGCGCCGCACTTGATGAGCGCCTCGATGGTGCGCTTGTTGACGGCCGTTGACTCCACGCGGGCGCAGAAGTCGTACAACGACGAGAAGCGCCCGCCCGCCCGCGCCGCCAGTATGGCCTCGACCGCAGACTTGCCCACGCCCTTCACGGCATTGAGCCCGACGCGGATGCTGCTGCCCACGACCGAGAAGGTGATGCCGCTCTCGTTGACGTCCGGCGGCAGCACCTGGATGCCCATGTCGTGGCACTGGTTCACGTAGAAGGGCACCTGGTCCTTGGTGTTCATGACGCTGCTGATGAGTGCCGCCATGTACTCCACCGGATGGTTGGCCTTGAGCCAGTCCGTGCGGTAGGCTATAATCGCGTAGCAGTCGGCGTGGCTCTTGTTGAAAGAGTAGTTGCCCGTGGTCAGGAAGTCGCTCCACAGCTTCGCCCGCACGTGCTCCGGCACGCCGTTGGCCTCCAGGCCCTTCATGAGCGGCTCCTGGAGGGTGTTCATGAGGTCCATGTTCTTCTTGCCGATGGCCTTGCGGAGGTCGTCCGCCTGTGCCGGGCTGAAGCCCGCCACCCGGCGCGCGATCGCCATGTACTGCTCCTGGTAGATGGTCACCCCGTACGTGGGCTCCAGGATGGGACGCCGCGTCTCGTGGTCGG
>CAZIGT010000131.1:0-3321 GCA_964538465.1 uncultured Thermoleophilia bacterium | reverse complement strand
CTGCCCTCAGAGTGTTGTTGCACGAGTAAGTGGGGATGTAGCTGGCCGGCCCTGGCCGGAAGAGGGCGACGATGGCGATGAGGTCCTCGAACTCGGTGGGGCCTACCTCGCGCAGGGCGCCCTGCATGCCGCTCGATTCGAACTGGAACACGCCCTCGCTGTCGCCGCGGCGCAGCATCTCGTAGGTCTTGGCGTCGTCGAGCGGCAAGGCGCTGAGGTCGATGCGCTCGCCGGTGGTCTGCTCGATGAGGTCGATCGCATCCTTCATCACGTCGAGGTTGCGTAAGCCCAGGAAGTCCATCTTGAGCAGGCCGATCGTCTCTATGTCGCTCATTCCGAACTGCGTGACGACCTCGGCGTTCCCCTTCTGCTGGAGCGGCACGTAGCAGGTGAGCGGCTGGTCGCTGATGACCACGCCGGCGGCGTGGATGCTGTCGTTGCGGATGATGCCTTCGAGCGCCCGGGCAAGATCGACGACCTCTTTGACCTGGGGGTCCTCCTGGTAGGCCTTCTCGAGCTCGCTGCCCGGGACCATGGCCTCTTCGAAGGTGGCCGGCGGCGCCTTCTCCGGGATCAGCTTGGCTATGCGGTCTCCGACGGCGTACGGCAGACTGAGCACGCGGGCGGCGTCTCTCACGGCCGCCCGCGCCGCCATGGTGCCGAAGGTGATGATCTGCGCCACCCTGTCTTGCCCGTACTTGTCGGCCACGTAGCGGATGACCTTGTCGCGGTGACGCACCTCGAAATCCATGTCTATGTCCGGCATGCTCTTGCGACCGGGATTGAGGAAGCGCTCGAATAGCAGGTCGTACTTGAGCGGGTCGATGTCTGTGATGCCGAGGGCGTAGCTGACGATGCTGCCGGCCGCTGAGCCGCGGCCGGGCCCCACGGCGATGTCGCTGTCCTTGGCGTACTTCACGTAGTCCCACACGATGAGGAAGTAGGCGTCGAAGCCCATCTCGTTGATCACGCCGAGCTCGTACTCCAGCCGCTCGCGGACCTCCGGCGCCGGGTCTGCCCCGTACCGGCGCCGGATGCCCTCCTCGCACCGCTCACGCAGATAGCTCGCCTCGGTGTACCCGTCCGGCACGGGGTAGGTGGGCAGCAGGATCTGGCCGAGCTGCAGTTCGACAGTACAGCGCTCGGCGATCTCGAGCGTGGCGTCGCAGGCGCCCGGGTAGGCGGCGAAGCGCTCGCGCATCTCCTCGGCGGTCTTCAAGTAGAACTCGTCGGTGGCGAAGCGCATACGGTCTTCGTCCGACAGGAAGGCCTGCGTCTGGATGCACAGCAGCGCGTCGTGAGCGTGAGCATCCTCGTGACGCAGATAGTGCACGTCGTTGGTGGCGACGGTGTGCAGCCCGGCCTGCTCGGCGATGCGCGCCAGCTTGGGGTTCAGCTCGCGGTGCTCCGGCATGCCGGCGTCTTGGAGCTCGACGAACGTGTTCTGCGGGCCGAACAGCGCGGCCAGGCGTTGGACCTCGGCGAGGGCGGCTTCGTCGTTGCCGTCCCGCAGCAGCCGCGCCGCCTTACCGGTCATGCAGCCGCTAAGACAGATGACGCCCTCGTGGTGCTGCTCCAGCAACTCCCAGTCCGCCCGCGGCCGGTAGAAGTAGCCGTCGAGATAGGCCTGGGTGGAGAGCTCCATGAGGTTACGCCAGCCGGTGAGGTCCTCGGCGAGGAGCGTGAGATGGGTACGCTCCTCGTTCTTCGGCCGGCTCCTGTCGTGGCGGTCCTCCACCATGTACAGCTCGAGGCCGAGGATGGGCTTGATGCCGGCCGCCGTGGCCGCCCTGTAGAACTGCACGGCGGCGCCCAGCGAGCCGTGGTCGGTGATGGCCACAGCCGGCATCCCCAGCTCCTTGACACGCGCCACGAGGCCGGCGACGCGGCAGGCGCCGTCGAGCAGCGAGTACTCGCTGTGGACGTGGAGATGGACGAAGCTGGGGGCCATCGGTGCCCCCGATTCTACCGCCCCGGCCCCCCGGGCGTCACCGGCCGCTCGGCGTTTCCGGCAGACGGCAGGCACCTGCCGGTCAACGGGACGCCAAGCGCGAGAGCCCCAGAAGGTACGACATCAGCCAGCCACTGCGGGCGGCTCCTCCGCCTCGAACACGAGCTTCATCAGGAACGGAGCGATGAAGGTCGTGAGCACCACCATGGCGACCACGGCTGTGTAGGTGTCCTCGCTCACCACTCCGGTGGACAGCGCCACTCCAGCCACCACTATCCCCACCTCTCCGCGAGGGACCATGCCGACACCCACCTCGCGAGCGATACGGCGTCCCTCGCCACGCGCCCCGAACAGCGCACCATAGTACTTGGTGGCCACCGCGATCACGGTGAACGCGACCGTGGCCGCCAGCATCCTCGGTCGCGTGAAGGCGCTCAAGTCGATGTGCGTGCCCATAAGCACGAAGAAGAAGGGCACGAAGAACCAGGAGAGCGGGGTGAACTGGCGTTCGAGCTCGGTGTGTTCCTTCAGGTCTGCTATGACCAGGCCAGCCAGGAACGACCCGATGATCGCCGCCAGGCCGATGTACTCGGCCAGCAACGACAGCGCCAGCATCAGTACCACGCTGAGCTCGAAGAGCGTGTTCTGCGGCAGGTGGCGCAGGATGCGGGACATGCGGCCGACTGCCCACGGCCCCATCAGGGACACGAACACCACGTACGTCACGGCCTCGATGGCTAGGAGGACGATCTCCACGTAGTTCGCGTGACCCAACGCGAACGCCGCCACGACCACCAGTACCAGCAGACCGAGGATGTCATCGAGCACGGCCGCACCGAGTATGATGCGCACCGACCGCGTCTGCTCGATGCCGAGATCGCGCAGCACGCGGACGGTGATGCCGACCGACGTAGCCATCAGCGCGGTCGCCACGAACAGGCTCTCTATCGATCCATAGTCCAGAGCCCATGCCGCGAGCAACCCTGCAGCGAACGGTAGCGCCGCACCGAGCAGAGCGGCGCCCGTGGCGGGACGGCGCACCGCGAGTAGCTGCCGGACATGCGTCTCGAGCCCCGCCATGAAAAGCAGCAGGATGACGCCGAGCTCGGCCAGAGCGTCGAACAGCTCGCTTTCATGCAGGAGGCCGAGGATCCGCGGCCCCAGGATGACACCGGCGGTCAACTCGCCGATGACACCCGGTAGGCCGACGCGCTCCCCGGCACGGCCCAGCAAGCGCGCGAGGCCGAACGCAACCAGAAGCTGGAGAAGGATGTCGACCCTGTCCAAGCACTCCCCTTTCTGGAGTATGGTACCCGGCCCGGCGGGATGGCGCGGCGCGATGAGCTACGAAAGGGGGGCGGGCGGCCGTA
>CAZIGT010000130.1:0-8415 GCA_964538465.1 uncultured Thermoleophilia bacterium | reverse complement strand
CGCCCGCGGGCGGCTCGCCCGACGGCGGCTGGGTGCCGGTGATGGCTTCGGCGCGGGCCAGGCGGCGCGCCTCGCGCCGCTTCCGTTGCCACTCACCGATGGCCAACACCAGGGCGCCGAAGGCCATGAACGTCGCTACGGCGACCACGAAGCCGCCGACGAACGGGATGAGGCGCACCACGTTCACCACGGCCACGCCGATGACGGCCGACAGCATCAGGTTGTCACGCATCTTCTGTGAGCCGCCGATGATGAGGCTGCCTACGAAGGCGCACAGGCACAGGAACGAGAACAGCGCCGTGAGGGGCAGCCCTATGACCACGCCCGGCACCACGATCAGCAGGCCGATGATCGTGATCGCCAGCAGCACGATGCTCACGGGGACGATGATGACGGCTGTGAGGGCGCCCCAGCCCAGCGAGGCCAGGGTGCGTCGGCGGAGCGTCTCCGAGACGGCGCGGACCTGTCGCGGCGCCACCGCGATGGCGATGATGGCGAGGATCGCCAGGATGATGGTCTGGATGAACCAGCCCAATACCGAGCTGAGGTGGAAGGGGTGGGTGATCGGGTCCCACACACTCCACTGGAGCGCGTTGGTGAACCACTCGCCCTGCACGGTCGTGATGTCGCCGTTCACGTCGGCTTGCGCGGAGCGGGAGAGGTGACCGCCGACGAGCACGATCGCGGCGTCACCCCTATCGGCGAGGTCCGATCCGACCACGGCGGTCGAGCGGAGCCGTATGTTGCCGCCGACGGACACGCAGGTCTTGCGCACCGTGCCGTTCACGATGAGGTGTCCGCCGACGGTGACGGCGTTCTCGGCCGTGCCGTTGATGGTGAGCCTGCCGCCGAAGACCACCACGGTTTTCGCGGTCTCGCCGACCGGGACAGTGGTGTTCTTGCCGAAGTCGACCGTCGTGCCGCCACCCGCGACGACGGCCGACACCTGTGACGTACAGCCATCGGCCGTCGCCGTGTCGGTCGAGTCTGCGGTCGCGATGGCGTTTGACGCCACGGTGGCCGTGTCGGTGCGCTCGGCGGTCGGCTGCGATGGAGCGTCGGCTGCCGCCGCCAGGGGTGCCAGGCCCAATGTCAACACGCCGAGCATCAGCAGGAACAGTGCCAAAGCCAGCGGCGGCCGGATCCGGCCGTGTCTCGCGGGTTTGATCGCATGATTCATCGTTGAGCCTCCTCTGCGGATGACGCCGGCGCCGGGGGCGGGGCGGCGGGCGTAGCCGCGGGAGCGGCTGCGCCGACGGCCTCGGAGCCGGAGACGGCGGGGGTGGCGTTGGGGTCTTGAGGGCGAGCCGGCATGCCCGCATCCGGCACGATGGTGGCGCTCATACCGGGCGTCGCAGGGACGCCGCGGGAGGGTTCTGCACCGGGCCATGGATGCGACACAGGCGGGGCCGGCGGCGCCGGCTCGTAGAGTGGCGGGGGAGGCGGCTCGTAGAGAGCGGGAGCCTGTCTGTACGGCTCAAGCAACAGCGCCTCGGCCAGCACGCGCCAGAGTGCCGCCAGCCCGTTCATGAGGTGCAGTCCCATGATCAGCGCCAGAAGGCTCAGCGGGATGACCGGTATGGCTTCCCAGGGCGTGTCGATGTTCCAGAGGGTGATGCGATCGACCCCCTCGGTCTCGGCGCTGAGGGCCCAGAGCGGGGCGAAGAGCAGTGCCTGGGTGATCACGCCCACGCCTGCCACGAGGACGCAGGACACGGCGCCCAGCGGCAGCTTGACGAGGACGAAGACGAGGCCGCGCCAGGTGGAAGGGTGTGTGAGGTGAGCGCGCAGCCGCGACAGCGCTCCGGTCTCGCTCTCCCACGGGCGCGGGCTGATCCCGCAGTCAAGGGAGAGCAGGTAGCGCGCGAGCTGACGCTCCAGGGCGGCGAAGCCCCACCAGGCGCCGACGACGATCAGCAGGACAGGGATGCCCACCCAGAGGATAGCCAGGCTGAGGCCGATGGACATGCCGACGACCGTGAAGACGAAGTACAGAAGGCCGAGCGGGAATGCGACCACGAGGTAGACGGCGTTCAGCCACGTCTGCCGTCGGGCGATCACGCCGAAGAACCAGCGGAGCGCCCAGCGCCAGTCACGGCGGGGGGGAACGCCCATGTCCGGGCGTTCCCCTGCCGGGGCGGTGGCGGCCGAAGCGGCCGGGGAAGATGTCGTCTGCTGCGTCATGTGCTGTCGTGTCTTCGGTCTTCTCTGTCGTTCCGTCGTCTCTGTCGTCATGTCGCGGTGTGATTCGCCACGTCTACCGGGCAGGCCTCGTTGTCACGCCGCCGCCGGTGCATGTCACTCGTAGTGGATGGCCGCCAGGATGTCGGTGCGGGCCGCCCGGCGGGCCGGCAGCACGGCGGCCAGCACGCCGACCACGATCGCCACGCCCAGGCATACGGCGAGCTGCAGGGGCGGCACGGTGAAGCTGATGCCCTGGGCGCCGAGTTGGGTCGTGACGACGTAGGCGAACGCCGTGCCCACGATGATGCCCAGTACGCCGCCCATGATCGCCGTGATCACACTCTCGTAGCGGATCATGCGGCGGATCTGGCTGCGGCTGCAGCCTATGGCCCGCAGCATGCCGATCTCGCGTGTGCGCTCGTAGACCGTGAGGATCAGCGTGTTGACTATGCCGAAGAGGCTGATGATGACGCTCACCGCCAGCAGCGCATACAGCATGTACAGGAACTGGTTCAGCTGCTTGTTGATGGACTCGACGAACTCCTGCTTGTTCTGGACCTGGGCGCCCGGATAGGCGTTCATGGCGCCCTTGACCGCCTTCTGCAGTCGGTCGGTCGCCGTGCCGGGCACGCCTTTGACGAGGGCGTAGTAGGCGTCGCGGTTCGAGAACAGCTTGTCCCACGCGCCGTAGCCCACCACGGCCCCGCTGAAGACGTTGGGGTCGCGGTAGATGCCGATCACCTTGAACGCGGACTTCTTGCCGTCGCGGGTGGTCACCTTGACGGTGTCGCCCACGGACACGCCGCGGCTGATGGAGTACTGCTCCTCGACGACCATCTTGTCTGTGCCGAGCTCGTCGAGCAGGGCGTTCGATCCGCCCTCCAGCCAGGTGAAGCTCCACAGCTTCTGCAGATCGCCCGGCTCCACGCCGATGATGGTGCCGACTTCGCCGTCGTATTCCACCGAGTGGGTCGCCACGCCGGAGACGGCGGCGACCCACGGTACGCGGCGGATGGACTCCACGGCGTTGCCTGAGATGGGCGTGGCGGCGCCGTTCTGCGTGCGGACGATGAGGTCGGCGCGGGCGCTCTCGTCGATGGCGTCCACGAACGACGCCTTGAAGGCTGCCGTGAAGACCGCCACGAAGACGACCACGGCGATGCCGATCATGAGCGCGGCCGCGGTCGAGGCGGTGCGCGCTGGGTTGCGCATGGAGTTCTCGCGGGCCAGGCGGCCGCTGGAGTGGTCGGCGCGGCTCAGCGGCCAGCCGAGCAGCCTGGCGACCGGGCGCACTATGTAGCGTGCCACGGTCGCCACGGCGAAGAAGACCAGCACCGCGCCGACCGCCATCTCGAGCAGCAGCTGCGTCACCGTTCCCTCGGAGACGAAGCCGGCCACTATCAGGCCGATGCCGCCGGCCGCGAACAGGCCGCCGAGGACCGGCGTGAAGCGCGAGAGCTTCGACGGCGGCAGGGTGGCGCCTTCCTGCAAGGCCGCCACCGGCGGCACGCGCGTGGCCCGCAGCGCCGGGACCAGCGCAGAGATGAGGGTCACGAGGATGCCCACCGCGAGCGCTGCCACGATGGTGCGCGGCTGCAGCGCGATGCCGCTCATGGGGATCTCCACGCCCACCCAGCGGAAGACCTGGTTGACGCCCTCTGCCACGCCGAGGCCCGAGAAGAGGCCGGCCACCGAGGCGCAGACGCCGATGAGGGCGGCCTCGGTGAAGACCGACATCAACACTTGCCGCCGGCTGGCGCCGAGCGTACGCATGAGGGCGAACTCACGCTGGCGCTGCGCCACCGTGATGGAGAACGTATTGAAGATGATGAAGGCGCCCACCAGCAGGGCGACGCCGCCGAAGGCCAGCAAGGCAGGCGTGAGCACCGTGTCGAGCATGTCGCCCACGGCTTCGCTCTGCTGGTCGGCGCTCGCCTGCCCTGTCTGCACAAGGACTCTGGGGTCGTCGATGACCGCCTTGATGCGCCGCACGAGCTGTGCCGGCTTGACGTGCTGCGCCTTGATCTGGATGTAGCTGATCCTGTCGCCGAACTCGTACCAGAGGCGGATGTCGTCCGGCACGGTGACCACCATGATCGAGCCGCCCAGGGACGAGCCCTCGCTCCCGTAGTCGAAGAGCCCGGCTATGCGGACCTGCTTGACACCCTGCTTGGTGCCCAGGCCGATGGTGTCGCCGACCGTGACGCCCTTCTTCTCGGCAAGCCCGCGGTTGACGGCCACGGTGCCCGCCTCGCGCGGGTCCGTGCCGGCGTAGTACACGACGCTCTCGAGCTCGCGTGGCGTGTTGCTGAAGACCAGCGTGGGGGAGCCGCCGGTCTCGACGACCTTGCCGTCCACGAGCACTATGCCCATGGTCGCCATGCACCCGTCGGCGATCTTGACGCCGTCGATGCTCGCGATCTTGTCGACCAGCGAGGCGGGCAGCGTCTGATCGTAGGCCTCGACGGACTCGCCGAAGGCCGGCTTCGGCATGGCGATCACGTCGATGTTCTTGTACGCGGTCCTGTAGATGTCTTCGAAGCCCGAGCGGAGCTGGTCGGTCAGCACGTACGTGCCGCTGATCATGGCCACGCCGAGCAGCACGGCCAGGATGGTGAGGGCCGTGCGCAGCTTGTGCTGGAAGAGGTTGCGGAAGGCGACGCGGATCACGATGCGGGACCGTCCGGCGTAGTGGTCGAGGTGTCGGAGGTGGTGGAGGCGGCATCGCCGGAAGCAGTGCCGTCGGCGCGGGCCTCGTCGGCCGGGCAGACCGTCTCGAGCGAGCGGATGACGTCGTAGATGTCATCGCTGCGCATGGCGCCGTGGTCGTGCACGATCATGCCGTCCTTGAGGAACAGCACGCGGTCGGCGATCGATGCGGCATGCGCGTCGTGCGTGACCATGATGATCGTCTGCAGCAGCTCGTTGACGGAGTGCAGCAGCAGGTCGAGTACCTCCTGACCGCGCCGCGAGTCAAGGTTGCCGGTGGGCTCGTCGGCGAATAGCACGGAGGGGCGGCTGACCAGTGCGCGGGCTACGGCCACACGCTGCTGCTGGCCGCCCGAGAGCTCGCTCGGCCGGTGCCTGAGTCGGTCGCCGAGGGTTACGGTGTCGACGAGGTCGTCGAACCACTGCTCGTCGACCTGACGGCCGGCGATGGTCAGCGGCAACAGGATGTTCTCGCGCGCCGACAGCATCGGCAGCAGGTTGAACGACTGGAAGATGAAGCCGATCTTGTCGCGGCGCAGGCGGGTGAGCTCGCGCTCCTTGAGGCTGGTGATCTCGACGCCGTCGATGCTCACGGTGCCCGTGGTGGGCTGGTCCAGCCCGGCCATGATGTGCATGAGCGTCGACTTGCCGGAGCCCGAGGGGCCCATGATCGCCGTGAGCTCGCCGCGGCCGATCTCCACGTCGATACGCCGGAGCGCGTCGACGGCGGCGTCGCCGCTGCCGTAGCGTTTGGACAGGGACCGGGTGACGACGACGGCGTCTGCCGACGTCGTGACCGCCGCTGATCCTGAGGCCGCCGTGAGGCCCTGAGAAGTGGTCTGTCCCGTGGTCATCGTCTGTGCCCCTCTGCTTGCGGAGAGAACCGAGGGGCCCGCGGCCACGGGTCGTCGATCGGGCTCATGAAGACGATGGCCGTCATGTCTGCGGACCTCCCTTCGGCGCTCGTGTGCCCGCCGCTGCCCATGCGGGCGAACGGCGCTCCCGTCCGATGCTCACAAGGCTACCCGGAGCGTGGCGTGCGGTCGTCGCCCCGGGGCGGGAAATGAGGACTCCCGCGGGAGGGATTCTCCGCGCGGACGGCCTACCCCTCTGGGGGTATGCATGGCCCGGCGTCTGCCGTGCCCGATCCGCGACGGGTCTGGGGCCACGCCGGGCTCACCCCGCGCACGACGCGCACTGAGCCGCCTGCGTCGAGGCGGCGGCTCAGTCCCTCTGTGGCTCCACCAGGCCGGCCTCGTAGGCGAAGACCACGGCCTGTGCGCGGTCGCGCACGCCGAGCTTGGCGAAGATGCGCTTGACGTGCGTCTTCACGGTGCCCTCGGAAAGGTAGAGCGTCTCGGCGATCTCGGTGTTGGAGAGGCCGCGCGCAACGTAGCCGAGCACCTCCCGCTCGCGGTCGGTGAGCTCCTCGAGCGCCTTCGTGTCGGCGGCGCTCACCGGCCGCCTGCTGGCGAAGGTGTCGAGCAGACGTCGCCTGACCGACTGGTCAAGCAGCGCCACGCCCAGCGCCACGACCCGGAAACCCCCGACCCGCAAGTTCGCGGGGGTGCGCTTGAGCAGGAAGCCGGACGCGCCGGCGCGCAACGACTCGTAGACGTACTCGTCTATGTCGAACGTCGTGAGGATCAGCACGCGCGAGGAGTCCTCGCGGCCCAAAGCGGCTATGCGTCGTGTGGCGTCTATGCCGTTCATACCCGGCATCTGGATATCCATGAGCACCACGTGCGGGTCGAGGCGTTCGACGAGGCTGACGGCCTCGGCACCGTCGCCGGCTTCGCCGACGACGGTGATGTCCGGCTCGGCCTCGAGGATCAGCCGCAGGCCCGCTCGTACGAGCTGCTCGTCGTCCACGATCACCACGCGGATGTCCACGTTGTCCTCCTCTGCGCTCATGTCGCTCCCTCGATCCGTCCGCGCCGGTGGTCAGCCCCGTCTCGTCCTGTCCGCCCGCCCGTCGTGTCGGCCTTCTCACCCTAGCGGACGCCGCTCCCCGTCATCCCGCCGATCCACTCGCACCGCACGGGCGGTCGGCTCACGTCGCCGTGGTCAGCGGCAGCCATGCCCAGACCCGGAAGCCGCCCTCCGGCCTTGGGCCGATCTCCAGACGGCCGCCGAAGACGGTCACCCGTTCCCGCATGCCGGGGATGCCGCGGCCGCCGGTCTCCGACGGCGCGGCCGCCGCCCCGCGACCGGTGTCTATCACTTCCAGCTCTACCGCGCCTTCGCGATAGCGTATGACGACCGCGGCGCGCGCATGGCCGGCGTGCTTGAGCGAGTTGGTCAGGGACTCTTGGACGATGCGGTAGGCCGTGAGGTCGACGCTGGCTGGCAGCGGGACCGGCGCGCCTTCGACATGCACACTCACCGGCAGTCCCGCCTCGGTGACCTGGGCGGCGAGGACGTTGACCTGCCCCAGGCCCGGCTGCGCCGCCAGGACGTCGTCCTCCTCCGAGCGCAGCACGCCGAGCATGCGCTCCACGTCCGCGAGGGCTTGCCTGCCGGCGGCCTCGATGGAGGCCAGGGCTTCGCGAGCCAGGTCCGGCTTGGTCTGCATGATGCGCTGCGCGCCCTGGGCGTGCAGCACCACGATGTTGAGCGCGTGGCCCACGCCGTCGTGGAGCTCGCGCGCGAGGCGGTTGCGTTCCGCGGCCACCGCCTCGCGTGCCCGCAGCTCGCGGTCCTGCGCGAAGAGGGCGGCGCGTCGTGTGGCTCGCGCTGCGCTCTCCCTGTAGAGCTTGAGGATGAGACCCAGCAGCCACAGGCCGGAGAACGAGAGCCAGTAGAAGACCATCTGGCCGATGCCGGTGTCGCCGCCGCGCAGGATGATCAAGACGTACGCGGCGATGGCCAGGACGCCGGTGCTCACGCCGGCGATGATCGCGCTGCGGTAGCTCGTGGTGAGGGCGATGATGAACAGGCCGAGGGCGATGGCCCCTGTGCTCACGAGCGATCCCTGGTAGTCGAGCGCCGGCGTGGCGACGGTCGCGGCCAGCATCAGGAAGTACGCCGGCAGCGGCAGGACGCGCAGCAGGGCCAGCGGCAAGGTGGTGAGCAGCACCAGGATGATGGCGACGGCATCGTCTTCCTTGAAGCCTGTGGCGGGCGCGTCGCGCACTAGGAGAGACACGAGCGCGCCGGCGGTGAACGCGAGCGCCAGCAACGCGTCGACCATGTGCGGGTCCACGCTCAGCCGGTCGCGCACGCCGCCCTCCGCCGCGTTCGCGGCGCCGGAGGTCGCTGTCATGGCCGTCGCCTTGCCCTTTGTCGGCGTGCCGTCCGTGGGCATCTACACGCTCCCGCCTGCGGCGCAGGAGAGGGGCGACAAGGCTCTGCAGGCCCCCTCGCCGGGTTCCGCGCCGTGTTGCTCGCAGTGGTTACACAGTCTACGGGCTCAGCTAGACGAATGTGCTATTCCGGGAGCACGGGAGGGGGGCGACACTGTTGCCACAGGGTCAGCCGGCCCCTCTCCGCTCCGACTCGCCAGGCCTTGGAAGCACCGGC
>CAZIGT010000129.1:7516-8548 GCA_964538465.1 uncultured Thermoleophilia bacterium | reverse complement strand
GAGGCCGCCCTCGAACTTGAGGGGCTGGCCCTGCCGGTCGGCGGCCAGCCCCGCGAAATACTCGAGCTTGCGCGGACAGCCGGAGGCGTCGTCCTCGCTGTCGAGGATGAGATGGCCCTGCTGCAGGGTCTCGACCAGGGCCAGGTCGTCCACGTTCTCGGCGATGAGCGCGGCGGCCTTGCGCAGCACCGCGCCGCGCTGCACGCCCTTCAGGCCGCGCCACTCGCCGTTCGCGTGGGCCGCGCGCGCCGCGGCGGCCGCCGCGTCGGCGTCGCGCGCGTCCCCGTTCGCGAACGTGGCGAACGTCTTCCCCGTGGCCGGGTCCTCGACCTCGGCGCGAGCGCCGCCCAGGGCCTCGGCCCAGCCGCCGGCCACGAACATCCGGAAGTGCTCGCCGTCCATGCAGCGCCAGCGGCGCCTCAACTCCAATGCTTCTGCCATCTCGTCTCGCTCCCCGCTGCCCGTCCCTAAGGCCAGCTCAGATCACCATGCTCCCGCCGTCCACGATGAGCTCCGCGCCCGTGATGTAGCTCGCCTCGTCGCTCGCCAGGAAGAGAGCCGCGTTGACGATGTCGCGCGGCTCGCCCAGCCTGCCCAGTGGTATGTACTCGCAGGCGCCCTTGACCCACTCCGGATCGACCGTCTTCTTCGCCTGCATCGGCGTGTTCACGAACCCCGGATGGATGCAGTTGGCGCGCACGCCCTGAGAAGCGAACTGCACCGCCAGCGAACGCGTCAGCGAGATCACCGCGCCCTTGCTGCAGGTGTACGCATCCTGGGGGATCGGGTCGCCCAGAAGCGCCGAGACCGACCCGATGTTGACGATGGCCCCGCCGCCGGCGTCGATGAGCTTGGGGACGCCGTACTTGCACACCCACACCATGCTCTTGAGGTTGATCGCCATGACGGTGTCCCAGACCTTCTCGTCGGCGAGCAGCACCGAGAGATCCGACTCGCGCCACAGCACGCCGGCGTTGTTGTAGAGGATGTGGAGGGCGCCGAAGCGCGCGGCGCCGGGGTCCAAGGCCGGGC
>CAZIGT010000129.1:0-7506 GCA_964538465.1 uncultured Thermoleophilia bacterium | reverse complement strand
CGCACGGCGCCCTCCTTGCTCACGTCGCAGACGACGGTCTCGATCTCGCCCCCGCCGGAGGTCGCCGCACCGGCGGCGCGCACGGCGGCGACCGTCTCCTGCAGGGCAGGTGGATCGATGTCCAGCGCCACGATGCGTGCACCCTCGGAGGCGAACACCGTGCACGCCTCGCGACCCATGCCCATGCCGGCGCCGGTGATCAGCGCCACCTTGCCCTCGAGCCTGTTCCCCATCACGTCCTCCTCACCGGGGCACGAGGCCCCACCTTCACGTCTCGCGCACGGGCCGGCGCCCGGCCGCCTCATACTCCTTCGAAGTAGGTGCGGCGCTCCCAGTCCGTCACCACGCCGAAGTACTGCGCCACCTCCAGTTCGAAGAACCGCGTCAGATGCCGCACCACCTCCGGCGTGAGGATCTCGGCGGCCACGTCCGAACGTACGAAGCGCTCGAGCGCCTGCGGCAGGTTCCACGGCAGGCGCTCGGCGTCCGCCTGCTCGCGCGCGTTGGCCGCCGCGAACGGTCCCGGCTCCAGCTCGTGCTCGACCCCGTACAGGCCGGACCCGATCATCGCCGCGTACGCCAGATACGGGTTGACGTCCGCGCCGGGCACGCGGTTCTCGATACGCATGCTGCCGCCGTGCCCCACCATGCGGAAGGCCACCGAGCGGTTGTCGTAGCCCCAGGCGTTGGTGCAGGGCGAGAAGTCCTCGGCTCGCAGCCGCTTGTACGAGTTGATGTACGGCGCGTAGAGCGGCATGAGGTCCGGGATGCAGTGCATGAGACCGCCGAGGAAGTGACACATCAGGTCGCTCGGCGTGCCCGGGTCGTCTGGGTCGGCGAAGGCGTTGCGGTCGGCGGCCTCGGCGGCGACTGCGGCCGCGGATGCGCCGCCCGCACCCCGGCCCACGGGTGCGCCCACGCCCTGGCCCACGGGTGCGCCCGAGCCCAAGCCCGCGTCCCGCGGCGCTCCACCTCCGCCCCGGTCCGCGCCCACCGATGCTCCACCTCCCGCCGCGCCACCCGCACCCTCGTTCCACAGGCTCAGATGGATGTGGCAGCTCGAGCCGGTGGGGATAGGGCCGGCCGCGTCCGGCAGCGCCATGAAGGTCACCAGCCGGTTGTGCCGGCGGGCCAGCTCCTTGACGCCGAGCTTGTAGAGCGTGTGCCGGTCGGCCGCCTCCATGGCCTCGGCGTGGGCCAGGTTGACCTCGGTCTGACCCCAGCCGTACTCGCCCTTGCTGCACTCGACCGGTATACCGGCGTCCGTGAGCTGCCGGCGTACGTCGGCCAGGAACGGCTCGTCCCGCGACTGCAGCACGATCGAGTAGTCCTGGAAGATGGGCTCCGACGGGCGGAGGTCGCGGTAGCCCTTGGCACGCGCCTCCTCCGGCGTGTCGCAGTAGACGTGGAACTCGAGCTCGCTGGCCATCTGGCAGCGGAAGCCGAGGGCACGCGCCCGCTCGATCTGGCGGCGCAGGACGGTGCGCGGCGCCACCGCGACCTCGTCGCCGGCCTCGGAGCACGTGTCGCAGAGGATGACGGCCGTGGCGGGAGCCCAGGGGACCACGCGGGCCGTGGCCCAGTCCGGTCGTCCCCACATATCGTGGTAGCCGGTGTGCCAGCCCGCGTACTCGACGTTCTCGGCGAACGTCTGCCAGACGTCCCACGCGTAGTTGACGGAACAGGTCAGCATGCCGGCGTCCGGGTCGGCGGCAAAGGCGCTGCCCGCGATTCGCTTCCCGAACAGCCGACCGATGTGGTCCACATCGGCCAGGATCACCGTCTCGATGCGGCCGCCGCCTATCAGATCCAGCAGCTCCTGCCGCGTCACGGGACCAGTGCGGATGTCGTCCCGTGCGCCTTCTCCCCCACTCACCGTCCTGCCGTCCCTTCTCCTTCGTCGACCGGGGATGATGTCCGCCGGTCGTTCCTGCGGTTCATGCATCACACCGTGCGATCACGGGTCTTGCCCACTCGTGGACTCGTCACGGCACCCGACCGCCTCGATCACCGCGGCCAGGATGCCCGCCCTGGCCGGGAGTGAAGACAGGTCGATGTACTCGTCCGGGGAATGGTCGGCGCCGCCGATGGGGCCAAGCCCATCGAGCGTGGGCACGCCGGCGGCGGCGGTCCAGTTGCCGTCTGACACGCCGCCGCTGAAACGGATGCCCGCCGGGCTGCCGAGGTCGCGGCCGATCGCACCGGCCAGCTCCGCCAGCGCATTCGACCGGTCGCAGGGTTCCATGGCCGGCCACAGCGACGTGCTCTCCGTGGCCATCGTGACGCCGTCATGCGTGCCCATGCCGGTCACCTGACGGACCGCCCATTCCACGTCCTGCGTGGCCCAGGCACGCACGTCCACCTCCATGCTCGCCTCCGCCGGGACCACGCTGAACGACGTGCCCCCGTGGAGCGTGCCCACGGTCACGGTGAGGCCGTCGCGCTCAGCGGCCGTCTGATTGAGGGCGTCGATGCGCAGGGCCTCGCGGCAGAGAGCCAGCACCGCATTGCGCCCCCGCTCCGGGTGGGTCCCGGCATGGGCGCTGCGGCCGTGAGCCACCAGGAACAGGTTGCACTGCGACTTGCGCGCGAGGACCAGGTCGCCGTTCTCGCGCGCGCATTCGAGGACCAGGCATGCGTCCGCCTCGCGGATCCTGTCGAACGTGGCGAACGCCCCGTCCGGCCGCGTCTCTTCGTCCGGCACGCTGTGGAATTCGACCACACCGAACGGCCGCGGACCCTCGGCCAGCGCCTCGAGCACGGTCAGGCCTAGGAGCAAGCCGCCCTTCATGTCGGCGACGCCGGGGCCGTAGGCACGGTCGCCGCGCACAGCGAAGCCGCGACTGGCTGCCGTGCCCACCGGGTAGACGGTGTCGTGATGCCCCAGCAGAACGACGCGAGACGTCCCACGGCCGTTCAGGGCGGCCACCACCACGCTGCTGCCGGCGCCGTGAGGGCCGCTGGGCGTCGACCGCACGGCGCACCCGGCGCGCTCCGCCCAGCCGGCGATGGCCTGCGCCACCGCCTCGCGGCCGGCCGGAGAGTCGGCGCCGGAGTCGAGCAGCACGAGCCGCTCGAGCCGCTCGAGGTAGCGCGCCGTGCCGGCGCGCACGAGCTCCGCCACGTGCCGCGCGCTCGCGGCGCCCGGCGCGGCGGCACCGTCCCCGCCGGCACCCGGCGCCATCGCGCCCTGCCTCGCCACGTCCGTGCCGGTCACGCGCCCTCTCCGATCATCGGCTTGTTCGCGCCCGGCCTTGCTGCACCCGCCCCGGTCACGCGCCCTCCTCCCGGCCGGAGCACGCCGCGCTCAACCGCTCGATGGCGTCGGCGCGCGGCCGTGCGGCCGCGTCGAGGCGCACTGACAGCGCTGCGATCAGCGCCTCGGTGAGAGCCGCCGCCGAAACCAGCGAGTCGAAGGGTGAGGCGGTATCGGTGCGCGCCACCAGGACCGCGGACGCCAGCGGGGCCACGGGAGAGAGCCAGGGGTCGGTGAGGAGGACCACGCGCCCTCCACCTGCGGCTACGTTCCGCGCAAGAGCGATCGACCACTCGCTGTAGCGGCGGAAGTCGTAGACGGCCAGTATGTCGCGCGTGCCGGGTTGGGCCAGTGCCACCGCCGCCTGCGAAGAGCCGTACGCATGGAAGACGACGTTCGGGCGCAGCACGCTCAGATGCACCTGCAGGAAGAGCGCCAGCGCCTGGCTGTACGAGCCGCCGATGCAGTGCACCGTCGATCGCGGTCCCGCGAGCAGCTCCACTGCGGTCTCGAGCTCCTGGTGGGAGACCGTGGCGATGGTGGCTTCGAGCGCTGCGGCCGCGGCTGCAAGCGATGCGGCCGCGGCGCTGTCGTGGCTGCTGGGCTGGCCGGCGTCCCCGTCGAACACGCCGGCCAGCCGCTCCGCGACCTCCACGTGCAGGGCACGCTGGAAGTCCGAGTAGCCGTCGAACCCAAGGCGGGTCAGCAGCCGCAGGACCGTGGGGGCGCTGACCCCGGCGCGCTCGGCGAGCTCCGCGAGCGTGCCCAGGCCGGCTATGGGATAGGCGTTCAGGAGCGTGCGCGCCACGCTGCGCTCCCCTCGTGGCAGCGCCGCGAAGCTCTCGCGCAGCCGGACACCTATCGGAAGCGCCGTCTGTCCGCGCACAGCCATGGACCGCATGCTACGTGCGGCGTCGATGGTCGTCAATACGTAACCGGCGTTACGGACTCCACCGGCACTCGGCCACCGTTCTGAGGTGGCCGGTCCTCATCCTGAGCGGGCGGCTGGCGGCGCCGATCCTCTACGAGCCACCGGCATTCACGTGAGCGGCCGGCCGGGCTCAGCGATCGGCCGGCGGATCCTCTGTGAGCTCCTCGGCCAGAAGGTCCATAAGTAGCCCGTCGCGGTAGTCGCCGGATGCGAAGCGTTCGTACCGCCGCATGATCCCCACCGGGCGAAAGCCCACCTTCGTGTAGCAGCGGATGGCTCGCTCGTTGTCCGCGGCCGGGTCGATGATGAAGCGGCGGTGACCGCGTTCGTCGATGAGATAGCGGATCAGGGTGCGGATGGCCTCCGCGCCCACGCCGCGGCTCTGCACCGTGTCGCTGAGGAAGATGTCGATGGCGGCGCGCTTGTAGCCGGGATCGAGTTCCTCGCTGTACTGGATCATGCCGACTACGCGGGAGGAGCGGCCGGCGGCCTCGTCCGGCAGCTCGACCGCGAAGGTGTACGAGCCCACCTCCATGACGCGTTCCCATTCGTCGCGCAGCCACCAGCGGGCCACTTCCGGCTCGTCCAGGATCTCCTCGATACGCGGCCGATCGGCGTCGAGGATCGGCCGCAACACCACGCGCGGCCCGCGCAGGGTAGGCTGCGCGTGCGCATCCACGGCCGCCGCGCACGCGGCCTGCGGCCGCCGCACGAGATCCGGCGGCGATGTCGGCGGCCGGGCCGGCGCCAGGCCGGCCGCGTTCCCAGATTCGTCACGACCGCTCATGGCAGCAAGCCTACCGAAGCCGTATGCGCCCGGCCAGCCGGCCACGGCGATCGCGGACGCCCGCCCGTCGGCGTCCACCCGCGGGTGCCCGCACCTACCTGGCCGGGTGTGGTCGCGGGCCGCAGGCGGGCAGGGATTGCCACCTGCGGCCCGAACGGTCCCAGAGACGACCCGCACGGACCCGTCACGGGTCGCCGCCCCCAGCGGTCGCATGAGCGCCCGTCACGTGTGCGCGTTCGGCGAACGCGCGGGGGAAGAGCACGATCGCCGGCAGATCAGCGAAGGACAGCCAATGCGAGAGAGCACGCCGAGCAAGCAGACCCAGTTCCGGCTGCCACAGTGGGCCACCGAGTACCTCGAGCAGGCCTCCCTGCAGCGCGGCACGAGCAAGACGCGAGTGGTACTGGACGCGCTGAGGTGCCTCCAGGAGCACGAGCTCGAGGAACTCATGGCCGAGGGGTACGAGCTCGCCGGTCGCGACATGACCGCCCCGGAAGAGCTGGCAGCCGATCGTGAACGCGACGAGGAGCGGCAGGCACGGTGGTGACCGATACGAGACCCGGCGACCCGGGCACGCCCGCGAACGGGTCTGCACGCGAACGGCTCACGCCCTTCCGTGGTGAGGTCTGGTGGCTGAGCCTCGGCGGCCATCATCCTGCGAAAGCCGAAGCCCACATGGGCGCGCGGCGGCCCGTCCTCGTGATCCAGAACAACGTCGGCAACGCGCGGGCCACCACGGTGATCGTGGCGGCCGTAAGCAGCGTGGTGCCCGAGAAGCGATATCCTCAGCTCGTGGCTCTCGATACGGAGGTGCTCGGCCTCCCCGCCACGGTCCGCTGCGACGTCATCGAGACTGTCGAGAGAATCAGGCTGATCGAACGAGCGGCGGTCCTGCCACGCGAGGTCATGGCAGAAGTCGACGCGGCGCTGCGCCGTTCGCTGGCGCTCAAGTAGCGCCGTTCCAGGAGGAACGTGTGAGGCATCATCCACTGACAGCGGTCGCGATGGCGATCTCGTTCGCGGCCCTCGCTGCCGCACTCCTTGCGAGCGCCGCTCCGGGTGCCGCGGCGGCAGCCGACGCTCTGTGTCCTGACACCCCGGTCGCCCAGACCGCGGCGGCGGCCCGCGCCGCCGCGCCGCCGTTCAAAGGCACCATCCACTCCGTGAACGCTGCGCGCACGGCCAGCATGATCGAGAACGGCGTCTGGAAGCCCGGCTGCCCGGTGAGCATAGGTCACCTGCGCCTGCTCAGACTCACCTACTGGGGCTTCGACAAGAAGGCCCATACCGGCTACCTCATGGTGCGCGACATCTGGGCGCGCAAGCTGGTCGGCGTCTTCAAGAAGATCTACGACGCCCGCTTCCCCATCCGCCGCATGAAGCTCATCGACGCCTATGGGGCCAGCGACGCCAAGTCGATGGCGGCAGACAACACCTCCGCCTTCAACGGCCGCTACGTCAGCGGCACCACCCGCTGGTCGATGCATGCCTACGGCCTGGCCATCGACCTCAACCCGGTCGAGAACCCGTACGTGGCCAGCGACCATGTCAGCCCGGCGGCCGGCGCCAAGTACGCCGACCGCAGCAGGAAGGCCAAGGGCATGGTGCACGCCGGCGACGTGGTCGTCCGCGCCTTCCAGGCCATCGGCTGGGGTTGGGGCGGCACCTGGTCCGGCACCAAGGACTATCAGCACTTCAGCAGTACGGGCGGTTGAGGGTAGTATTCCGCTGCTCTCTCTGCGGAAGGGCTTTCAGCCGCCAATGCGGAGACCCCTTCGGGTTTCTTGCGCCGCGTGGACCCCGCTTCCGGAGCTGCTCGCAGAGTGAGTCGCAAGTGCCGCAGGGCACCCATCCTAGGAGGGAGAGGACCGTATGAGTGAACTGATCGTTTTGGGCTTCGACACCGAGGCGGACGCCGACGCCTTCGGCGCGAAAATCGCGACCATGCAGCAAGACCTGGTCCTGCAGCTCTCGGACGCGGCCCAGGTCGTGCTCGACGACAAGGGCAAGCCCAAGGTCAAGCACGGCGCCAAGCTGGTGGGCGCGGGCGCCCTCGGCGGCGCCTTCTGGGGCATGCTGTTCGGGCTCCTCTTCTTCATGCCGTTCCTGGGCGCCGCCATCGGCGCCGGCTTCGGAGCGCTCTTCGGCAAGCTGGGCGACTCCGGCCTCGACAAGCAGTTCGTCGAGCAGATGCGCGGAGCCATCGGCCCCGGCCAGTCGGGCTGGTTCCTGGTCGTCGAGAAGATGACCGAGGACAAGTTCCTCGCCGAGGTGGAAGGCACCAAGGCGCGCATCCTGCGCACGAGCCTCGCCATGTTCCTCGACGTGAACGAGGATATCACGGTCGTTGGGGAGGCGGACGACGCCGCTCAGGCGCTCGACGTGCTGCGTGCCACGCAGCCGGACGTGCTGCTGCTGGACCTGAACATGCCGGGCACGGGCGGGCTGGCCATCCTGCCGGAGATCCGCGCCACGTGGCCGGAGATCAAGGTGCTGGTGCGGTCGGGCCGCGACGAGGACGACTACCTCATG
>CAZIGT010000128.1:5750-8571 GCA_964538465.1 uncultured Thermoleophilia bacterium | reverse complement strand
GAGATCGCGGCGGCCGGCGCCACGACCGGCATGGGCGTGCCGGGCGGAGCCGACGAGCCGTACACGCTGCCCGGCAAGCGAGGGCCGCTCTCGGCGGCGCAACTGGCGCGCTTCGCCGATCCCCAGATGCGTAAGCTGATGCGTGAGCTCCATGTGCCGGGCGCCGTGCTGACCGTGGTGCGCGGCGGGCGCACCCTGTACACGAGCGGATACGGCCTGGCCGACGTGGACAGGCGGGTTTCAGTGGATCCGCAGCGCACCCGGTTCGCTGTCGCCTCGGTCACCAAGCTCTTCACGGCAACGGCCGTCATGCAGCTCTGGGAGCGCGGCCGCCTGGAGCTCGACCGGGCGGTCCGCGCCTACGTGCCGAGCACGCCGACGGGACCTTCGACCGGCCGCCGGCTCACCGTGGCCGACCTGCTCACCCACGCCGGCGGCTTCGACGAGCGCTGGGTGGGCATCGCGGCCCACTCGGAGGACGACGTCCCGCCGCTGACGGCCGTGGTCCGTGAACGGGCTGCCACCCGCGTTCTGCCGCCGGCCACCGTCTCGAGCTACGCCAACTACGACATGACGCTGCTCGGGGCCGCGGTGGCCGCCGCCTCCGGCGGCTCATACCGGCGGTGGGTGGAAGAGCAGATCCTGCAGCCGCTCGGCATGACGGCGTCCTCCTTCGCGGCGGACGACGGTGGGCTCGCGGCCGGGCATGGCCCCGCCGGCACTACCGGCAGCTTCTCTTCCACGGCCGGGCCCGCTTCCGGCGGCTACGCCGCCTCGAACGGCGTCGCATCCGGCGCCGCCGCCACCGCCGCCTGCGCCGCCGCCACCGCCGCTCGCGCCACGACCGCCCTCTCCTACGAATGGAACGACGGCTTCCAGGCGCTTCCACGGCAGGCCTTTGTCTCGGCGCCGGCCGGCGGGCTGTACTCCACCGGCGCCGACATGGCCCGCTTCATGCTCGCCCACCTCAACGGTGGCGCGGTGGGCGATGCTCGGATCCTCCGATCCAGTACCGTCGCCCTCATGCACGCGCAGCAGTTCACCAACTCCCCTGTCCTGCCCGGCTACACCTACGGCTTCGAGGAACGGTCCGTCGAGAACCGCCGCGCTCTTCAGCACACCGGCGACTTCAACGGGTTCTCCAGCATGCTCTTCCTGGTACCGGATGAGGACCTGGGCATCTTCGTGGCCACCAACGGCGGCAGCGGACACCTATGCAAGGAGATCGTCGACCGCATCATGGCCCACTACTATCGCGACCGTGACCAGATGGACCGGCCGCGAGCCCCCCGGAGCCTGACGACGGGTCTCGAGCAGTTCGTCGGCACCTATCGGCTGGTGCGCCACGCCCACAAGACCCTCGACAAGTGGCTGGAGTTCTCGTCCGACTCCGATCTGGTGGTGGGAAGCGAACCGCACGGCGTGCTCGTGATCGACGACACCCGCTACGTCCAGTTGGAGCCCCTGCGGTTCCGCGAGTCGTACGAGGATGCCTGGGTGACATTCGCGCGGGATACCGATGGTGATATCGCCTTCGGCTTCCGGACAACGCAGGCTTTCGAGCGGTGGGAGGGGGGGGACACGTACGTCTCCCAGCGCCGGTTCATCATCCTGTTCGCTGTGGTGCTGGGCTGCGCCGTGCTGGCGTGGGTGGGGGCGCCGCTGGTGAGCCTTGTATGGCACGCGCCGCAGTGGGTGCGGCAGTTGCTGGCGCGCCAGCCGTGCGCCGCGCGCGACCCGCTCCCGGCGCGCGTCGCGCGCGGCATGGCCGGCGCCGTGGCGCTCCTCGACCTGGCGTTCCTGGGAATCGTAGGAGGAGCTTTCACCGGCGCCACCATCCAGTTCGGCGTGCCGGCCTGGCTGGCGGCCGCCCTCGTGCTGCCGCTGCTGACGGCGACCATGACGGCCGGCATGGCCGGCCTGGGCGTGGTCGCCTGGATGCGCGGTTGGTGGACCGTCGCCGGTCGCATCATCTACTGCTTCATCGCGCTGGTGGCCGCGTTCTTCGTGTGGTTCGTCGACTACTGGAACCTGCTCGGCTTCCGCTTCTAGCGGCGCCTCGGATTCCGCTGTCAGCGGCGCTCAAGCCGCGCCGCCCTGCGCCGCACGCAGACTCCCCCGCAAGCGGCGCCGCCCTGTGCCGCGCCACCCTGCGCCGCACCCACGGTACACGGCCGCGCCTCCGCACCGTCCTCACGCCGCCCCGCGCCGCGCCGCCCCTGCGCGTTCCCGCGGCCCGGCACCATCACGCGGGAGACGCCGCAGCTCCATGCCGTCAAGGTAGCTGACCACCCGAAGAACGTGCCCGTGGCGCAGCGTCCAGACATGAGCGAACGGCGTCTCGACCGACTGCCAGGTACCGCGCGGTCGGGCGACGTAGTGGCCCGTCACCGTGACGGTCACCGACCCATCGCGGCGCGCGTACTGACGCATCTCGTCGACGCGCGCCGCCGTCACCTCCCACCGCGGCGGCACGCTGCCGAACAGGTCCGCCGCGACCACGTCGCGCGGCTGGTAGCGCCGGTCATCGAGCAGGTCGACCACGCACCAGCACGCCGGCGGCCGGGCGCGCTGGTCGAACAGGTCCAGCACCTGCGGCGGCGCTCCCAGGCCGAACGCCGCATACCCGCATCGCAGAAGCTCGAGGTCGTTCTCAGCCACAGTGAGACGCTGCCCGGCACGTCGCGAGCGCAAACAGGCGCCGCCGCTGTCGCCCACGCCCCCATTCTGGTAAGCTACCCGCCCGCACGGGTGAGGGCGATTCCCGGCGCAGCCGAGGAGTGGCCCGAAGGGATGTGCGGCCAAAGGCCGCGCGGCTGAG
>CAZIGT010000128.1:0-5650 GCA_964538465.1 uncultured Thermoleophilia bacterium | reverse complement strand
GGCGATTCCCGGCGCAGCCGAGGAGTGGCCCGTACGGACGGAGTCGAATACGGGCGATTCCCGGCGCAGCCGAGGAGTGGCCCGTACGGACGGAGTCGAATACGGGCAATTAGCTCAGTGGGAGAGCGCCCGCCTCACACGCGGGAGGTCGTTGGTTCAAATCCAACATTGCCCACCACCCACCGCCATCGCGACAGCATCCTCGCTTCGAACCGCCTTCTTTGCCCGCCCGGTCGCGTTCCCGCTCGTCCAGTGGTTGCCGGCGCCATTCACCCGGTGATCGCAGCCACGACCAGCGGGCGCCCCGGTCGCGCGGCCGTCACGTCACGGGCAGCGTCTTCGCCGCACCCTTCAACTGAGTGTTGCCTGCCGGATCGGTGGCGTGGACGTACCACTTCTACTTGCCCTTGGCGATCTGAGTCATGATCGTGACGGTGCACGTGGCGCACGACGCGTTCGCTACCTTGAAGCGCACCTTCGCCTTCCTGCCCTGCTTGACTGTCGCGTTGCCCAGAGTGCTGGGTGTGGGCTGCACCGCGTCGATCCGGTGTGGGCCACGCCCGTGACGTCGTCGGTAGCCGTGAGACTCACCGTGACCGACTTCTTCTCGCTTCAGCCCTTGCCTTTCCCGACCGAGCTCGTCGCCGACTCACCGCGGAGAGAAGGCCCAGGCGGGAGGGCCTCCACTGAATGTCCCGCGGCGGTTCTCCCTGTCAATCAAGCCGGGGACGAGCACCGTGCATACAAGCTCCGCATCGCCCTCCACGGCCGGAGCTAGGCGAAGATATCCCGCTGAGTCACGACCTCGGACTTGATGCGCTTGGCAAGCGCGCTCCAGGCAGCGAACACATTCGGTCGGATGTCTCCGGCGACAAGCGCGCGCAGCATCTCCTCGCCGACATCCAGCGTACCTTCATTGATCCACGCGCGAACGGCAGTGACACCGGGCATCTGTTCCGCTTCCGCCACCGCAGACTTGAGGAGCGCGGGGTCGTACGACAGCTGGACCGCCGATACCGCTCGACCGTCTCGCGTGGTCCCTCGAACCACGCCGCTGTGAATGAAGAGGATGCCGATACCCCCGCCCGCAGCAGCCTTGATCTCGCTCAGCCAACGCTCCAGCGATGGCTGAGACCCGCTCATGATCCCCCCTCACTCATGGCAAGGCCGCACGAACGCAGTGACCGCGGAAGCCGCGTCGACCACAACAGACAGCGTAGTGCCGGGGTGACAGCCGCACAGCCGCATCTCCAGGGAGGATCACTGGAGTCCCGCGGAATGTGTGCGGATGGCAGCAAAGCCCGAACATGATGCCGCCGATCGCCGTCACCGAGGCGCACACGCATACGCGATCACCGCTCCTTTCCAAGCACGGGGAGGTCCGGGCGTTTCCGCGTCGGGCCCACGACGGCACGGTATCCTGCACCGCCCCACGGTCTGTCCGTGGTACGGCCCAGCGTCCGTAGCAGATGCCTTAGGACGAAGGGCTTGGAGTCGAAGTCAGTCTATGGCGTGCGACCGGCATGGACAAGCCGGCTCGGCATGCGTACATGACGATCTCGTCGCGGTGAGAGGCTATCGCTGCGTTTCGCCGATCGTGTTCCAACGCGATCGCGAGTGCGCTCATCTACCGTCCGCCACATACGTGCAGGATCCCCTGCCCGAAGTCCGCGCGTCGGACAACAGGATCGAGACCACGGCCAACCGCCGCCCGGTCGGTTCCTGCACGATTCCGGGCACTACGCATGTGCCGACGCACCTGCAGACCATCCGACCGCCCGCGGCGGTCGACGCCGCCGGCGTGCCGCGGTCCGCGCCATGACAGGGCGCCGGTGGCGCTCCTACGTGAGCGCCTCCTCGGGCTCCTCGTCGCCCTCCAGCTCAGCGATGAGATCCTGGATGGCCTCCAGGTCCACCATGAGGTAGCCCTTGGTGATCTTGAGGACGCCGCGGTAGAAGCGCGTGCTCAGGATCTTGTTCGCCAGCTCGGCGAGGTCGTCGAACCACGACAGGATGTGGTCCTCGATGAAGACCTTCTGGCCGTCGAGGAGCCTCAGGGCGCGTTCCGTATCGTCGGCCTCCAGCGCCTCGGCGGCGCGGTCGCAGAGGATCGCGATGAACTCGAACTCGAAGGAGAGGTGGTCCTCCGGCAGGTCCACGTCGTCCCGGAGCTTGATCGCCGCCTTCTTGAAGATCCGGTACACCTCGTTGCGGGGCTCCTGCATCATGAGGCCTGACTCACTGCGGAAGACGGACTCGTAGGGCACCGCGTAGCGACCCTCGTAAGGCTGCGTCCCCGCGAACGACGACGTGTAGTCGACGGCGAGCTCCTGGCGCGTGCCCGTATTCCTCTTCCTGAGGTAGCGGCGCATGTCGTCGAAGCCCTCGACCAGGAGCGGCTCGTCAGCCCCGAACGACAGGAGGTCCGACTCGGCGAGGCTGTCGATCTGCTCCTGCGTGAGAGTATTGAAGTACAGGCTCGAGAGTGTCCTGTAGAACGCCGAGCGGTTCCTCAGCACCTCGACCAGTTCGGCGGTGTCTGCCATAGCTTTCCTCTTCCTGTCCTGGGTCCCTCTGGGGGCCATATGTGCACGTGACGGCGTGCTCTTGCGCACGCCTCCTCACAACCGGTGTACCGGCACCCCCAGGAGCTTCTTCATCTTGTCCTCGGCCGTGGCGTACAGCGGCTCGGCGTCGCCCTCGGCGCGCTCGAAGAGCATCTGGGCCCGGGCGTCGCTGGCCAGCACCAGGTCAGTGACTACGGGCACGAGCTTCACGGCCTGCTGCCCGCAGATCTCCACACAGAGGCCACACTCCACACAGGCGCTCGGCCGACCCGTGATGCGGAGGACGCCCTGCTTGTCGTCTCCGTCCTCCTCGATCTCCAGTGCCCCGGTGGGACAGAGCCGGCCGCACAGCCCGCACCCGTTGCAGCGATCGCGGTCGATCTCGGGGGCCGTGAACGGACCGACGGCATCACGCGGGGCCGACCCCTTCGGTACGAGCGCCCGCAGCGATTCGAGCAAGCGCTCGCGCTTCGCCGGGATGTAGGCAGGGTCGTCACGACGCGGCTTCTCTTCCGACGCGGGGGTCTCCGGTTCGACCAGGATGCCCTCCATGGTCTTGGCCGCATACACGGCGCCGCCTCTGCGGAACATCTGGAACAGGCCCCGGCGCGTCATGCCGGCAGGCTTCTCCGGCTCGGCCTCTGGTTCGGCCTCTGGTTCGGCCTCCGGTCCGGGGTGTTCCTGCCCCTCCCCCAAATCGATGTTGCCAGGCAGATGGAACGCCTCAAGGAGCTTCCGCGTGCCGGCGACGATCGACGACACGTGGGCGTCGACACCCTTCGTGGGGCATTCGCCGCACACACCGGAGTACAGACTCACCGACGCGGCGCCCTTGGCCATGGCGTACATCGGGAGGGACGGGTCCAGCCGCGCCAGGCACGACACCCTGAGGGCGCCCGACCCGGATGACCGAGCCTGCGCGCAGGCGATGGCGATATGCTCGTCGCTGGCGGTCCTCGTCGCGATCCTGTCGGCCAGTACGGGATCCGTGGGATCCAGTGGCTCTATCGCGCCGGTAGGACACACAGAGGCACAGGCCCCGCAGCCCTCACACGTGAGCGTGTCGAAGCTGGGTCCTTCAGCGGACACGGTGATCGCCTGCGTGGGGCACACCTGTTCACAGCAGGAGCAGCTCGACGCCCGGTGATGACGGTGTGTGCAGCGCTGCGCGTGCAGCACGAGCGAGGAGCTCTTGAGCTCCTCGGCGACATCTATGATGCGGCCGAGTCTCGGCATGCCTTCTCTTCGTCTTCGGGACCCACCTCGGCCTTGTGACCCGCCTCGGCCTTGTGAGCCGTCTCAGCCTTCTTCCTGCCGAAGAAGGGGAAGGAGATGGCGTGTACGGGGCACGCATCCGAGCAGTCACGGCACTTGGTGCACTCCGAGAGCGGCTGCGACTGATCGGCGTGGTGCAGGTCGATCTCTTCGAAGCAGGCGGTCTTGCAGGCGTCGCAGTCTACACCCATGGATGTCCGCAAGCAGGTCTTCTCGTCGACCTTCGGCCGGGCGAAGATGTTCAGGCTACTCATCAACGACATGAGTGCCCCGAGCGGGCAGATCTTGCGGCACCAGGAGCGGAAGACAACGAGCTCCAGGATGACGATCGCCGGGAAGACGAGCAATGCCCAGGAGGGTTCGTTGAAATCCAGCAGGCGCCAGACCGCCGCGATGGTCCCGAACGTCAGGCCTATGGGGCAGACGAGACAGAACACCGGGAACCCGAAGATGGCCGTGGACAGCAGCGCCCCGCCGAGCACCCAGTGGCGAGAAGCGACCTTGATCCGCGAGAGCCTGCGGGCGGCATGCGGGCGAAAGCGGCGGACCTCGTCATCCTCGCCCGCCGTCGCTTCCACAGTCTCGACGACCGTGCCTTCGGCCACATCGGCTGCCACTGTGTCGCCAGCATCGGCCGCTCCCGCGCGATCGACCGGCACGGTGACCGCAGGGTCGCTCGCCGCCGCGTCCAGGACACTCACCGCGTCCGCCCGCGCGGCACCGGGGGACGTACCCGCAGCACTGTTTGCGGTCGCGACCTTGGCGGCCTGGACGGTCGCGGCGTTGGCCCGAGCAGCGGCCGCCTTGTAGCCGTTGGGGCGGCGCCGGAACCACTTACGGATGATCGCCCCAGGACAGATCCAGGCACAGAAGACGCGACCAAGGAGGATCGCGATCACCAGGATCACGGCGAGTGAGATCAGGGGGATCGGCAGGAGGGTGCGGTCAGCCAGCATGGTCTCGAGCGAGCCGAGCGGGCAGACGGCCGCTATCTCCTTGTAGCCGAACGCCGAGAGAGTGCCGATCCCCGCCCAGAACACAAGGCCGGCGACGATGATCACCGTGACGGCCAGGATAGTCAGGCCGCGCAGTCTGGAGGCTCTGATCTTCTTCATGATGACACGCCCGCGCTCGTGAGTGGCAGGATCTCTATGCCACGGACGGTGCCTCCCATGTATGAGCGGGCCGTGAGGGCTGGGCAGACGTGTTCACAGATGCCGCACCCGTTGCAGAGACCCCTGTCCACGACTGGGCGGCCGTTTCCATCCTGGCTCAGGGCACCGTAGGGACAGGCCTTGATGCATGTGGCGCATGTGCCGCGGTTCCAGGCGATGCAGCGGTCCCGGTGGACCGTCGCCAACCCGATTCGGATGTCCGGCACAAGCACGGTGCCGCCGTTGAACTCGGTTTCCTTCGTCTTGTACGGCACAAGCGCCTTGGTGGGACACACCTCGGTGCACTTGCCGCAGAACGCGCACTCACCGAGGTGATACTTCATGACGGGCGTTCGTGCATTCACGAACCCGTCCTCCAGCTCCGCGATGCCGATGGCCCTCGTGGGGCAGACGCTGGTGCAGCGATCGCACTTGATACACAGCGCGACGAAGGAATCCTCATCTTGACCGCCCGGAGGACGCAGCAGCTGCTTGCCCGCGAGGGCCTTCGCCACTCCTCCAAGCCCGACCATCACCACGAGCCCGCCCACGGCTCCCAGGAAGCCTTTGCGGCTCATGGTCGGCTGATTCGATCCGGCGTTCAAAGCGCCGTCTCCTCTCTCTTACTGACGTGACTCATCGCGGAACGAGCGC
>CAZIGT010000127.1:0-8606 GCA_964538465.1 uncultured Thermoleophilia bacterium | reverse complement strand
CTCGCCGTCGACGATCGTCTGGGCCATCTGGGCGAAGAGCTCGGTGGACATGTGCGACCTCCTGGAACAAGGCACTTCCGGCGCCGGCGGACTCATGACCCGCGCCCGTGTCGGGTACGACCGGGTGCGGACGCAGAGCCGTCGGGGCATGCTCGATGGTCGACAGGAAGCGACCCGGGCGACCTGCCGCGCGACGGCCTGGTGACACCGCTTGCGCGCCGTCGCGCGGGACAGGCTATAGGAACGCGCGCAGGCGCCGCAACTGGTACAGGGCCGCCTGATGATGCTCGACGAAGATGACTCGGCCGGCCCCGTTTTCCCCCGCCCCGACTTCGGTCTAGAATAGCGCCGTGCGTAACCGTTGCCTGTCGAGATTCCACACCCTTCCCCGCCTCGGGGAGAGCCGTCCCTGTCCGCTGCAGGGCGCACCACACTCCTGCACCGCACGAGAGACGAGGAGTCGAACGTGATAATCCGTCTCGTTGAGCCCGCCGCGCCGGGTACGCATGTCTACAGCAAGGTGAAACTGCCCCGCTTGGGCCTTCCGATCATGGGCGCCGTGCTCAAGTCCCACGGCCACGACGTGGGCATCTACGCCGCCGACCTGGAGCCCATCGACTGGGACGACGTCCGTCAGGCCGATCTGGTCGGCTTCTCCTCCACCACTTCCACCATCACCGAGACCTACGAGTACGCGGACGACCTGCGCAAGCGAGGCATCCCGGTCATCATCGGCGGCTCGCACGTAACGTTCATGGCCGACGAGGCCCTGCAGCACGCCGACTACGTCGCCCGCGGCGAGGGCGGCGAACAGCTCATGCTCGAGCTCATCGACGCCCTGCGAGGCGAGCGCAGCCTTGACTCCATCAAGGGCCTGTCGTACGTCAAGGACGGGGCCTCCGTGCACAACCCGCTGCGCGAGCCCACCGCCGACCTCGACAGCCTGCCGGACCCGGACCTGTCACTCATCCATGGGCACAAGCGCATCACGCAGACCCCCATCATGACCAGCTGGGGCTGCCCGTTCGACTGCCGCTTCTGCTCGGTGACGGCCATGTTCGGCAAGAAGTACCGCTACCGCAGCAACGAGCGCATCATAGCGGAGCTCAAGGCTAAGAAGCCGCGCAAGGTCTTCTTCTACGACGACAACATGGCGGCGGACAAGAAGCGGCTCAAGGTCCTCCTCCAGATGATGATCGACGAAGGACTCGTGATCCCGTGGAGCTCGCAGGTGCGCACCGACGTCGTTCGCGACCAGGAGCTGCTCGAGCAGATGCGCACGGACATAGCCAGGGACCCGGAGATGCTGGACCTCATGCGCCGCTCAGGTTGCTGGTGTGTCTTCCTGGGTCTCGAGTCCGTCAGTCAGACCACGCTGGACAGCTATGAGAAGTCGCAGAGCATCGACGACATCGTCAACTGCGTCAACACCCTGCACAAGTACGGCATCAGCGCCCACGGCATGTTCGTTCTGGGCGCCGACACAGACGGGCCCAATGTCGTACGCGACACCGTCGACTTCTGCCTCAAGCACAAGATCGACACCGTGATGCTCAACATCCTCACCCCCCTGCCGGGCACGCCCATGTTCGACGACCTCGACGCCGAGGGGCGCATCTTCGACAAGCGCTGGCACCTGTACGACGCCCTCCACGTGGTCTTCAAGCCGGCGCAAATGGACCCCTACCACCTCCAGAAAGAGACCATCAAGGGCTACGCCAGGTTCTACGGCCTCCGTCGCTGGCTGGGCTTCTTCTTCACCTTCCGTTTCGCCAAGCTCATCTTCCAGACCTGGGGATACGCGATCGTGCGAACGTGGCGCCGCGACAAGCGCAACCGCTCGTTCATGAGGACCCTGAAAGGCCTGCATCTGCCGTCCTCACGGGGCGCCGCGGTCAGCAGCGCCACCGTGGACTCGGAGTGACCGCTATGGTAATCTGCCACCCATGGAGTCCAGCTCGACGGCGTCCGCCAGTGGCGAGCCTGCCTGCAAGGGGGGCCGCGAGGTGATGGCTCGACGACTCCCGGTTTCCCTCCTTCTCTCGTTCTTCGCGCTGCTCATCCTCGTGCTGCCGGCGATCGCTCAGGCCACGCCCGTCAGCGAGAAGAAGGCCCGCGCGCGGGAGATCCGCGCCCAGGTCGCCAAGCTCGACGAGAAGCTGGAGGCGATCATCGAGAAGTACAACCTCGCCAACGACCAGCTGGCGAACGTGCGCGCGCAGATCCGCCGCAACACCAGGTCGCTCAAGCTCGCGCGCTACAACCTCGCCGTGGCGCATCAGAACCTCAACGCCAGGGTGGTCGCCCTGTACAAGGAGCGGCCAATCGAGATGCTGGACGTCGTGTTCTCCTCCGGCAGCTTCGAGGAGATCACCAGTCAACTCGACCTGCTGGAACGCATCGGCCAGCACGATTCAGACATCATCGAGTCCGTCGAGCGCTACCAGGCCCAGGTCAAGAACAAGCGCGTCGGGCTCATCGCCGACCGCAAGGCTGCGGTCAAGCTCCTCGGTCAGGTCGCCAGCGCCAAGCGGACCATCCAGGGCAAGCTGACGCAGCGCAAGAGCATGCTCGCCGGCGTCGAGGCGGAGATCCGCCGCATGGAGCGTGCCGAGGCCGCGGCGGCCGCGCGCCGCCTGGCCGCCGCCACCGGCAACACCGAGGGCGGCACCAACCCCACCGAGCGGCCGATCATCCCGGATCAGGCCGGACCCGGGCATCCCGAGGTCTGTGCCATCGCCGCTCGCTATCTCGGCACGCCGTACCTGTACGGCGGCGCCAGTCCCTCCACAGGCTTCGACTGCTCCGGCTTCGTCATGTACTGCTACGCGCAGATCGGCATCTCGCTGCCGCACTACTCAGGGTCCATGCAGCAGATGGGCACGCCGGTGTCCATGAGCGCCCTTCTTCCCGGCGACCTGGTCTTCCGAGGGAACCCGGCCTACCACGTCGGCATCTACGTCGGCGGCGGCACGTGCATCCATTCGCCGCACACCGGCGCAGTCGTCTCGTATCAGTCGGTCAGCTACTGGACGAGCGCCGTCCGGCTCTAGGCCGCCCGCCCGCGTACTCAACTCCCTCGCCCCACCGGCCGATAGTGGTCGTGCGCGTAACGACGCCGTTGGGCGCGAACCGGGTAGAACTGCATTCGGCAACACCGTGAGATAAGGGGGGCGCGTGGACGCGATAGACCGCTTGCTGGAGATAGTCGTCACGCGCAACGCCAGCGACCTGCACATAAAGACCGGCAGCCCGCCGGTCCTGCGCATAGACGGCGAGCTCGTGCTGCTCGAAGGTCCCGCACTCACACCGCAGGACACGAAGGACGTTGCCGCCACGCTCATGAGCGACCGGCAGATCCGCCGCTTCAGCGAGACCAACGAGATCGACTTCGCGTATTCCTCGAGCGAGTGGGGCCGCTTCCGCGTGAACATCTACCGTCAGCGCGGCAGCATCAGCATCGCCATGCGGCACGTGCACACGTCCATCCCCTCGTTCGACGAGCTGCACCTGCCGCCGGTCATCAAGCAGCTTTCCGAGGAGCATCGCGGGCTGGTACTGGTCACGGGCACCACCGGCAGCGGCAAGACGACCACCCTGGCGGCGATGATCGACCACATCAACCGTCATCTTCGACGCCACATCATCACGGTGGAAGACCCCATCGAGGTCTTGCACGCCGACCACCGCTGCGTGATCAACCAGCGTGAGATCGGCATAGACACCGAGTCCTATGCCGCCGCGCTGAAGTACGTCTTGCGCCAAGACCCGGACGTGATCCTCATCGGCGAGATGCGCGACCCTGAGACGGTCAGCGCGGCCCTCACGGCGGCGCAGACCGGACACCTGGTCATGAGCACGCTGCACACGATCGACGCCACCGAGACCATCAACCGCGTCATCGACTTCTTCCCGCTCCACGAGCAGAAGCAGGTACGCATCATGCTCGCCGGCACGCTGAAGGGCATCATCTCCCAGCGCCTGCTCGTCACGGCCAGCGGCGAGGGACGCGTGCCGGCCGTCGAGATCATGGTCGTCACCAACCGTATCCGCGACTTCATCCTCGACGCCGAGCAAGCGCACATGATCCACGATGCCATCGCCGAAGGCGACTACTACGGCATGCAGACGTTCGACCAGTCGCTGCTGAAGCTCTACGAGAGTGGCATGATCTCGCTCAGCGATGCCGCGCAGGTCGCCAAGAACCCGCACGACTTCAAGCTACTGGTGCAGCAGCAGGGGCACGATGTCAGCCTGATGCCGTATTAACCTACGGAGTCGGGTCAAGCACGGTGCGCTGCGTAGCCGCGCAATACCGCCGCTGATCAGTTCGCCACCTGGCGGCGCGCCAGGTGGTTGTCGACCTTCCGCTTGATGCGCTGTAAGGCGTTGTCCACGGTCTTGCAGTCGCACCCCAGGCCGTTCGCGATGGCCTCGTAGGACAGTCCGCGCAGATATAGGCGCAGCACCTTGCCTTCGAGCTCCGAGAGAGCCTCGGTGAGGCAAACCTTGAGGCTCTCGATCTCTTCCGTGGAGATGACCTGGTTCACGGGGTCATGAACGCTCGGGCCCGGCAAGATGTCGGCCAGCGAGCAATCGCTGTCGTCGGCGGTCTCCGCCGGCGGCTGGCTCAGCGAGACATACCCGTTGAGGGGCTGGTGCTTCTGCCGCGTGGCCGTCTTGATGGCGGTGATGATCTGCCGCGTGATGCAGAGCTCGGCGAAACTGCGGAACGACGCCTCCCGGTCCTCACGGAAGTCCCGCACGGCCTTGTAGAGACCGACCATGCCTTCCTGGATGAGGTCTTCCGCGTCGCCGCCCGCCAGGAAGTACGAACTTGCCTTGAGGCGCACGAACTGGTGGTACCGAACGAGTAGCTGATTGAGTGCGGCCTTGCTGCCCCGTCGGTACGCCCGGACCAAGGCAAGATCCGAAACCTCTACTCGAAGGTGAGAGTCGTAGCCCCTGGATGTGGAGCGCCCACCGCTCCCCTGCTCCGACGCTGCCATGCATACCCCCGGCGGTCGCGTGACCGTCTCGCAGCCTCAGGAGCGCCCGTCTGAACCGTCTGTCTCTCTCCTGAGGCGTTCCAGCTTGCGCAAAGTCTCAACATCAACTTTATCTTCAAGCTGTGAGCGCATTCTAACGGAGTCGTCGGCTTTTGCAACTATTTCGTTGAGTTCTCTTTCCAGCCCTCTGAGATCGCGCAACAATTCGCGCGGCGTGAGCCGGTGAACGCCCGCGCGCGCGGCCGTCCGCTGGACCTCCTGATCCCCAGACACGACCATCACCGTGACGTCGGCCGGCTGCTCGGCGATGCGCCGGGCGATGAAGGCGTCGGCGGCATAGGGGCCGCCGGCGAAGCAGACCTCGACCGCGGAGCCGGAGTCGACGCGACTCGTCACGCCGCGGCGCTCGCGCACGTCGAACACGACGACCGCGCGAGCGCCCCTGACGGCGGCGAACCCCGCCAGGCGGCTGATGAGCCACTCGCGGCGCTCCTCGAGGTCGTCGCGGGTCATGCGCGGGAAAGCGGCGTGCAGCACGTTGTACCCGTCGACGATGTAGAGGAGCGGGCTCATCGGTGCGTGCCGCCCGATCCGGGGCGTCGCGGCCCAGGCTTGCGCGGCCTATGCTCCCGGGCCTGGCGAGGAGAGGACGCCCCGCCCGAAGGCGCGGCCGACCGTGGTGAACCACGCGGCCGATCCGCGCCGGCGGCGGACGAGCGTGACGACTCAGCCAGTCCGCCGGCAGGCGCGGTGGCGGGTCGCGGAGGCTTCGGTCGCCGCTCGTCCTGGGGGCCGCGCGTCGGCGTGCGGCGGCGGATGTCGTAGAGCAGGACCGCCGCCGCGACGCTCACGTTGAGGCTCGACACCGGTCCTTGCATGGGCAGCGAGACCAGCTCGTCGCAGGTCTCGGCGACCAGACGGCGCAGGCCGCGGCCCTCCGAGCCCATGACCAGCACCAGGCGCTCAGGGTAGTCGACGTCGACGTACAGGCGTCCGGCATCGCCGGCCGCCCCGTAGACCCAGAAGCCGAGCTGCTGCGCGCGGCGGAGGAAGCCGCGCAGGGTGGCGACCTGCGCGCTCGGAAGGTGCGCGGTGGCGCCGGCCGACGCCTTTGCCGCCGCCGGCGTGACCGCCGCGGAACGGTGCCGCGAGATGACCAGGCCGGCGGCGCCGCACGCCAGCGCGGAGCGCACCACGGCGCCGAGGTTGCGCGGGTCGGCGACCTCGTCGAGGGCGACCACAAGATCGCCGGCGAGCACCTCGCCGACGCCCGCATACGGGTAGCCGTCGACGTATGCGGCGATCCCCTGGTGCTCGCGGGAGCCTGTGAGCTCGTCGAGCGCGTGCATGTGCAGGGCCTCCACCGGGATGCGCAGCGCGCGGGCGTCTACGCCCAGGTCCCGCAGCGAGTTGGCCGTGCCGACGATGCGCCGCACGCGCCGGCGAGCGCCCGGCATGAGCGCCAGGCTCACGACCTGCTTGCCGTAGATCCACTCCATCGCGAGACCCTGGTCACCTTCCGCCGACGCGGCGTGCTAGCGACGCACCACCTGTGTGCCCTGCTTCGTGTCGCGCACCTCGAAGCCAGCTTCCTGCAGCGCCGCGCGCAGCCGGTCCGACGCCTGCCAGTCCTTGACTGCCCGGTAGTGGTCCCGCAACACAACGGCGAAGCTGGGGTCGCCGCAGCCGAGCCGCTCTTCGTGCACCAGCTCCAGGTCTTCCCAGCGCTCCTCTTGCGCGAGCTTCGCCGCCGATGGGAGCGGCACATGCCCGGTGGCGCACTGGTCAGCACCTGGACCGGACACGGTGCCGAGGGCTTGAGCGGACTCCTGCTCGCCCAGTGACTCGCTCGCAGTATCCGCCGCCGTGCCTGCCGGGTGTGCCGACACGACCGCTGCGTTCGTGACAAGCGTCTCGTCCGGCGCCGGCAGCCGCACGAACAGCAAGCCGCTCAGCTCGGCCAGCGTCTCGCGCGCCGCCCGCAACCCGGGAGCGTCGAACCCGGTCTTGCCGGCGTCCACCTGGGCGAGATGGCGGTGCGCGTCCCCGACCAGCGAGAAGAGCTCGCCCAGGGCGGCCGCGGTGTTGAGGTCGTCGTCCATGTGCTCGGCGAAGGCGTCGCGCACGGCCGCCACGCGGGCGCCAAGGTCCCCGGCGGTCCCGGCGCCGCTCACGTCACCGGCAGCCGGGCCCGTCTCGGCGACGCCCGCTGCCGCGAGACGGAAGTCGATGTCGCGCACCCCATCGGCGAGCCGCTGGTACGACGCCCTGGCCTCGTCGAGCTTGGCCACCGAGAACTCCAGCGGGCTGCGGTAGTGGGTGGTCAGGAAGTAGAGCATGACCACCGGCGCATCTCCGTGCGCGGCGTCGCCGTAGCGGTCCAGCACCTCGCGCAGCAGGAAGATGTTGCCCACCGACTTGGCCATCTTCTCGCCCTCGCTGCGAATCATGCCGTTGTGCATCCAGAAGCGGGCGAAGGCCAGCCCCGCCGCTTCGCTCTGCGCGCTCTCGTTCTCGTGGTGAGGGAAGATGAGGTCGCGGCCGCCGCCGTGATGTCGAAGCTCGGCCCCAGGTAGCGCAGGCCCATGGCGGAGCACTCGATATGCCAACCGGGCCGCCCCATGCCCCAGGGGCTCTCCCAGGCCGGCTCCCCGGGCTTGGCCGCCTTCCAGACGGCGAAATCGAGCGGGTCTTCCTTACCGGGCTCGGCGGTGACGCGGGCGCCGTGCTCGAGTTCCTCGATGCGCTGGCCGCTCAGCTTGCCGTAGCCGGCGAAGCTGCGCACACGGAAGTAGACGCTGCCCTCGGCGGCGTAGGCATGGCCCTTCTGGACCAGCGTGCAGCAGAGGTCGATGATCTCGGCGATCGTCTCGGTGGCGAGTGGCTCAATATCCGGCCGCAGGCCGTCGCCCAGCCGCCCCATGTCGTCGTGATACGCCTGAGTGAACTCGGCGGCCACCTCGGCCGCCGACCTGCCCTCGGCGTTGGCCCTGTTGATGATCTTGTCGTCGACGTCGGTGATGTTCTCCACCAGCGTGACCTGATACCCACGGTGGCGCAGCCAGTTGCGCAGCACCGCGAACGTGACGTACGGCCTGGCATTGCCTATGTGCACCAGGTTGTAGACCGTAGGACCGCAGCAGTAGATGCCGACCTTGCCCTCTTCGCGCGGAGCGAACTCCTCCTTGCGCTGGGTCATCGAGTTGAAGAGTCGGATCACCACCATCCTCCGTTTCTGTGTCGCGGCCCTTTGCGGGCCGCCGTTTTCGGGCGGCCGTCTGTAAGCCGCCAGCTGCGGTCGCAGCCGTCCAAGGGCCGCCACCGATGCTCGCGGCCGTCTGCCGGCCCGGTCCATGCTACCGCACCGCGCGGCCGGGACTCAGCCGCGCTATCGCGAGCGGATCGGGATGGGCAAGGCACAGCCGGTCGCGGTTCAGAGGGACCCTGACGGCTTCGACTCAGCGTGAACGCAGTGCGACCGCGATCGACTTGAACGGTCGACCGCGGGTGTCGTAGCCATGCCAACCGGCACTCGTGCGCCGCGGAGCGTCCAGTTGGGGAGTGAACGGTCAGAAAGGCGGGCCTCCTTCGCCAAAT
>CAZIGT010000126.1:0-8619 GCA_964538465.1 uncultured Thermoleophilia bacterium | reverse complement strand
GACGAGGCTGATATGGTCCGCGCCGCGCGCGCGGCGGCCGGCCGGAGCGCCGCCTCGGCTGCAGCCGGCTCGGGCGCCGCTGTCGGTTCCGCGGCACTCGGCTCAGGCACAGCTGCCGGCGCGCGCGTCGTCGACGTGCTGGTGGCCGAGATCGGCTCGACCACCACGGTGGTGAGTGCGTTCGAGGGCCTCTCGGAAGAGAGCCGGAAGGCGAGGGTGACGCCCACCCTGCTGGGGCAGGGCGTCGCGCCCACGTCGGTGCTCCAGGGCGATGTGACCGTGGGCATGAATGCGGCCCGGGCCCAGCTCGAAGAGAGCACCGGGCCGCTGCAGCCGCGCGAGTTCCTGGCCACCAGCTCGGCGGCCGGCGGCCTGCGCATGACGGTGCACGGCCTCACGGCGAAGATGACAGCCATGGCCGCCCGCGAGGCGGCGCTGGGCGCCGGCGGCGTGGTGGAGTATCAGACCGCCGGCAAGCTGCGCCGCCACGACCTGCAGCAGATCGCCGCCGCCCGTCCCAACGTCATCATGCTGGCCGGCGGGGTGGAGGGCGGCGACGTGGAGACCGTGCTGCACAACGCCGAGATGCTGGCGCAGGTGGACTTCTCGGCGGCCCCCGCCGCGCCCGGCGAGGCCGCGGAAGCAGCCGCCGCGGCAGCCGCTCTTGACACGGAGGCCAGCGCCCGGGTTTCCTTGGCCAATCATGCCGGGCACGCGCCCATCCAGGACCGCGTGCTCGCCGCCGGCAAGAAGCCGATGATCATCTACGCCGGCAACTCGGCCGTGCGCGACGAGTGTTGCGAGATCCTCCAGGCCGCCGGGTTCACCGTCCGCGTGACCACCAACGTCTATCCGGGCATCGACGAGCTGGACATCGTGCCGGCGCGCACGGTCATCCACGACGCCTTCGAGGCGCACATCATCCACGCGCCGGGCATGGAACGCATCGGGGAACTGGTCACCGGCACTATCCTGCCCACCCCAGGTGCGGTGCTGCTGGCCGCCGAGACGCTGGCCGAGACGCTCGGCGATCTAGTCGTCATCGACGTCGGCGGCGCTACCACAGACGTGCACTCAGTGACCGACGGCTCGATCGAGTACAACACCATCCAGACCGAGCCGCAGCCGCACAGCAAGCGCACCGTCGAAGGAGACCTGGGTACGTTCGTGAGCGCCGAGCACGTGAACGAGCTCATCGACGCGCGCGAGCGGCCGGAGCATCTGCCCCCGGCCATCCCGCAGACCGATGAGGACCGCCACATCGCTGTGCAGCTCGCTCGCACCGCTACGGTGACGGGCGTCTACCGCCACGCCGGCCAGATCGCCTACCTGTACACGCCGACCGGCCGCCAGACGGTGGCCCGCGGCCGCGACCTGACCGCCTGCCGCCACGTCATAGGCACGGGCGGCGCCCTCACTCGCCTGCCCGGTGGTCTCGAAGCGCTCCGCGACGCCTGCGCCAAGAACGGCGGGGACCGCCTGCTGCCGCCCTCCGACGCCGACGTGGCTCTTGACGGCGACTACATCTTCGCCGTCTGCGGCGCCTTGCTGGCGCACTTCGACGCCCAGGCCGTGGTGCAGCTCATGCTGCACAGCATCGGCGCCACGCCGTCATCTTGCTGACGCCAGGGCAGCGCGGTCGCTGGCGGGTTGGCCCCGGGGGAGACAGAGTCGGTTGCCCATGACACCGACAAACGTCAGCAAGGCACTCTCCGCCCAGTCACGTTGTCATGCTGATGCAGAGACGATGACGGCGACGCAGCGCCGATCGCATGTCACCGGCCGGGTGAAGGAGCAGGGTGACACGACCGAGGGCGGACTGACCTGACCATTGGAGGCGGTGGCCGGTCGGCAAGCCAAGGGTCCATGGGCCGGCGGTGCGGTCGCGGTGTATCCACCCCGCGGTATCCCCAGTCGGCTCTCAGCCGGGATTCAGTACGTCCGCACCTCGGCAGTCGATACTGAGCATGTCCCTACGACGCACCGCTCCCCGATGCGGTCCCGCCGCGAGAAGCGCCGGCAGGAAGAGCCCCGCTCCCCTCGGGGGCTCTTCTCGTTGTGGGGGTTGACTGCACGCGGATACGCCGGGTGGCACGTTCACCGTGGGGTGACGAGATGGCCGTGCGTGGAGGGTGCCTTCGTGCCGCCGTCTACCGATTCTCACTCGAATACGAGAAGATACCGTTCACACCGTCGCTGGACGGCGCCCGGACATGAGAAGACGCGAAGGAGAGCCTCCCCGGTGAACGTGATCGACCAGTACAACGACAAGAAGAGGACCGCCGAGGAGGCCGTCAAGGTGATCCGCTCCGGCGATTGGGTGGAATACACCTTCGGCCACGGCATCCCCCAGGCACTGGACCGGGCGCTGGCGGCGCGCAAGGGGGAGCTTCGCGGCGTCAAGATCCGCTGGATGCTGGCGCTGCGCCCGCTGGCGGTGGTGGACGCGGATCCCGAGAACCAGGCCTTCACCTTCATGTGCTGGCACTTCAGCGGCTACGACCGGCGGCTGTGCGACCAGGGGCGCGTCCACTACATCCCTCTGCTGTATCGCAACAAGCCCCGGCACTATCGCCAGTCGCTGGACGTCGACGTCTGCATGCTGGCCACGCCGCCCATGGACAAGCACGGCTACTTCAACTTCTCCCTGTACAACTCAGCCACCCGCGCCATGGTGGAGAAGGCCGGGACGGTCATCGTGGAGGTGAACGAGAAGCTTCCGGTCTGCCTCGGCGGCCGGGAGGAGAACGTGCACATCTCTGAGGTGGACTTCGTGGTGGAGGGGGAGAACCCGGACCTGGTTGAGCTGCCGCGGCCGGCACCCACCGAGGTGGACAAGACGATCGCCCGCCTCATCGTCGAGCAGATGCGGGACGGCTCCACGATCCAGTTCGGCATCGGGGGCATGCCCGACACCATCGGCCGTATGCTCTGCGACTCGGACCTCAAGGACCTGAGCATGCACACCGAGATGCTGGTGGACGCTTACCTGGACCTCTTCGAGGCGGGCAAGCTCACGAACCGCTGCAAGAACATCGACCGGGGCAAAGGGGTGTTCGCGTTCTCGGTGGGGGGCAAGGCCTTATACGAGTGGGCGGACCGCAACCCCGGGCTGGCCTCCTACCCGGTGGACTACACCAATGACCCCGCCGTGATCGCCGCTAACGACAATGTGGTGGCCATCAACAACTGCGTGGAAGTGGACCTGTTCGGCCAGATCAACTCCGAGTCTTCGGGCCTGCGCCAGATCAGCGGCACGGGCGGGCAGCTCGACTTCACCACCGGCGCGTACATGTCCCGGGGCGGCAAGGCATTCGTGTGCATGTCGTCCACGTACACCGACAAGAAGACCGGGGAGATGCGCTCCAGGGTGGTGCCTACTCTCGATGTGGGCAGCATCGTGACCGGTCCGCGGTCCCAGTCGCCATTCATTGTCACCGAATACGGCATCGCCGACCTGCACGGGCGCTCCACCTGGGAGCGGGCCGAGCGCGTGATCGAGATCGCACACCCGCAGTTCCGTGAGGAACTCGTTCGCGAGGCCCAGAAGATGGGTGTCTGGCGGCGGAGCAACAAGGGGTAGCCGGGGAGAGGGGGCGGAGCGGCCCGCACGCCTGCTATCATCGTTAGGGCCGCACGTCAGCAGAGCGGAGCTCCAATAGTGGTTGGAGCCGGCGCACGGCTCGACGCTCGTGGATCCCTCATCGAGACGTCCCATGGGACATGGTCGGTGTGCGGCCAGAACGTTGGAGATCGAATGACCGAGATACGTTGGCACGGTCGAGGCGGGCAGGGGGCCATCACCGCCTCGAAGATTGTCGCTACGGCGGCGTTCAAGAACGGCTACACCGGAGCGGTGATGGTCCCCACCTTCGGCACGGAACGCCGCGGAGCGCCGATCTTCTCGTCCCTGAAGATCGCCAGGGAGAAGATCTACGACCTCTCGCCCATCGAGACGCCCGACATCGTCGTGGTGCTGGACCATCTGCTGCTCGACGAGGTCGACGTGGCCAGAGGCCTCAAGGAGGGTGGGCTTATCGTCCTCAACACCCCCAAGCCGGTGACTGGCTATGACTTCGGGGGCGTGCGTCTGGCCGTGGCCGACGTCAGCGCGCTGTCCGTTGAGGCGGGGCTGCCCCAGGGCCGGGTGAATTCTGGCATCATCGGGGCGCTGTGCCGGGCCTTCGACATCGTGCCGTTCGAATCGGTGCTCGAGGAGATCGAAGCCGAGTTCGCCGGCAAGAAGCCCAAGGCGAACGCCGACGCGGCGCGCCTTGCGTATGAGAACACCACCGTAGGGGTCGCGTGATGGGCACTCGAGGGTACCGCTACAAGACGTCGCACAGTCTGCCCGGCCCGGGCGACGGCGGCAACACTGGGTCGTGGCGAGTGCAGCGCCCGGTCATAGACCCCACCCGCTGCACTCCCGCCAAACGGGGCGTCGAAGCCTGCTTCACCTGCTGGCTCTACTGCCCCGACTGTGTGGTGTCACGCACCATCCCACCGGAGATCGACTACGAGTACTGCAAGGGCTGCGGCATCTGCGCCGAGGAGTGTCCCGCCAAGGCCATCACCATGGTGGATGAGTCGGTCTACCACGAACACGCAGAGGGCTGAGACCGTGCACATCATCGAGACCGGCAACGTGGCCGCGGCGCTGGGTGTCAAGCTGGCCGGCGTCCAGGTGGTGGCCGCGTACCCCATCACCCCGCAGACGCCGCTCACGGAGAAGCTCTCCGAGCTCATCGAGGCGGGAGAGATGAACGCTGGGTATGTCCCGGTGGAGAGCGAGCACTCGGCGCTGGGCGTCTGCATCGCAGCGAGCTCGGCCGGCGCCCGGGCCTTCACCGCCACCAGCGCCAACGGCCTGCTCTACATGCACGAGCAGATGCACTGGGCCGCGGGCGCCCGGCTGCCCATCGTCATGTGCGTGGCCAACCGGGCCGTCGGCGCTCCCTGGAACATCTGGAACGATCACCAGGACTCCATCTCGCAGCGAGACACCGGCTGGATCCAGATCTACTGCTGCGACCACCAGCAGATCGTCGACGACACCCTGAAGGCGTTCCGTGTCGCGGAGGCCACCAGCATCCCGGTGATGGTGTGCTACGACGGTTACATCCTGTCGCACAACTACATGCCCTTCGCGGTGCCCTAGGAAGAGGAGGCGGCGCGGTTCCTGCCGCCGTTCCAGCCGTCCTACGCGCTGGATCCGGGCTCTCCGGCCAACCTCAACACCGTCACTCTGCCCGAGACCCGCGTGGACGTGCACGGCGAGCTGGCCCACGGCTACATGGAGATCCGCTACCTGCTGCAGGAAGACCTGCGGAGGGCCGTGCGGGTCGTGGAAGAGACAGACGCCGCCTTCCAGGAGATCTTCGGGCGCGGCGGAGCGCCTCTCGTGGAGCCGTACCGCTGCCACGATGCCGAGTACGTCGTCGTGGCGATGGGGTCGCTCGCGTACCAGCTGCGCGATGTCGCCGAGACGCTGCGGGCCGAAGGACACAAGGTCGGCGTTCTTGGGGTGCGGCTGTACCGGCCGTTCCCGGACGCCGCGGGCGCGGCCGCGCTCCAGGGCGCCCGCGGCGTGTTCGTCATGGAGAAGGCGCTGTCGTACGGCTATGAAGGCGCCCTCTGCTCGGACCTCAAGTCGGCTCTGTACGGTCACATCGCGGACAAGAGCAGGGCGCCGTTCGTCAAAGGCCTCATCGCCGGCATCGGCGGTCGTGAGATCAAGACAGCCGACCTCACCGACTCTCTGCGCTCCGGCATCGCCGGCAGCATCCCGGAACCCAACTGGATCGGGATCCAACTCTAGGAGCCAGCATGACCACCAGGACCACGATCCTCTCGCTGCCCAAGGAAGAGTACGTGCATCCCGGCAACCGCGCCTGCACCGGCTGCGGCCTGGGCATCGCGTACCGCATCGGCACCAAGGCTCTGGGCCCCGACACCATCGTCATCGTCCCGCCCAGCTGTCTCACCGTGCTGCAGGGCCTGTTTCCTGTGGCCACCACCAAGCTGCCCAGCCTCAACACGACCTTCGCCTGCACGGCCGCGGCCGCCACTGGCGTGCTCGAAGCGCTGAAGGCTCAAGGCAAGGAGCACATCAACGTGGTGGCCTGGGCCGGTGACGGCGGCACGGCCGACATCGGCATCCAGTCGCTGTCGGGCGCCTCCGAGCGCGGCGACGTCTTCCTCTTCATCTGCTACGACAACGAGGCCTACATGAACACCGGCGTGCAGCGCTCGGGCACCACACCGCAGGGGGCCATCACCGCCAACACCCCTCTGAAAGGCAAGATGCAGCAGAAGAAGGACGTGGCGGCCATCATGGCCGCGCACGGCATCGACTACGTTGCCACCGCCTCGGCCGCCTACCCGCTCGACCTGTACGATAAGATCCGGAAGGCGATTTCTCTCAAGGGCGTGAAGTACATCCACATCCACACGCCCTGCCCGCCCGGCTGGGGCTACGACACGCGGTTCACGGTCAAGATCGGTGAGCTCGCGGTGGAGACCGGCTACTGGGACCTCTACGAGGTGGAGAGGGGCGAGTTCCGGCTCACGGGCGCGTCGGCGAAGGCACTCAAGAGGGGGGCGCGGAAGCCGGTGCAGGAGTACCTGCAGGCGCAGTCGCGCTTCCGCATCATGTCGCCAGAGCAGATCGCCGACGCGCAGGCGCGGGTGGACGCTAAGTGGAGCACCTATTCGAGTGGCGAGGGCCGCCCGGGGTAGAGCGACGGGGCGCGGCCTTCGCTTCAGCCCTGCGAATGGTCGAGGCGCACCCGTGTGTTGCGGCGGTCAAGAGGCGCAACGACTGACAGGGGCCTCTCAGCCGAGCTTCAGGACGCGCGCACCTCGCAGGTCGAGACTGGCCATGCCCCCAGAAAGGACCGCTCCCTGCACGATCTCCAAGCACCGGAAGCGCACCGAGAAGAGCTCCGCGCCCCTCGGGGCTCTTCTCGTTGCGCCGGTGCGCGGCGGGAGCGTGTGGGTGCAAGGGCGGCGTGCTAGAGTCGCACGCGTCTAGAGACGGATCGGCGGGACTCCGGCGCTGTGACGGGTGCGTGTTCCGGCTGCGCGTCGCTCCGGTCGTGGACGGTCGGTACCGGCGAGAGGAGGGGCGTTGGGCATCGTCGAGGTGCGGGGGCTTCGCAAGCAGTACGACCCGCCCGAGGGCGTGCTCGCCGTGGACGCCGTGTCGTTCGCCATCGAGAAGGGTGAGATCTTCAGCCTGCTCGGCCCCAACGGCGCCGGCAAGAGCACGACCATCTCCATGCTCTCGTGCCTGCTCAAGCCTACGGACGGCGACGCCTTCGTCTGCGGCCACTCGGTCGTCGAGGACCCCCAGGCGGTCAAGGAGAGCATCGGCGTGGTGCCGCAGGATATCGCCCTGTACGGCGACATGACCGCGCGCGAGAACCTGCAGTTCTGGGGCACTATGTACGGTCTCTCGGGCGCCGAACTGAAGCAGCGGGTCGACGAGGTCCTGGGACTGATCACCCTCGTCGAACGCCAGAAGGATCGGGTCGAGAAGTTCAGCGGCGGCATGAAGCGCCGCGTGAACATCGGCGCCGCGCTGCTGCACAAGCCCAAGGTGCTGTATCTGGACGAACCGACGGTCGGCATCGACCCGCAGAGCCGCCGCGCCATCCTGGACGGCATCCTGGCCCTGCGCGAGCAGGGCATGACCATCCTTTACACCACCCACTACATGGCCGAGGCGCAGGAGCTCAGCGACCGCATCGGCATCATCGATCACGGCAAGCTCATCGCTCTGGGCACTCATGAGGAACTGGTGAAGCTCGTGGGGGAGAAGGCGGAGGTACATCTGGGCGTCGACAAACACCTGCAAGAGGTGAGCGAGCGCTGGTGCGCCCTTGCCGGCGTGGCGCACTCCGAGGTGGACGACGAAAGCATGGAGATCACAGTGCTGGTGGACGACGCCGACGAGGCGCTGCCCAGGCTGTTCGACGCGGCGCGCCCGCTCGGCGTGCGCATCACCTCCGTGAACGTCGTCGAGCCCAACCTCGAGACGGTGTTCCTGCACCTCACCGGTCGGGCGCTGCGGGAATGAGAGCTTCCTGACGTGCGCCGCGTCTTCGCCATAGCGTGGAAGGACCTGCGGGACATCTACCGCACGCCCAGCTCGCTGGTGCTCATGCTGGTCGCGCCGCTGGCCGTGGCGTCGATACTGGGCCTGGCCTTCGGCGGCCAGGACGGCAACTTCCAGCTCCAGGCCGTGAAGACCGCGGTCGTCAACCTCGATGCGAGCGCCCGGCAGGGGAGCTCGGCGTCCGGACCGGCATCAGCCTCCGAGCCCGCGGCCGTCTCGCTCGTGAAGATCCTGCGCGGCCGCGACCTGCACGACCTGGTCGATGTGACCATGTACAAGACGGCGGACGCCGCCCGCGAGGCGGTCGACAACGGGGATGCGGCCGCTGCCGTACTCATCCCCGAGGGGTTCAGCGCGGCGGTCACAAGTATGTCTGGTAAGAAGGCGGCCGTCGAAGTCTACGAGGACCCCACGCTCGAGGTGGGGCCGGCCATCATCGAGGGGCTGGTCGAGCAGGTGCTCGGCGAGTTCAACGGGGCGCGGGCGGCGGCCGCCTCCGC
>CAZIGT010000125.1:0-8650 GCA_964538465.1 uncultured Thermoleophilia bacterium | reverse complement strand
CGCGCAAGCGGGCGCCCGTCGCGTCTTCGGCGTGATCCGCCGGCACCCCGGGTCCCGATCAGCCCACGGTCCGGCCGTGTAGAATCACCCCCGTGCTTTCGTCAGACCGCAGCGGCGGGCTCGCCGCCTCCAGCTCCTCTGTCGCCCTGCGCCGTGCCGTCCCCTTCGTTCCGCTGGTCGCCACCGTCGGCCTGGCCGTCGCGCTCTCGTTCACCGCCGGTGGCTTCATGATGCTCAGTACCGCTCCTTGGGCCATCGCCTGGGTCGCCCTGGGCGGCGGGGGGGGGGGGGGGGCGCGGCCGCCCGCGCGGCCGCCTGCCGCGCTTCTCGTGGCGCTTGGGGCTCTGGGCGTGCTGGCTCTGTGGACCGGCCTGTCGATCGTCTGGTCCATAGGGCCGGACCTGTCGTGGGTGGCCTTCAACTACGTGGGCCTGTACGTGGCCGCCGCAGTCGCGCTCGCTTGGGGCGGCACATGCCGGCCGTACCTGTGGGTGGCCTGCGGCGGCTATCTCGCCTGCGCGACGGCGGTGGCGGTCTACGCCTACCTGGGCAAGGTTCTGCCGGACGTGCTCACGCATGCGCACGAGTTCGCCCGGCTGGCGGCGCCGGTGGGGTACTGGAACGGCCTCGCCGTCATGCTGGTGATGGGCACACCCATCGCACTGGCGCTCGCGGCCCGGCGCGGCCTGCACCCGCTGCTGCGCGCCGCCGCGGCGGCCGTGCTGGCCCTTCTCTTCGTCACCCTCTTCTTCACCTTCTCGCGCGGTGGCTTCGCGGCGGCGCTCCTCTGCCTGGTCGTCTATTTCGCCGCCGCTCGCGAACGGCTCTCCTCGCTGCTGAGCCTCATCAGTGCGCTCGTGCCGACTGCGCTGGTCCTGTGGCACCTGCGCGGCCTGGATACGCTGTTCGGTCCTACTCAGAATGACGCCCTGCGCACCACTCAGGGTCACACGCTGGGCGTGTGGACCATCGCGATCCTTGCTGGGCCGTGCGTGTGGCAACTCGGCAGCGCCCTGGGGCACCGGCGGCTGCATATCCGCCCGGCGGTCGTCCGCTGGGTGGGCGTGAGCGTGCTTGCTCTGATCCTCCTGGTGGGCATCGGGGGCCCCCTGGTCTATATCCAGTCCCAGGGCGGAGTAGCACACTGGGTCAAGGACAAATACCACGACTTCGTCGGCGGGGCGTCGACGGGCGCGGACACCGAGTACACCGCGGGACGTCTCACGGTGGTCACGTCGAACGGCCGTCTCACGCTCTACAAGATCAGCCTCGAGCAGGCCGAGTGCACGCCCTGGGTGGGCACTGGGGCCGGCACGTACGCGTTCTCCATGTTCCACTTCCGCGACACGGGCATGATCTCAAGGAACGCGCACAGCCAGATCCTCAACGAGCTCAGCGAGGTGGGCATCGTGGGCGCCGTGCTCTTCGGCGTGTTCGAGATCGCGGTGGCGGTGGCTCTGGTGTGCGCACTCGTGCGGAGGCGGCGAGACACGGAACGTGGGTTGCTCGCCGCCGCGGTCGCCGCCTCGGCGGCGTTCCTCTTCCACATCCAGGGCGACTGGGATTGGGACATGGCGGCGATCACGCTGTCCTTCCTGATCCTGGCCGTGACGGCCATCTGCTACCGGGGGCGGCCGGTCGAGCTGGAGGCCGCTGTGGCCACCTCCCGGGACGCGGGTGCCGAGGCATCAGGGACGGTCGCGTCAGACGCCGCCGAAGCTGCTGCGGTCACCGTTGGCCCGGAGGGGAGCGCCGCAGACCCTGCTGACGATGGGGAGGCGGAGACGGCCGAGGCTGCCGAGGGCGCTGTCGTGGATGCGGCCGGCCAGGAGGTGGCAGGCCGCGCGGTGTGCCTCCTGTCGCAGTCGCGCCGGCTTGCGTGGCCGACCACCGTCCTCTGGACCGGCCTGCTCGCTGTGCTGCTGGCCTCCTGGCTGCTGCCTTTCCTGGCGCAGCGCGCCGAGAACGATGCGCTCGTTGCTATGAGCCAAGGCTCAGAGGCGGTCGCGCTTGCCAGCGCGCGGCGCGCTCACTCTCTCAACCCGCTGTCGGCCGATGCCCTGATCACCCTCTCGGCGGTCGAGGAAGGCCGCGGGCGGCCTCGGGCGGCCGTGGCCGCCTTGCGCGAGGCCGCCCGCCTGCAGCCGGACAACTACTACGTGCACTACAAGCTGGGCCTGCTTCTGTACACGGCGCTCGGTCGCACAGCGGCCGCGCAACGCCAGTTCGAGCGGGCGCTGCAGCTGAACCCGCTCGACCATCTGAGCCAGGCCCAGCTCGATATGCTCGGCGGCCGCTGACCCTGGTGGAGTCGGGCGGCCGCGAGGCGCGTGGTATGCTTCCGGCCGGCCATCATCGGTCATCCCGGGAGGTTCGTTCGAATGGGTGATGCTCAGCGGCCGATCGGCGTGGTGGGTATCGGCTACGTTGGTCTGGTGAGCGCCGTTTGCTTCGCCCATCTGGGCCACCGCGTCGTCTGCCTGGACGTAGACGAGCAGCGGATCGCGGCACTCAAGGCCGGCGCGGTGCCCATCTACGAGCCCGGGCTGGAGAAGCTGGTCGACGACAACGCCGACCGGCTCTCGTTCACCACCTCCTACGACGAGCTGCTGGAAGCCTGCACCATCCTGTTCGTGGCCGTGGACACCCCGCCTTCGCCATCGGGCGACGCCGACCTGAGCCGTGTGCGCCAGGTGGTCGACCGTGTCGCCACGGCCGGCGGCGAGCGTCTGGTCGTCATGAAGAGCACCGTCCCCGTGGGCACGGGCGGTCACATGGCGCGGCTGCTGCGCGAGCGCGGGGCGGCGAGCGTCCGCTACGTCTCCAACCCCGAGTTCCTGCGCGAGGGTGCGGCCATCCAGGACTTCCTGGAGCCAGACCGCATCGTCATCGGCGCCTCCTCGCCCGAAGACGGCGAAGCCGTCGCCGACCTCTACAGGGGCATCGATACCACGGTCGTCCATACATCGGTGCCCACGGCCGAGATGATCAAGTACGCGTCCAACGCGTTCCTGGCCACCAAGATCAGCTTCATCAACGAGATCGCCAACGTGTGCGAAGGCGTGGGCGCAGACGTGCGCACCGTCGCACAGGGCATGGGGCTGGACCACCGCATCGGCCCGCATTTCCTGCAGGCCGGCATTGGGTACGGCGGCTCCTGTTTCCCCAAGGATGTGCAGGCCCTCAAGCAGCTCGCCGGCAACTCGGGCTACCACTTCCAGTTGCTCAACGCGGTCATCGAGGTCAATCACCTGCAGAAGCGCCGCGTCGTCGCCAAGCTCAAGCAGCGTCTGGGGTCGCTGCATGGGGTGAACGTGGCGCTGCTCGGCCTCACGTTCAAGCCCCACACGGACGACCTTCGCGAGGCCGCATCGATCGTTCTGGCGGCGAGGCTGCAGGGCGAGGGCGCCGCAGTGACCGCCTTCGACCCCATGGTACAGGCCGGCCCGCACGAGCAGTTCCCCGGCGCCAAGGTGTGCGGCTCGCCTCTGGAAGCGCTGCGCGACGCGGATGCGGCCGTCCTGGTCACCGAGTGGCCGGAGTTCGAGCGGCTGGACTGGTCTCAGGTACGCAAGGTGATGCGACAGCCGCTCGTGCTGGACGGGCGCAACGTGCTCGACGGCGAGGCCTTGCGGGCGCTCGGCTTCGACTACGAAGGCGTGGGCGTGCCGCCGGTCGAGCGGCCGGGCGGCTGAGCCGGCCATGGCGGCGGGCGCCTGTCACCAGGCGGTCGTGCTCGTGGGTGGCGAGGGGCAGCGCCTGCGACCAGTCACCTCGCGCGTGCCCAAGCCGGCCGTTCCGGTGGTCTGCCGGCCGTTCATCAGCTACGTGCTCCACAACCTGGCGAGTCACGGTGTGCGCCACGTTGTGTTCTCGGCCGGCTTCCTGGCAGACGTGCTGCGCGAGCTCGTCGGCGACGGTGCCGCGTATGGGCTGGCCGTGGACTACGCTGTAGAAGACCAGCCGCTCGGCACGGCCGGTGCTATCCGCAACGCCGATCGCTTCCTGGACAACGCGCCGTTCCTCGCCCTCAACGGCGATGTGCTGAGCGACGTAGACATATCCGAGCTGGTGGACTTCCATCGCCAAGCCGGCGGCGCGGGCACCATCTACCTCACGCCGGTGGAGGACCCGCGTCGCTACGGTCTGGTGCGCTTGCGCGAAGGCGGAGGCGTTGAGGCGTTTCTTGAAAAGCCCGGCCCGGATGACGTGCAGGCGGCCACCGGCCCGGTGGCGCGGCCGTTGATCAACGCGGGCTACTACGTGCTGGAGCCGCGCGTCCTCGATCTCATCCCGCGCGGCCGACAGTCCAGCATCGAGCGGGGCGTGTTCCCGCGGCTGGCCGACGAGGGGTCGCTCTACGGGTTCGCCTCGGCTTGCTACTGGCGGGACATCGGCACCCCGGCCAGCTACCTGGCGGCCAACTTCGATGTGCTGGACGGCACCGTGCGTAGCCATGTTGGCGATCGCCTGGGTGACGGTTACCTGTATGTGTCACCGTCGGCCACCGTGGAGACGGGTGCCCGCATCGTGCCGCCAGCGTTCGTCGACGACGGCGCTGTGGTGGCCGCCGACGCTCGCGTGGGCCCGGTAGCCGTGCTGGGTGCCGGCAGCCAGGTGGCCGAGGGGGCGGTCGTCGAGCAGGCGGTCGTGCAGGACGACGTGCAGATAGGACCGCGCAGCGAGGTGCGCAACGCGGTCCTCGTGCGACGCTGTCGCGTGGGAGCGGATGTGCAGATCGACGAGGCCATCGTCGGCGAGGGCGGCGTGATCGGCGACGGCAACGAGCTGGCCCGCGGCGCCTGTCTGGCGCCCGATACGCAGCTGGTCGCACGAGGTATCACGTTCCGCGACGTCATGGACGACGTCGAGGAGCGCTGAGGCGGCGCCTGCGGCGATTGAAGGAGGGGCCATGAGCATCGACGGCAGCATCTTCAAGGCCTACGACGTGCGCGGCACCTGCCCCGGGCAGCTCGACACGCGCGTTGCCGAGCTCATAGGGCGGGCGCTCACGCAGCAGCTCGGCGCCCGCACCCTGGCCATAGGCATGGATCCGCGCCCGTCTTCTCCCGAGCTGGGCGCCGCGTTCGCCGCCGGGGCGGCGTCGGCCGGTGCCACCATCGAGGACTTCGGCATGGTGGCCACCGAGATGCTCTACTTCGGCGTCGCCTCTCGCGGCCTGGACGGCGGCGCCATGATCACCGCCTCGCACAACCCGCGCGGCTACAACGGCCTCAAGCTGGTCGGCGAGGGTGCCCTGCCGCTGAGCGGCGACGAGGGCATGCCGGAGTTGCGGCGCCGGGTGCTGGAAGCCGATGCGGCGGCCGCGGAGCCGTCCGCCGCGACCGCTGCCGCCCCGGCCGCTCCGGCGGAGAAGGCCGCCGTCGACCTCTACGAGGCCTACGTCGATCACCTCATCGGCTTCGCGGAGCCGCGCCTCTGGCCGGACTGGAACGTGGTCATGGATGCCGCCAACGGCATCGCCGGCAAGCTGGCTCCGCTGGTCTTCGACCGTACGCCTCTGTGGCGTGTCGAGATGTACTTCGAGGTGGACGGCACGTTCCCCAACCACGAGCCCAACCCGCTGCTCGAGGAGAACAGCCGCGAGATCCGCGAGCGGGTGCTGGCGGAGAAGGCGGATCTGGGCATCGCCTGGGACGGCGATGCCGACCGCTGCTTCTTCATCGACGAGACGGGCGAGTTCGTGCCCGGAGACTTCGTGACGGCCCTTCTGGCCGAGGCGCTCCTGGCGAAACACCCGGGCGCCTCCATCCTCTATGACCTGCGCGCCAGCCGGGCCGTGCCGGATACGATCTCGGCCAACGGAGGCGTGCCCTTGATCAACCGTGTCGGGCACGCCTTCTTCAAGCAGCGCATGCGCCGCGAGCCGGTACTCTTCGGCGGCGAGGTGAGCGGCCACTACTACTTCAAGGACAACTACAACGCCGACTCGGGCTTCATCCCTGCCCTCCTCGTGCTCGACCTCATGGCCCGCAAGAAGGCGACTCTGGCGGAGCTGCTCGAGCCGCTACGCAAGCGCTACTTCATCTCGGGGGAGATCAACTCGACGGTCGACGATGCCAACGCGGTCTTCGATCGTCTCCAGAAGCGCTACTCGGACGGCGAGATCGGCACTCTGGATGGGATCTCGGTGGACTACCCGGACTGGCATTTCAACGTGCGCGCGTCGAACACGGAGCCGCTGGTGCGTCTCAATCTGGGCGCCGACGACCCGGGCCTCATGGAACAGAAGCGCGACGAGGTCCTCGGAGTGATCCGTGGCGGCTGACGGGCGCGATCCCGGCGGCGTGGCGCCGGCTGACGGGCGCGATCCCGGCGGCATGGCGGATGCCATCGCCAGTCTCCCGGACCAGATCGAGCGCGGCTGGAAGAGCGCCCTGCGGGCGCTCGAGGACGCCGGCTGGCGCGGCCCCGTTGATGTGTCCACGGAGCCGCGTCGCGCGGGGTCGGTAGACCCACATGCAGCGGCGCCCATCGCCGGGGCCGTCGCCTGCGGCATGGGCGGCTCGGCTATCGGCGCCGACGTAGTGCGGGCTGCGCTGCCCGGGCTGCCGATCCCGTTCGAGTCGGTGCGCGGCTTCGATCTGCCGTCGTGGGTCGGGCCGAGGAGCCTGGTGATCGCGACCAGCTACTCGGGCAACACGGCCGAGACGCTGGCCTGTATGGAGGCCGCCGCGGAGCGGGGCTGTAGACCGGTGTGCGTGGCCGGCGGCGGCCGTCTGGCCGCGCTGGCGCGTGAGCGCGGCTGGCCGCTGGTGCCGGTGTCGAACAGCCTGCAGCCTCGGGCGGCCGTCGGCCACCTGCTCAGCGCTGTGGCCGCGGTTCTGCAGGCTGCCGGCCTGGGCGCCGACCTCGCTGCGCAGATGTCTGAGGCAGTGAAGGTGTTGCGCGAGCAGGCGGCGGCGCTCTCGCCGGACGGCGCTGAGGCGGGGAGAGAAGCGCGCTTCATCGCCGCAGATCTGCACGGCCACGCCACCGTCATCTACGGCGCCGGCGTCACCACGCCGGCGGCGCGGCGCTGGAAGACGCAGATCAACGAGAACGCCAAGGCGCCCGCCTACTTCGCCGAGGCGCCCGAACTGCTGCACAACGAGGTCTGCGGATGGGGCGGCGCGCCGCAGGCCGCCGCCACCACAGGGGTCGTCGTGCTCACAGACCCGCTCGGCGACGAGCGCCTCCTGAGGCGTCTCGAGCTCGTCGCGAAGCGTCTCGACGGTCGCGCGGCCACGGTCGTGCGCGTGGCGGCACGAGGCTCGGCGCCGCTGTCTCGCTGCCTGTCGGCGCTCTGGCTCGGAGACTGGGTCTCCTACTACATGGCGCTGCAGGGCGGCGTGGACCCAACACCGGTCGCCGACATCGAGCAGCTCAAGCAGGCTCTCGGCCGTGTCGAGCCCTGACGCACGGCCGTCCGAAGACGCGCAGCCGACCGCCGCAGCTCCTCGCCGTCCGGTAGGCATCCTGACGGTCGACGACGAGGCGTGCCTCGAGTGGGCCGCACGTCTGGCCGCGGCGTTCGTCGACGGCCCAGCCGGTCGCTCCGCACCGGCCGGCTGCGGTCGCTCGACCGGGCCGCCCGGTGTGACCGCGCTGCCGGACGCCGCCTTCCGGCCGACTCGGCCCTTCTCCGGGCCTCTCTTCGCGGCCGTGGAGGCCATGGCCCTCGCCGCAAACGCGGCCGCGACCCCGATCTCTGCCCCTTCCTCGTCCTGCATGGGGCTGGTGGTGCCGCTCGTGAGGCTCTCACCCACGCCGGCCCACGAGCGGCTCGGCGCGGCGCCGATCGTGATCACCGACCACGTGGCCCTGACCGGGCGCGGCCCGCTGGCCGGCCCATGGCCGGCAGACAGGCCGCGCACGTTCCCGTCAATGAACGCGGTGTACGCGCCGGACCTGGCGGCGGCCGCGCTCGAGGCGTGTGGCCTGCGGCCGGCCTCGTCGATGCCGCCGCCCGCACCGTCCACGCCGCCGTCGGCTCCGTCCTCGCCATCGTCCGGATCGTCATCCGCCGCCGCCCACGAATGTGAACCTGCAGACGGTCGTTCGGTCGGGGTGCCTGCGATATACTCTCGACTCGCCGTCGCGGGGGTCGCAGACACCGGCAGACAGACGGCCTTCGAGACAGAGCAGGCCCGCGCGGCCGGCCTCTCAGTGGCCGCGAGTCACCTGGTCGCTCCCGTCGTCATCGCCGCATACTACGGTCTCGTTGTGGTCGCCGTGGGCGTGCCGGCCGGTCCATGACTCAGCCGCGGCACAGCCCGCCCACGGCCCGCTGTCAGGCTGGTCCCGCAACATGTGAGGTCATATCGTGAGTTCCACCGATCACCACATCAAGGACATGGCGCTGGCCCCGCAGGGCGTGCTGCGCATCGAATGGGCAGACATGCACATGCCCGTGCTCAAGGCCATCCGCGAGCGCTTCGCCACGGAGAAGCCGCTCAAGGGCGTGCGCATCGGCGCGTGCCTGCACGTCACCACCGAGACCGCCAACCTCATGCGCACGCTCGTCGCTGGGGGGGCGGACGTCGTGTTGTGCGCCAGCAACCCCCTCAGCACGCAGGACGACGTGGCGGCGGCCCTGGAGAAGGAGTACGGCGTGCGCGTGTCCGCCCTCTCAGGCGAAGCCGCCAGC
>CAZIGT010000124.1:4735-8651 GCA_964538465.1 uncultured Thermoleophilia bacterium | reverse complement strand
GGCGCGCACCCGCAGCGGCGTTGGTGGCGGCGGGCGAGCGGTCTCTTGGCCGCTCCCCCCATCTCCGTCCACCACCCACCTACAGTCCCCCCCTATGTCCCCCCCTGTCCTGCGGCGCATACTCCGGCTAGGGTCTACCTAGAGACTATGTATGTGGCCGGCGCTGCAGCCACGGCACTGCAGCTGCAGCTGCGGCCTGATCCGTCTCATCCCTCCCGGACCCGCAGCCTGCCGCGTGAACCCTCGAGTAGAACATGAGGGTCTGTAGGGTTGACAGGGTGGGCCAAGCGGGTAAGATGGTATCACACACAGGTCACGGACACGGGAGGTAGACACCATGCGGACTGACTGGACACACGCACAGCCGATCGACACGGCACACATGACCGACGGCGTGACGACGATACAGGCACTCGCTGGCGACTGGATTAGCGATGAGGACGCAGCGGCCGAGGCCGAGGCCGTCAACACCGTGCTCATGGAGCAGGGCGAGGACTGGTACGAGGAGCCGGTGATCGGCTGGGCGCCCTACACGCACGCGGTCGCCGTCGGCCGGTGGTACGCCGATGGCCGGCCGACCACGCACGATGAGGGCGTGGAATGGGTCTGGGAGCACGCCTGGCTGGTGGTCTGACGATGCTCGCGCTCCAGGAAACCACCGTCCGCACGAACGCCGACCTTTGGCGCTACATCCTCGCCGGCGGCGGCATCCGCGTCGGTGAGCATCGGGACTCGGGCCTTACCGGGCGCGAGAATCGGCGCGCCTACGCTTACCTGGACCGTGCCGACGCCGACCTCGGCATCGACGAATGGGCGGATCTGATCGCCACGTCGATGCCCGCTTTCGGCGTCACCTGCGGAGATGATCTGTTCGCATGGCTCGGCGAGTACCAGGGCGCCCACGCCGAAGGCGACCCGGCCGAATCCCTCGCGCGCGAGCTGCGCCAAGCGCCGCCGATCCGTGCACCCCACGGCCGGGCCGTGGAAGTCGAGGGGATCGTGCAGCGCTGCGCCAAGCGGCTCGACTGCCGCGGCGAGGCGGTCCTCAAGATGACCGTCCTTCTAGACGATGGCGCGGCGGTCTGGTCGACCGTGCCGCGCGCGGCATGGCGCCTGATGCGTGGCGCCGGCGTCGACCTGAGCGCCGGCATGCGCAGCCTGTTGCCCGGCTGCCGGGTCCGCTTCGTGGCCACGGTCACGCGCAGCCCGGACGATCCTACCTTCGGGTTCTGCTACCGGCCGCGGCGCTTCGAGGTCCTGAGCGTGCCGGCCACGTCTGCGGAGCGGGCAGCATGAGCGGCGGTCTGCTCGACGCGGCGCCGCGCTTGTTCGACGCGGCCGAGTACATCGGCCTCGGCGTCCAGGCACCCCTTGAGATGGCGATCGACGAGGCGGCCACCCTTGACCGCTGGCAGGTCGCCGAGCGGCCGCCGGCGCCGATACCAGGGCAGCAAGCGATCCCGACAACAGGAGGTACACGATGACACACGACCGGATACTCACGAAGGACATGGCATACGCAGTCGGACGGTTCGACCCCTCTGGCGTGATCGGATACCGGGCTGCGACCGCTCCGAACGCGCCACTGCGTCCTACGCGGGCCGAGGCAATCGAGGATGAGGCACGCTATCTGGATGAGCTGGCAGCGTCTGATCCCACCCGATGAGGCCGGGCGGCACCCGGCCGAAACCGGCCGTAAGGCCGGTCGTGGGAAGCCACAGAGAGGAGGAGGATGAGCGTTCACGGACAGGGTTGGAACTACAGGCTCGGCATGAGCCGGAACGCGTGCCGCGCCATCGAGGCCGGCTACATCCCGCTGGTCGCGCTCACGGAGGCGGAGCAGGAGGCCATGACCGAAGAGGCGTGGGAGACGATGGAAGCTCACCACGTGCTTGTCGAGGACGTGACGCGGGAAGTGGTCATGGTCGAGGCCGAGGCCGTTGGCCGCACACCGCTCTCACCGGCCGACGTCCGCCGGCATCTGGGCGTCGAGTGGGACGCGAAGCGGCTGGAGTACAGACTGGTCTGGACATGAGGGTCTGGAGAGATGACAGGAGGAGTGGTATGGCGGCACGAGACTCGATGCACATCCGCCCCGGCGCACTGACGCCGGCGCTCACGGAGCGGGCGGACGAAGGGAAGACGCTGGCCAGCGTGGCCAGGCGTGACTTGGAGCGGTACTACTGGATCATCGGCGAGGAGGCGGAGCGGCTCGGGCTGAGCGAGGACGAGCTCGGCCTCGTGCGCGACGTGTGCAGCGGGACGGTCTGGTCGGGCAGCTCCTACCGCCTCATATGGGCGGAGGTCGCCGATGCGCTGGCAGACGGCGTGGCGGAGAAGTGGGACGTCGACGGCGAGGCGCTCGTCGCCAAGCTGCGCACGCTCTCGCCGGCGGCCTGCATGGCGCTCGTCGACGACGTCGAGCGGCACACCCTGGCCGTCTCGCGCGAGATCAGGGAGGCGTGACCGTGGGCGTGGTGGTCTGGGTGTTCGTCTGGCTCGCCCTCTTCGCCCTGGTCGGCCTGGGCGTCTGGGTGTACACGCGCGGTTGAGGGTCGTACCGGTAGCGACCGGCACGGCCGACCGCGCGGATGTCGTGGCCGCTGCGCCGCAGGCCGCGGCGGATGCGGTCGTAGACGTACTGGCGGTGGACCGGCGAGAGCGCGAGTGCGCGGACCGGATCGACCGGTTCGAGCGGGTGAGCAAGGAAGACGGAGAGCAGGAGATGGTCGAAGCCCGGATCGTGCTGGGGGCGGTAGTCGCGGAGGGTGACGCGGCAGGGTGAGCAGACCATCGACGGCTGGTCGGCCGCCAGCAGGTGGCCGCAGCGGACACAACGACGAACGGGAGATGGAGCGGTGTCCTCACACATCGAAGTCAAGCAGACGGCCGCCGGCGTCCGCTACAAGGCCGTCGTGACCATCGGCAGCGGGCGCGGCGCCGAGCGCATCACCAAGACCGAACGGACGGAGGCGGCGGCGCAGCTCGCGCTCGAACACCTGCTGCTCGTCGCGGCCGGCAAGGCACCCCGGCACGACCATACCGTCGGCGAGGTGATGGACGGCTGGCTGGAGCACCTGGACGCGACCAGGCAGGCCGCTCCGGCGACGCTCGCCCGCTACCGGCAGGTATGCGCGACCCTGGGCGCGACGCCGCTGTGGCGCAAGCGCGTGTCGCGGCTGCGCCCGGACGAGATTGAGGCCACGCTGGCGGCCGGAGCCGGTGGCGACGAGACGAAGCGCCTGCGCTGGCGCGTGCTGCATGCCGGCCTGCGCTGGGGAGCGCGGTGCTGGCACACGGCCGACCCCACGCCGGGAGTGAGGCCGCCGCGCGCCGGCCGGACGGAGCGGCCGACGCTCGATGGTGCCGGGCTGCGTGCGTTGATCGACTCGATCCCCGCAGATTCGGCGCTCCTCGACCCGTTCGTCCTTCTGGCGGCCACGACCGGCAAACGACGCAACGAGGTGCTGGCGCTGCGTGTGAAGGACGTGGACTGCGAGACGGGGACGGTACGCATCGGCGGCTCGCTGGAATGGCTGCCGGGCAGGCCGTGGCGCATCAAGCAGACGAAGACCGGCGCGACCGGGACCGTCCAGCTCCCGCCCTCCGCGCTCGTGAGGGTCCGTCAGCTCGTCCGCGAGCGCTTCAACCGGCAGGACGCCTTCCTGTGCAGTGCCGACGGCGGCCGCACGCCGCTCTGCCCGCGCGACGTCTCGCTCGCCTTCCGGGCACACGCCGACTCGCTCGGCTTGGCCAGCCTGCGCGTGCATGACCTGCGGCACAGCTTCGCCACGGTCCTGCACGGCGCGGGCGTCGACCTGCGCACCATCCAGGATGCGCTCAGCCATACCGACATCCGCACGACGGCGCGCTACGAGCACCCGCAGGGCACGGCGGAGGTCGTCGCTCAGACGAT
>CAZIGT010000124.1:0-4635 GCA_964538465.1 uncultured Thermoleophilia bacterium | reverse complement strand
GTCAGTGAGGTGGGGGGATGAGCCGGCTGAAACGCGAGCTTCGTGCGTTCCTCGCCTCCAATCGCGAAGTGTGGAGATGGTTTCTGGGGGACACCTGCGATGTGCTCGGCATAATCTGGCATGAAGTCCGCGCGGTTGTGGATGGGACAAGATGGCACGCCTGATCCAACTCGACGAGTCCGGCCAGCTCTGGGACATCGTCGTCGAGGCCGGCCGCGACGCGAGCGGCAAGCGACGGCGGAGGCAGGAGCGGTTCCACGGCGGCCGGCGAGCGGCCGAGAGGCGACGCAAGCAGCTCGACGCCCTCTATGCCGGCATGGGCAAGGCACCGGAGAAGCTGACCGTGCGCGGTGGCTACGAGGCATGGAGGCGCATCCGTCTGCCGCAGCTGGCGCCGAAGACGGCGGAGCGATACGAGGAGCTGTTCCGCCTCGACATCCTGCCCTACATCGGCGACGTGCCGTGCGCGAGGCTGACGCCGGCGCGCCTCGCCGAGCTGTGGGCGGAGCTCGGCCGCGCCGGCAGGCAGCCGGCACGCGCCGGCGAGGGCGATCCGCAGCCACAAGGACTCTCGGCACAGACCGTATGGCACGTCTACACCGCGCTGCGGTCGATGTGGGGATGGCTGACCGACCTGGAGATGGTGACCAACGATCCGACACAGCCGAGGAGCGCTCGGCCGCCGCGGCCACCGAGGTCACGGGACGCGCGCAGGATGGCCGCCGACCTGGGCTACGCCCTGCACGTCGTCGAGCAGGCGCGCGGCACCGAGGGACACACGGCCGTCTTCCTGTGCCTGACGACGGGCATGCGGGACGGCGAGGCCTGTGCGCTGACGTGGCCGTGCGTGGACCTCGACCGGAGGGTGGCCTACGTCTCCGACGCGGCGTCGGCCCTCAAGCACGGCCGTCTCGTGTTCAAGGGCCCGAAGACCTCGCAGTCGGTGCGCGAGGTCGACCTGCTGGACATGACGGTGCAGGAGCTGCGCCGGGTGAAGGCATGGCAGAGCGAACGCCGGGTGGCCTGTGGTCCGGGATGGAACCCGCGCGACCTGGTCTGCGTGAAGCCGAACGGCGAGCCGATCAACCCGAAGAACCTGTCCGGCAACTGGCAGCGATGGCGCAAGCGGCGGGGGATAGACCTCACCTTGCACGGCATGCGGCACACGTGGGCGACGTTCCTCGCCTCCGCGATCGACATCGAGCATGCCCGCAACGAGCTGGGGCACGGCGATATCCGCACGACCAGCGGCTACGTCCACGCCATCGACGAGCGACGCGACCTGGTCCGCACCATGAAAGAGGCCGCCGTCGCCGCCGCGATCGAGGCATTCGCCGCCAAGTCGGGCAGACAACGGGCAGACATCGTGCCGATAGGGGCTGCCGCAGGGCAGAAGCAGAAGTGAAAGTGCCTGCTCAGAGGGCACTTCTCAAGAACAGACAGGCTCAAGGCCCGACGGCTCAGCTGACCGTTGGGCCTTTTCCATGTCCCTCATTGTTCCTGCATATAGGCCACTTTTCCCCACTGGTGGTTTCGGCGTCCTACGCTTCGAGCCTGAGACTTCGCGCCGAGTCGGGCAGACTTTGGGCAGACAAAGGGCCGGGGCCTGTGCGGACCCCGGCCCTCGGACGTCTCTTCTACTCGAAGCGCTCCGGCCGATGAGTCACCGCAACGAGCGGCGAGAGGGATGAGGACTGGTCCGTCCTCGGGTCGTACCATTCGACATTGAAGCGCGCGAACCAGCGGCCGTCGGGAACCACCGTCGCTGCCGTGTCGCCGGGTTCCTTCACTCCGCGCGCTGTACCGATCTGCATGTCACCGAAGGAGTTGCGGAGTCGTATCTTCGTCGACGAATCCTCCAGACGGTCGGCGATCCAGCGCAACTCCACGACGAGCTTCTCATTGAAGACCTTGTCATCAGTGCACCGCTTGGCCATCGGGTGCCTCCTTCGACCGCCGTCGCATGTACCTCTCGAGGGCGTCGAACTGCTCTGGCGTCATGGTGGCCACCTCGTCAACAATCAGGATGGTCGCCCTGTGGCCGCTGACGCCGACACGCAGCTCCTTGCCCTGCCACACGGTCGATGAGTCGCTCAGAACCCGCGTATGGCCGTCGGCGAACTTGATGACGTGGATGGGCTGGCCGGCGGCTCCGGTCGTGCGCTCGTGAGAGACGACGCGCTTCGGCCGGCTCCGGTTCGGCCGCAGGGCGTAGAGCTCGTGGCTGTCGGCGAGGTCGCGGGCGAGGATCTGTGTGAGGTCGCTGGACTTCACGTCAGACACCCCTTGCGGAACGCCTCGGCGATCGGCAACTCGCTGCCGTCCGCCAGCCTCACCGCCTCGCAGAGGGCCTTGAGCGGCGGGTCGTAGCGGTGGAGTTCCTCCAACTGCCGAGCGAAGCACGTCTCGATGGCGGCATGGTCGACGAAGAACCGGCAGTTGTCATGGGCGCCACGGACCGCCATGGTTCCGAAGTCAAACTCCAAGGCGCTTACGACCTTGATGCTTTCCGGTGCCCCGGCCGCACGCAACCGACGTTCCATGAGATGACGGTCGCTGTAGCTCCTCGTGGCGATGTACACGGCCCGCCCCTCCGCCTCGGCGGCGATGGCCGCCTCGATCATCCGTGTCGTGCGGCCAGTGCAGCGCAGCAGCTGCGTCGTGTTCACGGCTCCTCCTTTCGTGGTCTGATCTCCGGCCACTCCACCTTGCCCACGCACTCGCTCTGCACGAGCGGCACGCGAGCGACAGGGTGCCCGTAGGCGTGCCGCGCCATGCACCACAGCAGGTAGGCGTCGGCCTCGTTGTTGTCGCTGCCCTTGAAGCCGAAGCGGCGGATGGCGGCGGCGATCATGGCGTCCTTCTGAGCGTTTCCCTTGCCGGTGGCGTACTTCTTGAGGGTGCCTGGGGGCACGTCGACGAAGGGCACCTCGGCGACCCAGATGTCGTAGCGGACGATGCCGCCGAGCTCGGCCCGCTCGAACACGCGGCCCGTGTTGCTCGCGAACGAGTAGCCTTCGAGCACGACGACGTCGGCTTCGCAGGTGTAGTCGCGAATGGTCTCGGCGATGTAGTCGATGCGCTCCCATCCGCGCGCTTTCGGCCGGACAGTGCAGGTAACGCCGTCCATACAGACGCCCGTGGCCGTCAGCGACAGATCGAGCGCGAGGATGCTCGGGGTGGCATGGATGGTCCGACAGGCCGTCGCGTCGCGTCCTGCGGCCTCCTGTGGCGCGAGAGCGGCATTCTCGTCAGAACGGTATGTCGGCATCCGACCACCCTCCTTCGTCCTGCGGTGCCGAGGGGTCGGCGGCCGCCCGCTGGCCGCTGTCGCGTGGTGGGGTCAGGAACACCACACGCTCGGCCACGATCTCGACCTTGCTCTTCGTCCCGGTCTGGTTGTCGTTCCAGGACGAGAAGTGCAGCCGGCCGTCGATGCTCACCTGCCGGCCTTTGCGCAGGAAGTCGGCGCAGCTCTCGCCCTGGCGACCGAACACCGTCACGTTGAAGAAGTTGGCGTAGTCGGTCCACTCGCCGTTCTGCTTGACGCGGTCGTTGACGGCGATGCCCAGCCTGCAGACGGACGTGCCGTTGGTGAGTACCTGCAGCTCGGGGTCGCGCGTGAGACGGCCGGTGATGGTGACGCGGTTGATGTCCTGGGTCATGTGGTGCTCGCTTTCATGCTCGCGGCGATGCCGCTGCGCGGCCCGCCGGCGTCGGCCGTGTCCGCACGCTCGCCGATCTGGATGACCTTCACGTCGGCAGGCGCGGGCAGGCAGCCGGCGGCGGCCTTCCGCGCGGCTTGGGTGCGGAACTCGTTGTAGGTGCGGGTGAACTGGGCACGGTCGGCGCTCGGGTTCGTGCCGTGCAGCAGGCTGTGGTAGCCGATGGCTTCGACGGTCCGCCTGACCACGGGGTGCGACGGCTCCCAGCCGCCGTAGTCACAGCCGGTCGTGAAGCAGTAGTGGAGCGGGAAGCTGGCACGCACCTCGGCCCATGCGTCCTCGGCGCTCGGGGCACCGGAGATGACCTCGCCGATGCCGCGCAGCAGGGCGGCGACGGACGGGAAGCGTTCTTCGCGGCGGGCCACTTCGAGGGCCGCCTGCATGGCCTGCTTGGGGGAGAGGGGCATCAGCGCCGTGGCGTAGGCGTTCTGGCTCGCCTCACTGAGAGCGACGCCGGGGTAGTGGGCCATCACCGCGGCGATCACGGCGTCGGCCTGCGGTCGGTTCATCGGAAATCCTCCAGTGAGAGTCCGCCGGCGACGGCATCGGCCATCACGGCGGCGGCGTCCTTGCGGTGAGTGTCGAGGCGCATGGTGGCGTATTTCCTCGGCGGCCCAGCGACCCACTCGCGGTAGTACGCCTTGCTGCCGCCGATGAAGTTCTCGGCGCGCGGCTGGTACTCGGGGTCGTAGCGGCCATCGTCCAAGGCTTCGATGAAGTGATCTTCTGCGGTCAGTACGTCCCGCTGTGCCTTGGCAGACAGGGCGGCGAACCGTTGCTTGGCGAGCTTCTTGCTGCCGTGCTTGTTGGGCCAGCGCGCCCTGAATGTGTCGACCCGCTCGGCGCGGGGAGTGGGGGGACATATAGGGGGGACGTCGAGTGACTCTATGGCTATTTCTTCTATGGTTGC
>CAZIGT010000123.1:3631-8676 GCA_964538465.1 uncultured Thermoleophilia bacterium | reverse complement strand
TGTCGCCCACGTTGTCGGCGATGACGGCCGGGTTCCGGGGGTCATCCTCGGGGATGCCGGCCTCGACCTTGCCGACGAGGTCCGCGCCGACGTCGGCGGCCTTCGTGTAGATGCCGCCGCCGAGACGGGCGAAGACCGAGATGAGGCTACCGCCGAAGCCGAGGCCGACCAGGGCGGCCACGTCGCCGGTGATCCAGTAGTAGACGGCCACGCCGAGGAGGCCGAGACCCACCACCAAAAGGCCAGTGACCGAGCCGCCGCGGAAGGCGACCTTGAGGGCCGGCGCCATGCCCTTGCGGGCGGCCTCGGCGGTGCGCACGTTGACGCGCACGCTGACCATCATGCCGATATAGCCGGCCGCCGCGGACAGCACCGCGCCGACCACGAAACCTACGGCGCTCTTGGCGCCGAAGCCCCAGCCCTTGTCCGTGACGCCCAGGGCGATGAAGATGATGACGGCGACGACGATGCCCACGTAGGCGATAGTCTTGTACTGACGGTTCAGGTAAGCCTTGGCGCCTTCCTGCACCGCTCCGGCGACGGAACGCATCTTCTCGTCACCGGCCGGCTGCTTCAGCAGCCACATGATGAGCAGCACGCCATAGGCGACCGCCATCAAGCCGCAGATGGTGGCGATCAGCGTAGCCGCTGTAGACGAGCTGATCGCGACGACAAACTCAGACCCCACTCTCTCTCCTTTCCCTCAAAAGAGGACGCGAACAATGCGGCGGCGAGGCAAGGCAGCCTGCATCGCCGCGAAAGCGAAACGTGGGACGGCGGCCCTGCGACCACCCGGCGCCGGCGGCACACGGCCGCTCGGCAAAGGACACCAAACCCGGATAGTACACGAAGCGAGTGAGCCGATGCCATCGCTTCGCCGTGATGAAGAGTACAGAGAGACTGTACCGCATGGCGAGCTGAAGCGCCCGCCATGCGGGCGTCTCAGCTCGGGCCCGTCTAGCGCGCCAGGTACCTCCCGATCAGCAGGTCCAGCCTCTGCTTCGTCTCGGCCGGGATGAGAGCGGCCGGCGTGTTGATGGCGGACTCGACCGCGTGGCGGCAGCCGCAGTCGCGGTCGTGGTCCAGTGCGCCGACCGTGTGCCGAACGATGGCCTGCGCGGTCGCCACGTTCCTGGCCACGTTGCCGAGGACGGTCTCCAGCGAGACGTCCTCCTCCCCCTCGTACCAGACGTCGTAGTCGGTGACCATGGCCATGGTGGCGTAGCAGATCTCGGCCTCACGGGCCAGCTTGGCCTCCTGCAGGTTGGTCATGCCGATGATGTCGAAGCCGAGATGCCGGTACACGTTGCTCTCCGCCCGCGTGCTGAACTGGGGGCCCTCTATGCAGACGTAGGTGCCACCCTCGTGCACGGTAGCCCCGATGGCCCTGCCGTGCTCCACCAGCAGCTTGCTGACGTAGGGGCAGAACGGGTCCGCGAAGCCCATGTGCACGACTACGCCCTCGCCGAAGAACGTACTCGGGCGGGCCTTGGTGCGGTCGAAGAGCTGGTCCGGTACCACCACGTCCAGCGGCGCCAGCTCCTTCTTGAGGCTGCCGACGGCGCTGGCCGACAGGATGTGCCGCACGCCGAGCTTCTTCATGCCCCAGATGTTGGCGCGGTAGTTGACCTCCGAAGGCATGATGCGATGGCCGCGGGCGTGACGCGGCAGGAACGCCACCGGCACACCGTCGATCGCGCCCAGGAAGTAGACGTCGCTGGGGTCGCCGAACGGGGTCTTGATGGCGACCTCGCGGGCGTTCTCCAGCAGCTCATAGAAGCCCGACCCGCCGATGACGCCGACGAGTGCCTGGTCGGTGCCTGCGCTCATGATCCCTCCGTTCGTAGCGGGCGCCGCAGCCCGGACTGCTCCCAGTGCGCTTTCGGGCCGCGCGACCCGGCCTGCTCCGCGTGCGCTATCGGGGCGCGCGACCCGGACCGTGTCTTCCGCCGGCGAGTATACCGGCCATGGCCGACGACGCCTCGTCCGGTCAGAGGACGCGGCCGGGCAGCTCCTGCGTGCGCGCGCCGTCGCGCAGGACGATGCGCCCGTTGACGAGCACGCAGGCGATCCCATCCGGGAAGCGCGCCGGCTCCAGGTGCGTGGCCCTGTCGATCACCGTGACGGGGTCGAAGAGCACGAGGTCGGCCCAGGCGCCGGCGCGTACCACGCCGCGGTCGAGGAGTCCGAAGCGCTCGGCGGTGAGCGACGTCATCCTCCTCACCGCCTCCTCCAGGGTCAGAATGCCAAGCTCGCGCACGTAGTGCCCAAGCACCCGCGGGAACGTGCCGTAGCTGCGCGGGTGCTCGGATATGTGCGCGAGTGGGCCGTCGGGCGCCACCGACGAGCCGTCGCTGCCGATGGCCACCCGGGGATGGGCGATGAGCGCCGCCACCACATCGTCCGTCTGGTCGAAGTAGGTAGCGTCGACCTGGCCTTCGCTGGCGACGATCAGGTCGAAGGCCACGTCCAGGGGGTCCAGGCCGCGATCCTCTCCCAGCTCGGCCAGCGACCGGCCACTCGCCTCCGGGTCGCCGGGGCACAAGCCGACGACCACGCCGGCCCAGTCGGCCACGCCGCTGCGCTCTTCCCAGCCATGGCGGTCGGCGTGATAGTCAGCGTGGAGACGCGCGCGCACGGCCGAGTCGGTCAAACGTCGCGCTACCGTTGCCGCACCACCCTGCTGATCGGGATATGGCAGCAGAGCGATCAGCCAGGTGCCGCTGGCCGTGTACGGATACTGGTCGAAGCCGACCGGCACGGCACGTTCGGCGGATGCCTCGACAGCGGCCATCAGCGACTCGAGCAGCGCCCAGTTCGAGGGGCCGCTCAGCTTGATGTGCGAGACTTCGACCGGCACACCGGCGGCCTCGCCGATGGCGATCGCCTCCTCGATGGCCGCCAGCACGCCGCCGCCCTCATCACGGATGTGGCTGGCGTAGACGCCGCCGGCAGCGCGCGCCAGGGCCGCCACCTCGTCGGGCCGGGCGTACGAGCCCGGCGGATAGAACAGCCCGCTCGAAAGGCCGCGGGCACCCTGTCCGGCCGCCGCGGCCGCCAGCCGTTCCATCGCCCTCAAGTCGTCGCGCGTGGGCCGCACGTCACCATAGCCGAGCACCGAGCCGCGCACGTTGCTGTGCCCGGTCAACGTGACCACGTTCACCGCAGTCCCTTGCGTGCGCAGCCGCTCGAGATAGCCGGCCGTGTCGGCCCAGTCGACCTCTACGCCGAACTGAGCCGCCTCTGCCAGAGTCTCGGCCACGGCAGCGCCGGCCAGCGGCGCCGACGACGACCCGCAGTTACCTACGACCTCGGTGGTCACGCCCTGCCGGATGCGGCTCTCAGCCCTGGGGTCGGCCAGAAGCGTAAGGTCCGAGTGGGTGTGCGGGTCGATGAATCCCGGGCACAGACAGAGGCCACGGCCGTCGATCACCGACACGCCGGGTCCGGGTGCGTCCACGCCGACCGGACCCGCACCGGCCGGCGCGTCGCCCTGTACGGGTCGCTGCGCGCCGCACTCGGCCGCCAGGCCGGTCCCCACGCGCACGATCCGGTCGCCCACGAGCGCCACGTCGGCCGCGAATGCCGGCGCCCCGCTGCCGTCGACCACCCGGGCGCCCGCTATCACCACGTCGTACATCCGCCCGTCTCCCCGCTCGCTGCACCCGCACACACCGTGCGGCCCGGCGCGGCTCTTTGGCCGGACCGGCCAACCCGATGCCAGTGTATGCCGCGTTGGGCCACGGCGCCCAGTCTGTCCGACGCCCGCCCAGGTGATAGGCTTCGCCGGATCGCACGTCTTTCACTCATCGCGGACGGCCCCACGCGGGGGGCGTCGCGAGCCGTCCACGGAACAGCCACGGGTAAGGAGTCCGAGGTGCCCAAGAACAAAGTGGTCCCCATCGAAGAGGCGATGAGCCACATCAAGTCGGGGATGAGCATCGCCGTCGGCGGCTTCATCGGCCAGGGCGATCCCCTCACGCTCATCGATCATCTCAAGACAATGGACGTCAAGGATCTGACGGTCTACGAGAACGACGCTGGCTATCGCGAGCGCGGCGTCGTTGAGCTCGTCCGTCAGCACAAGATCAAGAAGATCGTGGCCAGCCACGTGGGCACCACGCCGTTCATCGGCCAGGCCATGAACGAGGGCTGGCTCGAGGTCGAGGCCACCCCGCAGGGAACGCTCGCCGAGATGATGCGCTGCGGCGGCGCCGGCCTGGGCGGCTTCCTCACGCCCACCGGTGTCGGGACCGTCGCCGAAGAGGGCAAGCAGATCATCGAGTTGAACGGCCGCAAGTTCATCCTGGTACCGTCCCTCAAGTGCGACGTGGCCATCATCCGCGCCCACGCCGGCGACACCTGGGGCAACCTGATCTTCCGCGGCACGTCGCGGAACTTCAACGTACCGGCGGCCATGTGCGCCGACTACGTCATCGCCGAGGTGGAGAACCTCTACACCCTCGGCGAGCTGGATCCCAACGCCATCCACACGAGCGGCATCTTCGTCGACGCGGTGGTGCGGGCCAACATCGACTACTGCGTCCTGCGTGAGGAGAAGTTCAACAATGTCTGACGCCAAACAGATCATCGCTCAACGCGCCGGGCAGGAGCTCAAGGACGGCCAGATCATCAATCTGGGCATAGGCCTGCCGCCGCTCGGCGCCAACTACGTGCCCGAGGGCGTCGACGTCGTCATCCAGACCGAGAACGGCGCCATCGGTGTCGGCCCCAAGCCCGACCCCGGCTGCGAGGATCGCGACCGCGCCAACGCCGGCAACCAGCCGATCACGCTGATCCCCGGCGGCAGTTACTTCGACAGCGCCATGTCCTTCGCCATGATCCGTGGCGGCCACGTCGACGCTACGTTCCTGGGCACACTGCAGGTCGACGAAGAGGGCAACATCGCCAACTGGATCGTCCCGGGCAAGATGCTCGCCGGCATGGGCGGCGCCATGGACCTCGTCACCGGCGCCAAGACCGTGTACATCGTCACCGAGCATTGCGCCAAGGTAGGCAGCATCAAGCTCATGAAGAAGTGCACG
>CAZIGT010000123.1:3102-3621 GCA_964538465.1 uncultured Thermoleophilia bacterium | reverse complement strand
GCGACCCCGAGAGGGGCTTCATCCTGACGGACGTCGCGCGCGGGTACACGCTCGACGACATCGCCGCGTGCACGGACATGGCCTACACCGTGGCCGACGACGTGAAGCTGGACGCGTACGGGCCGGAGGCCTGAGCCGGGCTCACGCGAAGCAGCCGGGCCGCGGCAGGTCCGCCGATCCCGCCCGACGGCACGACCAGGCCGTGTGAGAGTACGACAAGGGGCGGAGACGCCTGCGGCGCCTCCGCCCCTTGTCGTTGCACAAGACCCGTGCGACCGGACGCTCTCGCCCCTTCGGCCGAGCACCCCGCCCGGACCGGCGGCCGCATCGTCCGTCGCTCCGGGCGGCCGAATCGGGTCAGAACCCTACGTTCTCGACCCGCTCGACACCCTGCACGACGTTCTTGAGATGCCGCTCCACGCCGTTGGTGAGAGTGAGCTGCGACATCGGGCAGCCGGCGCAGGCGCCCTGCAGCTTGACCTTCACTACGCCGTCGTCGCCGACCTCGACGAGCTCTAT
>CAZIGT010000123.1:0-3091 GCA_964538465.1 uncultured Thermoleophilia bacterium | reverse complement strand
CCGTCTGCCTGCAACGCCGGACGGATATCGCCGAGGGCCTTCTCGACGTCTTCCTTCAAAGCCACGTGAGTAACCTCCGATCCGATGCCCGCCGACGCGGACATCCGTGTAGTGGTCCTTTCCGGATCTCGCCCCGCGGGCGCGCGTCCTCTGCGACTGGCGCGCCGACGGCGGGACTCATGGGTCATCAGTGTACATATCCCTGCCCCACCGGCGCCAAACCGCGGCATCCGGGCCGAGGAGTGGCCACGCAGCGGCGCTCGGCCCCGCGCGGGCGAGCGACCGGCGAACTGGGGATCCTCTCGCGCCGCAGAGGCGCTCGGCCGGGGTCAGAGTTCGAAGAGCTTCTGCGCCGTGCGCGACAGGCGCTCGACGCCCTCCGCCGTGACGGCGAACGTGTCCTCGATGCCCACGGCACCCACGCCCGGAAGCACGAACTTGGGCTCGACGGCGAAGACCATCCCCTCGGTCAGCACGTCGTCGCCGGCCGCAAGGACCGGGAGCTCATCCAGCTCGATCCCCACGCCATGACCAAGGAAGCGGGCGTTGTTGCCGGGAGGCCCCATGAAGCCGTCCTGCAGGCCGGCGGCGCGGGCCATGGCGAGCGCGAGCTCGTAGAGCTCGCGACAAGCCACGCCCGGTCGCGCCGCCGCGGCCACAGCCTGCTCGATCTCGAGAGCCGTACCGAAAGCCCGCCGGCACTCAGCCGGCAATGGCCCAAGGCTGTACGTGCGCGTGAGATCGGCGATGTAGCCACAGCGGACCGACCCGAAGTCGATGACGATCGGCTCGCCGCGCCGGATGCGACGCCTCGTCACACTCTGAGCGACCGCCGGCGACAGGCCCTCGCCGGCCAGCGGTGTATCGAGGAAGCCGGGCACCGCTCCGTTCGCCCCGCTCAGAAGCTGCCCGTAGAACATCTCCTGGTTGAAGCCGCGCACGCGGATGACGCCTTCGTGCCCCAGCGCCCGGGCCACGGCTTCAAGACGGCTGGCGAGTCCGATCTCCGTGAGACCCTCCTCCAGCAGCTCTGGGATCCGCTCGCACACGCAGTCGGTGAACTGCGCCGCCTGCCTGATGAGGTCGATCTCGTAGGCCGACTTGACCGCCCGCTGACGCATGATGCGGCCGGACAGGTCCTCGACGGCCGCGCCGGGGAAGACCCGCTCCAGCCGCCGATACGTGTTCACGGGCAGCACGTCGAGTTCCATGCCGACTCGCGCCGGCGCGGAGTCGAACCGTTCGGCCACGAGGGCGGGGAGGTCGCGCAGGGAGCCCAGCGGCACGACCGTCAGCGGTGACTCCGCCTGAGCGCGCTCGACGACCTTGCGCACGAAGAGAGTGGGCTTGCCGGCCGCGGGAACGAGCAGATACGACTGCTGGATGGTGCCGGCGTAGTAGTAGAGATCGGCGTTCTGGACGATGAGGGCGGCGTCCAGCCCGTCGGCACTCAGCGAGGTCTGCAGCGCTGCGACCCGCCGCCCTATCTCGGCGATCGGCGTGCTGAGACGGTCTTCCGCCGGCACCCCTCCCTGCCAGGCACACGACCCCCGGAAGGCCCTCGGTACCTGCTCGCCCACGGACGTCAGTAGAGGATCGGGAACGTAAGGACGCGCCAGACGATCAGCACGACGAACAGCGCCGCCACGCCGGCAAGCAGAAGGAGGTCTGTGGTAGTCATGTGCAGGGAGAGCCGGCGCCTGCCGAACCACAGCAGCGCCTCTGACGCCAGGACACCGCCGATGAGGCCGCCGACGTGCCCCTGCCAGGAGATCCCCGACACGGCGAAGGTGAAGACCAGGTTGAAGAGGAGCAGCGCGCCCACGGTGCGCACCATGGCGCTCGACCAGGCGCCACGGTCGTGCAGCCCGAAGATGAACAGCGCGCCGAAGACGCCGAAGATGGCCGTGGAAGCCCCGACGACGGGGCTGAGCTCCGGGCCGATGGCGAAGACCAGCGCGTTGCCGGCCAGGCCGGAGACAAGGTAGATGGTGAGGAAGCGCCCACTGCCGATCATCCGCTCAAGCACCGAGCCGATGAACCACAGCGACACCATGTTCATGAGGATGTGGGCTATGCTGCCGTGGAGGAACATCGGCGTGACGAGCCGCCAGTACTCGTGGTCGTAGGCGATCGACGGCGGCCAGAGGGCTCCCCACTCATACAGTGTCCCGCCCGAGCTGCCGGTCACGATGCCCCCTCCGCTCGTGACGATCTGGGCGAGGAAGACGAGCACATTGAGCCCGATGAGCACGAGCGTGACCGGCGTCTCGCCGCCCACGAAGCTCGTGCCGCCCAGGCTGCCGGACCAGCGGCGGCGCATCTGTCCGCGAGTGACCACCGGCGCCGCCTTGCGCTCCTTGCGCGTACGCCCCATGCACTCGGGGCAGCGGAAGCCGACCGGCGCGGGCGTCATGCATTCCCAGCAGATGGGACGCCCGCAGTTCGAGCACGACACGCCCGTCTCGCGGTCCGGGTGTCGGTAGCAGTGCTGCACGTGCATATCGTCCGGCGTGCGCAGCTCGAGATCCTCTACACCCCAGGGCCCCCGGACCACGTTACCCCGCTCGTCGTCTGGAGGCATGTCCTTCTTGCCCGTCATGCAGCGCTCCCGATGCCTTCGGCCGCCTTCTCCCAGAGCTCGACGAACCACCCGGGCAGCTTCACCGGGCGAAAGCCGTCGACCTCGACGGCGGCGTGCCGCGTGGTGCCGCTCGCCAGCAGCTCCTGCCCGCGGCAGACCTCGTAGGCGAAGTCGAAGGTGACGGCTCGCCGGCCGCCGAGCCAGAGGCGCACGTCCAGCAGGTCGTCCACACGACCGGGGCGGTGGTAGCGGCAGTCCGCCTCGACGGCGGGGAACACCACACCCCGCGCGCGGGCGACGCCGATGGGGCAGCCGAGGTGGCGCATGAGCTCCACGCGCGCCACCTCGAAGTAGGTGAGGTACGTGCCGTAGTACACGACACCCTCGGCGTCTGTATCGGCGTAGCGCACGCGGACCTGGGTGACGAACGGGGATCCGGAGGGCCGCGGGGTCTTCATATGGGGGGCAGCATAGCAGACGCGAACGAGGGGGCGCGCCGCGCGCGGC
>CAZIGT010000122.1:0-8739 GCA_964538465.1 uncultured Thermoleophilia bacterium | reverse complement strand
CGACCGTTTCACGTGAAACCCCCTGCGCGGGCTACTCCGCCACGGCGCATGACGGATGCCGTCCTCCCGTCCTCTCTGCCGAACGGCCCCCACAGCGGGCAGCTCGGTCGATACCGCGGCAAAGCCACTCCCCCACCGAAGGCACTGTCCCGCCGGTGGGAGGTTTGGTAAGCTTCGCACTGCGCTACCCCACGAGGACCACAGTGCCGGACCGTACCGATACCCTCGTCTCAGACACGTGGCTGAGACTCAGCGAGGCCGCCGCCGTTCTCGGAGTCAGCGCCAACACGCTCCGCCGCTGGAGCGAGGCAGGCCATGTCCCCTGCTTCCGCAGCCCCGGTGGCCACCGCCGCTATCACCTCACTGATATCGACACGCAGCTTCGCGCCTCCGTCCGGCCCCCAGATCGCCCCGCTCCGCTGCGATCACATGCCCGCTCGCTCGCGCCACAGAGTCCCGTCCTTGTCGACGACATCCCCCCGACGGACCCAGCGCTCGCCCCCGCCTCCCACGACGGGCACATCCGCAACCTTGCCGTCACCACGGCCAGTGGCCTCAACCTCCCCGTGGCTGTCATCGCCTGGCTTGTCGACAACGACACCGCTGCCATAGTCGCTGCGCACCCCTCGGGCATCTCGCCTCTCGGCCTCCCCGTGGGCGATCTCGTCGGCATCCGTCAGATACCCCTCGCGGAAATGGTCCTGAGCGACGATCGCACAGTGGCGATCGGTGATCTGGCCACAAGCACCGAGCTCAGCCGCCGCGACCACGAGTACTTTCACCGCGTCCTTGGCCTACGGGCCGCAATCGCTGCGCCACTCCACGACGGCGCCCGCCCACAAGGCGTTCTACTCGCCGCCAGCCCGTCCTCACCGCATCGCTTCGCGGCAGCCGACATCACGTTCTTCGGCCAGCTCGCGAAGCAGGCGGCCGCAGCCTGCCTCGCCGCGCAAGTAGGTTCGGCAGGCCGTCGGCCGGGGTCGCTCCGGGAGCATGTCAGACCTCACCGCCCGATCGACGCCGACGCACGCCGCGCGCCGCCCGCCACAGACCACCTCGACTCCCCGGCGTTAAAGACCGTCGAGCGACCCGCAGGCCATCGGCACCGTCACCTGGAAGCCCCTGACAACCTTGCAGCGGACGCCGTGCCGCGCGGCCTGCGCGCAGCGTGCCTGCTCTTGGGTGGTCGCGCGGCAGTCATCCTTCGGCCAGCCGGTACCGGCGTGCACACTCTCACGTCGATCGAACCCCTGGAACCCGACGACGACGACTCCGTCACGGCCCTGGCGGACCTCATGCGCCGCCTTGACACCTCGCGGCTCCGCGCCGTCACGTCCCCTGCCCTGCTCCCCGACACCCCCGATTCCCGCTCGGCGCTGGCCGTGCCGCTCCGGCGAGACGGCGCACGTCTCGGCCACCTCCTCGTGGCGCTCGAACCTCGTGCTTCTCTCGACACCGCTCAGGCCACTGCCGTCGGGGAGTTCCTCTCCGCCCTCGTCTGCGCAGACGAGGAAGCTCGCCGCGCCGTCACCCGCAACGCCGAGCTGGAGACTGTGATCCAGGCCACGGTCGAGGACCGCGAGCTCCTCGACTACCCCGCGATTCTCTACGCCACCGCCCGGCGGCTCGCCACCGCGGCGAAGGCCCCCGTGGTCGACATCTACGCGGTCGAAGGCGACGTCATTCGTGCCCTGCTCAGCTACGAGAACGGCCGCGTCGACCCGGACTGGGACGGTGTCACGCTGCCGCTCGACAGGTACCCCTGCAGTCGCGCGGCCGTGCGCTCGCGTCAGGTCGCCTGCGCCACCAGCCTCGACGACCCCGTGCTCACTCCCGAAGGCCGGTCCTCACTCGAGAAGTGGGGCTACCAGGCCCAACTCTCCGTCCCCCTCATGGCCTGCGGCAAGGTCATCGGCCTCGCTGAGATCTCCGACTACCGCCCGCGCGACTTCCACAATGAGATCGAGGTGATACGTCGCCTCGCCGACGTGGCTGGCCAGACGCTCGAGAACGCAGCGCTCTTCGATCAGATCGAGCAGCACAGCAGGCTCACTCGCGAACTCGCCGCGCTCGGATCCCTTGCCGACGGGTCGCGCGACGAGCAGGAGCTCGCCTTCGCTTTCGCGGACCGCCTTCGCGACGTCCTCGAAGTCGCCCGCTGCGACGTCTTCACGCTGAACGGCGGGGAGCTTCACCTCCTCGCGCGAAGCGACGCCGACGATGAAGTCGCGGTCCACGGCCGACCGATCCCTCTATGCGACTACCCCTCTACGGAACAGGCGCTGCGCGCGAACCGCTTGCTCCTCGTCTCGGACCCTTCGGATGCCGGCCTCAGCGCCAGCGAACGCGAAGCATACGCCGTCTCCGGCTACCGGAGCGAAGCGGTCGTCCCCTTGTACGTCGCCGGCACCGCCTATGGCCTGATCGACCTGCTCGACACGCAGCCCCGCGACTTCACGGACTTCGCCGACTTCTTGCGCAGTACAGGCCAGCTGCTCCAGGCGGCGCTGGACCAGCTCGAGCTCCTGCGCCAGCTCCAGCGCCGTTCCGACATCCTGCGCGATGTTGCGGAGCTCGGGGCTCTGGCCGCACAGCTCCACGCGGCAGACATCGGCCAGCTCCTCGAATCCGTCGCGCAGCGACTCAGGACGGTCGTCGACGCAAGCTGCTGTGACATCTTCACCCTCGAATCCGGCTGCCTGCGCTGTCGCGTCAGTGTCGACGCGGGCGGTCCCGACGCGCACGTGGTCGGCAACCTCCTCCATCTCGACAGGTACCCCACCACGGCCACCGCCCTCGCCAGCGGCGAGCCCTTCGTCATCGCATCCCCCGACGACCCGCGGCTCACGGAAACCGAGCTCGACAACTACGCAGATTACGGCTTTCAGAGCGAGTTCGGCATACCGCTCGTCTCCAGCGACAAGCTGGTGGGCTTCCTCGACCTCTTCGACGTCCGCCCACGCGACTACTCGGAGCATATGGATTTCGTCCGCAGCATCAGCCAGATCGTAGCCGGCTCACTCGAGAATGCCCTCCTTCTCGAGCGGCTGAACCGCAGCGTGGGCGAGCAGCGCCTGCTGGTGGAGTCGGCGCTCGACTTCGGGGCCTCCCTCGACGTGGACAGGGTCCTGCGCGCCATGGCCATCCGCGCCTGTCAGGTGGGTGAGGCCGACGTCTGCGACATCGTCATCGTCGAGGGCGACAAGGCCCGCGTCCTCGTGAGCGTCACCGGCACCATAGACACCGGCGCCGCCGGCGATGTCTATCCCCTCCAGGATCTCACGCTCACGGCCACGACCATCGCCACCGGCCGGCCACAGTGGCGCACCGACATACAGGACGACCCCGGTCCCAGCAGCCTCGAGCGCGCCGTCTGGGCGTACTGGGGAGCGCGCTCCGCCATCAAGGTGCCGCTGATGGTGCGCGGGGAGGCGATAGGCGTGGTCAGCCTCATGTATCGCCTCCCGCGTGAACCGGCCCATATCGAGCTCCTCCAGGGTCTCGCTCAGGTGGCCGCACAGGCGCTGGCCAACGCGAACCTCTACGGCGAGATCCAGCTCCGCAACAGGGAGGCCGAGCGTCTCAACGCGCTGGCCCGCCAAATCGCCGCCAGTTTGGACCCTCATGAGATCTCCCGGCTGGCCATTGACGAGCTTCACGGACTCCTCCGCTTCGAGATCGCCGCGGTGGCGCTGGCCGATGGGGACGGGCCCTCCTTCGCCTATGTCACGCCCTCGGTCGACTCCGCCGTCGTCGATGCGGGCCCCGACCCCCGCATACTGCGCGCACTCATCCGAGCCACGCACCACGGCGCCACTCTCATACAACCCGGCGACGATCTCCAGCTGCTGACGTCACCCTCGCCTCAGCCAGATATCCGGAGCATAGCCTCGGTCTCGTTGCGGGAGGGCGATCTCCCCATAGGCGTGCTGCAGGTGGCATCACGACTTCCCGATGCGTTCTCCCACCGCGACCTTGCTCTGCTCGACAGGGTGGCCACCCACATCGGCATAGCGCTGACCAATGCGCGCCTCTACAGCCGCATCAAGAGGCTGCATCTGGGGAACCTACGGGCACTCAGCTCGGCGCTGAGCGCCAAGGACCACTACACCCTCGGCCACACTGCCCGGGTGGCCGCCTACATGGTCCTGCTGGGGCACGAGCTCGGCTGGTCACGCGACCGCGTCGAACAGATCGAAGAGGCGGCCTACCTCCACGACGTGGGCAAAATCGGTATCTCCGACCGAGTGTTGACGACTGCCGCGCCGCTGAACGCACGCGAGTGGGAGCTCATGCGCGAGCACCCCTCGCTCAGCGCCGACATCATAGAGCCGCTGTTCGCCGAGGACCTGGTGGCCGGAGTGCGGCACCACCACGAACGGTGGGACGGCGAGGGCTACCCCTCCGGGCTGGCCGGCGACCAGATCCCCCTGGTCGCCCGCGCCATGTGCGTGGCCGACGCCTACGATGCCATGTCCTACAGGCGGCCCTACCGGGACCCGCTCACGTACCCCGAATGCCGAGAGGAACTCGACCGCTGCAGCGGCAAGCAGTTCGATCCCGAGATGGTGCGGGCTTTCCTCCGCGTCCTCGACGAGTTGCACGCTCTCCGCACCCGGGCGCGTGAGATCGCTGCCGTCGCAGCCGCGCGGATCTCCCCACACGACCACGACGCCGTGATCGAGGCGATGACCGCGGACGTGCCGGAGTACCGCCGCATCGCTGACACCCTTTCCGCCGTGCTCGCCGAGAACCCCGGCCCGCGGTTCATGGTGACGCTCGCCCCGGTAGCGGACGAGTTCGTGGTCGTCGTCGACCCCGCCGAGGAGCCGGACTGGTCTCCCCCGGGCGAGAGCGTGGCCGGCGCCGGCGAGTTGGCGGCCGACTTCGCCGGCGCGCCCCTCGACCAGAACGTCCTCTACGTCGACCGCTTCGGGGTCTGGGCCTATGGCACAGCCCCCATTCGGAACTCGGACGGGGACATCACAGCACTCGTGAGCGTGGACATGCCGGTGGACGGCAGGCAGTACGAATCGCGCGCCGCTCCCAGCGGCGTGAAGCAGTCGTTTGCGTCGATGCTTCACACGACCGCCGAGCAGCTCAGCCGAGCGCGCCTCGACGCCATCACCGACTACCTCACCGGCCTCTACAACCACCGCTACCTGCACGAGCGACTCACCGAGGAACTGGAGCGGGCGCACGACTCCGGCATGCCCCTGTCACTCCTCTTCCTCGACATCGATCAGTTCAAGGACTTCAACGATCTGTACGGGCACAGCCTCGGCGATACCGCCCTGCGCGCCGTGGCCGCAGCCATCGACGGAGCCATACGCCGAGTCGATCTGGCAGCTCGCTACGGGGGCGAGGAGTTCATCGTCGTGCTCGTGGACACCGACAGCCCGGGGGCGCTGGACGCCGCAGAGCGCATACGCGCGGCGATCGGCGGCGCCGAGATCGCCCCCGGAGTGCGACGGATCTCTGTGAGCATCGGCGTGGCGACGTATCCAGAGGACGCCGAGTTCAAAGAGGAACTCATCGACAAGGCGGACTGGGCCATGTATATGGCCAAGCGCGGCGGCCGCAACCGCGTGAGCGCATTCTCGAGCGGTCAGCTGCGGCTCGACCTCGGAGATACATCGGCCGACCGGGACATGTGACTCGTTCAGTCACCATGCCCCGGTCGACCGTACACTTGGAGGCCCGGGCGCCCCTCGACCGCGGGAGCCTGGTTCACGGTCAACCCGAGAACCCAGGCCTCACACTGGGTGGCTCTGGAGAAGCGACGCGGTGTGCGACGACCCCGCCGGCGCCGGCCGGCATGTCGTCTCAGCGTCGCTAGGTGTCGTCAGGCGACCAGGAACGAGCAGAGGTACTCGCCCACCTCTGCGTCCGTGCTGTCGCACTGCAGGGTAGAGAGAAGCCTCATCAGCGCGCCGTCGTCCTGCGTGACGATGGCACCGACCTGATGGTGATAGCGTTCGAGGATATCGTTGATGACCTTGTCTGTCTCTGCGCGGGTCACTGCCGCCTCCGGATCGTCGTGCTCCCAATCGCTAGTTGATGTCGGGCCGCGCGACTACCGTCACGATAGAACGACTGTCTATGTTGTCAGACTGGGCAATCAGAAATACGACTGCAGCGTGCCCCGCCGCCGGATGTCCACGGTGGCACAGTGGAAGCCGCCACCGATGGTCTCGAACGCCGAGAAGGGCACCTCGATAGGCTCGAAGCCCCACTTCCTGAGCTGGCGGGCGAAGTTGGGCTCTCCTGCGTGGATCACGACGCGCTTCTCGTCGAGCATGATGCTGTTCATGAGGATCCAGCTGCTGCAGTTGTAGCGCACACGCGGCGGCTCTTCGCTGGCGGGGCACTCCAGGACCTGCCAGCCGGCCTTCTCGAACACGGCGGGGAGCTTCGGGATGCGCTCACGGTTGATCATCACCTTGCCCGGTGCCATCGGGTAGAGGGTGGCGTCTATGTGCATGGGGTGCGTGTCGTAGTGCTCGACCTCATGCACGGTGTAGTCGGGACCCAACATGCGCCGCACCCACTCGATGCCGAACCGGTTGGTGCAGCTGGAGCGGATGACGAAGACGTCGCGGCCGCACTTGATGAAGTCGGCAGCGTCGAACATGGGCTCGAACTCGGTCGGCAGGAAGCGCTGTTCGTCGCCCTCCTCCATCGGGATGAAGTCCTGGTCGTAGCTCTCGTCGCTGAGCTGCGGGCGGGGCGCGCTGATCCACCGCGCCCCGCTCACGAAGTACTCCTTGCAGATGGTCTTGTATGCGAGATGCTCGAAGTAGCGGCTGCGCCACCCCATAGCCGCCTCGATAACCAGGTCGCCCACCACGAGCAGCACGTCCCTGGGCATGAGGGCGTAGCAGGAGCTCGGCAAGCTCCAGTCCGGTGTGGCGATCGGCCGTTCCCAGTTGAAGCGCTCCGGCCTGCGGACCGTGATGCCCTCGGCTTCGAGGATGTGGACGAAGTGCTCGACCTCGGCCTCGGCCGCCTTCAGCAGCTCAGTCGGCCACCGCTGGCCTCCCCAGATGCGGAAGTAGTCCCAGAGCTTGCGGTCGTGCGTGGTCGCCGGGGTTATCACGTCCCACGGCGGCACGACCGCGTCTTCCACGATGCCCACGACCACCTCTTCGAGGGGATCCCACTCGTTGAAGGTGTTCACCACCGGGATACCCGTGGCTGTTGCGCTGTCCGGCATGGGGAGCTCCTTCCCTCGATTGGCCATATTCTCTCATGCGGACACGCACGGGCGTCAACCAATACTCAACTCGTGCGCCGCGCAACACACTGACCGCAGGCGCCCGCCGACCAGCCTGACCGCCCGGCGTCTGCGGTCAGAACATGGCCGGCACGTCGACGATCACGACCACCGTGCGCCGCGAGCCCGACGGGTTGCGCCAGGTGTGCGGCTCGCGCGGGTCGAAGGCCAGCGCCTCACCGCGCCGCAGGCGCACGGCGCGGTTCTGGTACACGAGCTCGAATGTTCCCTGCACCACGTATACGACGGTGACCTCGCCGTCGAGCGACCAGAGCTCCTGTCCCGCGGTGGCGCCCGGCTCCAGGTGCGTCTCGAACACCTGAGCCCGACGCTCGCCGGCGGCGGTCAGGACGTAGTCGGTGATGCCCGAGCCGCCGAAGTTCGCCGGGCGAGGCGCCTCCCGTCGCTGAGAGCCGCCCGCGGCGGGCTCGAACAGTGAGGCCACTCGAACACCCAGCACTCCGCAAATCCTCGTGAGCGAGGCGACCGACGCGGCCGTGTCCTCGTGCTCCAGCCGGCTCAGGAAGCTCTTGGTGAGCCCCGCGCCAGCAGCCACTTCCGCAAGGGTCATGCCGCGCTCCAGCCGCACGCGCCGTAGTCGCGGCCCTATGCCCGTGGACTCATGCCCCCCGTCATCACCGTGCCTGCGTCGAGGAGAGGGGTCCGGAGCCGGGGAGGGCGTCGGCGGGTCACTGACCGGTGGTTCCGAACGAGCCATGCCGGCATGCTAGGAACCCCCTTGAGGCCTGTCAATCGCACCACGGCGCTCACGCCCCCGCGGAACCGCGCGACCGCCATGCGGGAAGCTCAAGGTGCAAGCCCCGCCGGGCCGAAGAACACAGGGCGACCGATCGCGCGCACGGGCGCGTGACGCAAACGGCAACAAGGAGGGCTCGTGACAGACGCAACCTACCCGGTGGACGTGCAGGCCACGTACCCAGAGCAGAGCTCGCGGGGCTGGGCGTTGCTCTTCGTCCTGTTCGCCATCAAGTCCTTTGCCTTGCTCATCCACTACATCGTCTACTTCGTCTTCGGCATAGGCGCCGCGTTCGTGTTCTTCATCAGCCAGCCGATCGTCCTCTTCACCGGCAGCTATCCGACCGGCATGCACGCCTTCATGTGCAGGCTCCTGGGCTGGGGCAATGCGCTCAGCGGCTTCTTCTGTGGCCTGACGGACGAGTTCCCGCCGTTCGCCCCCAACGACGACCCCTACCCGGTCACCACGACCATCACGCGCCCCGACAAGAGCTCCCGCAGGTGGGCCGCGCTCACCATTCTCTTCCTGAAGTACCTGGCGCTCTTCCCGCACATGATCGTGCTCTATGTGCTGCAGCTGGCACAGATGCTGATCGTCTGGATCGCCAACATCGTCATCCTCTTCACCGGCCAGTTCCCCGACGGACTCTTCGAGTTCACCGTGTCGGTCATGCGCTGGCAGACCCGCGTCTCGGCCTTCATGTTCG
>CAZIGT010000121.1:0-8842 GCA_964538465.1 uncultured Thermoleophilia bacterium | reverse complement strand
GGGCGCCCCCCCGACCCGCGCGGGGGCCGACGAGAGCGGCGCCGACGGCTACGCCGAGGACGCCCTCGTGGCGGGCGCCGCCGCCAAGCGGCTGGTGGGGGCGGAGTAAGGGCGCCGGCGGGACGCGGGGGCGAGGCGAGGCGCGGCGTGAGCCGGGGCTGCGATTTCCAGAAGGGAAGCGCGGGCGTTGACGTCGCCTGCGCCCGCGGTGAGACTCCTCTCTATCCCGACCCCTCAGGTGTCTGCGTGCGCCTGTGGAGGAGGAAGCAGGCCGGTCAGCCTGCTCAATCGTCACACCATCCTCACTGGGGGCAGATTTGGTGAAGATCGTGACCTTGCCCGAACGGGCACCGAATAGGTATAAGGTTCCCAAGTGGGATGGGCGTCTCGGCGCTGGCACGGCAGGCTATGCTGGGCCACGGCGGGGCGAACAAGGGCAACGACGAGGCGTCGCCACGGCGCCGGATCCGAGGGTACGTGGATAAGCGTCGCTACTTCCTGCGCAAAGTCGGTAACGCACTGCTGACGATCATCGTCGTCGTGTCCTTCAACTTCGTGCTCTTCCGCATGATGCCCGGCGACCCGGCGCGCCTGTTGCTCCCGAAGGGCCGCTTCCAGGCAGACGCCATCGAGAAGCAGCGCAAGATCTTCCATCTGGACAAGCCGCTCTGGCAGCAGTTCGGCTACTACTGGTACGACACGCTGCACCTGCAGCTCGGCTACTCGTTCAAGGAGAAGCGGCCGGTGTCGGAGGTCGTGGGCGAACGCATAGGCCCCACTGTCCTTCTGGCCGGCACGGGCACCATCATCGCCACCCTCATCGGCTACATCACGGGTGTGTTCGCGGCCTGGCGTCGCAACAGCAAGTACGACGTCATATCCACGAACGCCGGCATGTTCTTCTACTCGATGCCCACGTTCTGGTTCGCTCTCATATGCATCATGATCTTCTCCGTGCAATTAGGCTGGTTCCCGGTGGGACGCATGTTAGAGCCGGGAGCAACATACGCGCACTGGTACAACGAGGTCGGCAGCGTCCTCTATCACATGATCCTGCCGGTGGGCACGTTCGCCATCGCGTACGTCGGCGAGTACCACCTGATCATGCGCAGCTCGCTCACAGGCGTCATGAAGGAAGACTTCGTGCAGACCGCCCGCGCCAAGGGCCTCACGGACAACCGCGTGCTCTGGGGGCATGTGGTGCCGAATGCCATGCTGCCCACGGTGACCATCGTGATGATGAACCTCGGCTTCGTGATGAGCGGCACCATCCTCACCGAGAGCGTCTTCAACTGGCCTGGCCTGGGCTTGCTGTCGTATGAGTCGATGATGAACCGCGACTACCCGGTCATGCAGGCCGTGTTCCTGCTGGCGGCGGTCGCGGTCATCCTCGCCAACCTTGCCGCCGACATCATGTACTACTACCTCGACCCGCGGGTGAAGGCATGAGCGCCGCCACAGGAGAGCCCACGGGATCGGTGCTCGCCAACGGCAACGGTGGTGAGCTCGAACATGGCACGATCCCGTCGCGGCTCAAGCGCTGGATCCTCATCTGGACGCCCGTTCTCTGGATAGTGCTCGAGCTCGCCACCTTCCCCAAGGACCGTCCGGTCTCGTCGGGCTTCGGCAACGTCATGGGCGGGTTCGTGGACCCCGAGGTCGCCCGCTACCCGGCCTGGATCATCTTGGTGCTCGGCCTCATGGTGGCCGTCTTGGCCGTGCTCAGCCGCATGCGGCGCGCACGCAAGCACACGACCGCCTATGCGCTGGCCGCCCTGGCGGTCGTACTGATCGCCTGGAGCCTGTTCGCCGCTGCCAACGGAGAAGGCTTCTCGTTCAGGCATAACAGCGGAGCGTACGGTTGGTTGTGGCAGACCGTTGCCGTCTTGCTGATCGGCGCCAGCGTGTGGGCGTGGGGCGACGCCAATCCGGAGCGCGCTGCTCTCATGGTCTTCAACATGCGCCAGACTTGGCGCCTGTTCCGCGGCAACTGGCAGGGCATGGCCGGGCTGGTCATCCTGGCCTTCTTCGCGGCCATCGCGCTCCTGGCGCCATTCCTCGCCGACCACGCCTATCTGGCTCCCAATGCCCAGATCGGCGTGCCGTTCGAGACGCCGGCCAAGCCGTACTACCACTGGTTCGGCACAGACGAGCAGGGGCTGTCGGTGCTCGCCGAGTTCATCTGGAGCGCCCGCATCAGCCTCATAGTCGGCCTGCTGGCCACCGCCATCTCCACCGTTCTGGGCGCCACCATCGGCATCTGGAGCGGCTTTCACGGCGGCTGGCGCGGCGAGGTCGGCATGCGCATCACCGACTGGTTCCTAGTACTGCCGTGGCTGCCGCTGGCCATGGTACTGGCAGCCGCCTGGGGCCAGAACTACTGGATGATCATCCTCATCATCGGTATCACCAGCTGGCCCGGCACGGCACGCGTGGTGCGCTCGCAGGCCCTGAGCGTGCGCGAGCTGCAGTTCGTCGAACGCTCGCGCGCCATAGGTTCGTCCAACTTCCACACCATGATGCGGCACATCACGCCCAACGTGTTCCCCATCATCTTCGCCAACACCGTCCTGGTGGTGGCCATCGCCATCCTCTCCGAGACCACGCTGTCGTTCCTGGGTCTCGGCGACCCGCTCAACTTCAGCTGGGGCACCATGCTGCGCGGGGCTTGGGTATCGGGCGCCGCCGGCCTGCCGGCCTGGTGGTACATCCTGCCGCCGGGTATCGCCATCATCATGGTGGTGCTCGCGTTCACGTTCATGGGCACGGCGTTCGACGAAGTGCTGGATCCCAAGCTGCGCAAGCGCGAAGAGGCGGGCGCGGCACCGGATACCCCCGGCGCCGCCGGGGGCGGGGCCGCCGGCGTGCCTGAGGCGGCCGTGCCGGTCGTCGAGATGGCCGGCGCTGTGCTCCCAGAAGGCGGCCTGCCGCACCTGAAGCCGCGAGGGGATGTGGAGCCTCCGCCGGTGCCGCCCACTCAACCACGACAAGATGACAGTGACGGAGGAGCTCGATGAGCGCCGCCCAAGCCAAGCAAGCCCCCGCCGGCAAGGCGGGCGCCAAGGCCGTCAAGGCCACGCCCGAGAAGGCCCCGGCGCCCCGCATCGAGCACCCCGGTCTGCTCGATGTGCGCGACCTCAAGACCTACTTCAAGCTCTCCGCCGGCTGGGTCAAGGCGGTCGACGGCATCAGCTTCACTATCGAGCCCGGCCAGAGTCTCGGCCTGGCCGGCGAGTCGGGCTGCGGCAAGACGACCGCCGCCACCAGCATCATCAAGCTGCTGCCGGAGAACGGCCGCATCGTCTCCGGCGAGATCCTCTTCGATGGCAAGAACCTCGCCAAGCGCACCGAGTACGGCATGGGCAAGATCCGCTGGAAGGAGATCTCGATGATCTTCCAGGGGGCCATGAACGCGCTCAACCCGGTCAAGGAGGTCGGCGTCCAGATCGCCGAGCCCATCCGCCTGCACGAGGACATCTCCGAGAAGGCGGCCACCGCCCGCGTCAAAGAGCTCTTCGAGCTGGTCGGCATCAACCCCAAGCGCATCGGCGAATACCCCCACCAGATGAGCGGCGGCATGCGCCAGCGGGCGATGATCGCCATGGCCCTTGCCTGCAACCCGCGGCTGGTGATCGGCGACGAGCCGACTACCGCCCTCGACGTCATGGTCCAGGCGCAGATCCTCGAGCTCATCGAGCGCCTGCGCCGCGAGCTTTCGCTCTCCTTCATCCTCATCTCCCACGACCTCTCGGTGATGGCCGAGACCTGCGACCTGGGCGTCATCATGTACGCCGGCAAGGTCGTCGAGCAGGGCACCGTGGAGCACATCTTCAACAACGCCACCCATCCCTACACCAGACGCCTCATCAAGAGCTTCCCCAACATCTCCGAGCAGCGCGAGATGGTCAGCTCCATCCCCGGCGATCCGCCCAACCTGCTCTTCCCGCCGGCCGGCTGCAACTTCTCGCCGCGATGCGCCGAGCGCTTCGGCCCCTGCACCCAGCTCGAGCCGGTGCTCGTGGAGACCGAGAGCGGCCATCGCGTCTCCTGCCACCACTTCGGCCTGGAGGCGGCGCAGGCCGCGGCGGCCGAAGCCGAGCGTGCCGCTGCCGAGAAGGCCGCGGCCAAGAAGGCCGCCAGGGCGGCCGGGAAGGCCAAGCGATGAGTGCCACCAAGACGTCCAAGGGCGAGCGTGTGGGCGCCGAAGCGGTGCGCGAGACCCCTGCCGGCGAGACGCTCTTCGCGCTCAAAGGCCTCGAGGTCCTCTTCCCGCTGCACGAGGGCCTGTTCACCGGCTTCTTCTCCAAGGTCAAGCGCTTCGTGCACGCACTCGACGGGATAGACCTCGAGATCCGCCGCGGCGAGATCCTCGCCCTGGTCGGCGAGTCGGGTTGCGGCAAGACGACCCTGGGGCGCACCCTTCTGCGGCTCGAGTCGGCGACCGGCGGCGATGCCCTCTACAAGGGCCTGCCCTTGGGGCGCTTCAGCGAGAAAGCGCTGCGCGAGTACCGCCGCCACGCGCAAATCATCTTCCAGGACCCCTACAACGCCATCAATCCCAAGCAGACGATCTTCGACATCGTTGCCGAGCCGCTGCTGGTCAACAACCTCGTCACCAGCGAGCGCGACAAGGAAGCCCGGGTCATAAAGGCGCTTGAGGAGGCCGGCCTGCGACCGGCTCGTGACTACCTCTTCCGCTACCCGCACGAGCTCTCCGGCGGCCAGCGCCAGCGCGTCTGCATCGCTGGGGCGATCGTCCTCGAGCCCGACGTGATCGTCGCCGACGAGCCGGTCGCCAGCCTCGACGTCTCCATCCGCAACGACATCCTCAAGCTCATGGTCGCCCACAAGGAGACTCTGGGGGTGACCTACATATTCATCACGCACGATCTCTCCCTGGCCTGGGTGATCAGCGACCGCATCGCCGTGATGTACCTCGGCAAGATCGTCGAGTTGGGACCCACCGAGGAGGTCGTCGCCCATCCCCGCCATCCCTACACCCAGGCGCTCATCTCCGTCATCCCGCTGCCGGACCCCACCAAGAAGCACGAGCGCACCATCCTCGCCGGCGAGACGCCCAACCCGATCGACCTGCCGTCCGGCTCCCGCTTCCATCCGCGCTGCCCGCAGGCGGTCGAGCGCTGCAGCGTCGAGACGCCGAAAGAGGTCGCCGTGGGCGACGGGCACATGGCGGCGTGCCTGCTGCTGGAGTAGCGCTACGCCCGGCAGGATCGACCAAGGGGAGACGCGCTTGGATCCGCACGGGGAAGAGTTCGGGTGGGTCGAGTCGTACTCGTGGATCTACCGCTGGACATGGTGGGGGTACTAACGGGGAGAGGGCAGCCCGCCTGCCGCCGGTGCCGAACGGCGCGGCGGCGCCGGGGCTGCGAATGATCCGTCGGCCCGGCCGCCGGGGGGGGGTCGGGCTTCCGCTTCGTGGGGTGGCCTCAACGGAAGGGCCAGCGCAATCTTCGACTCAGGGGAGAGCAGCGATGAGACGGACAATGGTCCTCATGATCCTCGTCCTTCTGGCGGCGCTCGGGGCGACTGCCGTTCCGACCGCCGCCACGGCCGAATCGGCCTCGCCGGCGGCTAAGGAGCTCACGTTCAAGGTGGGCATCGGCGAAGACATAGACGGGTTCAACCCGTTCTCCAACTACAGCTCGCTCACATGGGAGTCCGTCCGCCTCAACTACAACTTCCTCACGTGGTACGACGAGAACTATGAGCCGGTCCCCGACCTGGCTACCAAGTGGGAGCACAGCCCGGACGGTAAGGTCTGGACGTTCACGATCCGCGACGACGTCACATGGCACGACGGTGAGCCGATGACGGCCCACGACATCGCCTTCACCTACAACTACATCCTCGACAACGAGCTGTGGGCATACATCCAGTACCTCGAGCACGTGACCAAGGTCGAGGCCACCGACGACACCACGCTCGTCATCACCTGCGACCGTCCCAACGCCGGCCTGCTGGCCCTCTACATCCCCATCGTGCCCGAGCATCTCTGGAAGGACATCCCCGGGGAAAAGGCTGAGAGCGTTGCCAAGCCGCCGACGGTGGGCACCGGGCCGTTCATGATCGACGAGGTCAAGAAGAGCCGCTACGTCTCGCTCAAGGCCAACAAGGACTACTTCGAGGGCGCGCCCAAGGTCGACAAGGTCTACTTCCAGATCTATCAGAGCGGTGACACGCTCGTGCAGGACTACAAGGCCGGCAACCTGGATGTGGCCGTCTTCGAGACACCGACGTTCCTGCGCAGCGTGGAGGGCATGAAGGGCTCCAAGGCCGTGGCCGTGGACCGCATCGGCTTCCACGAGCTGGGCTTCAATACCTGGACGAGCCCCAAGTCGAAGGGCAATCCGCTGTTGCGCGATGTGCGCATCCGCCAGGCGGTGCACTGGGCCATAGACAAGGAGAAGATCGTCAAGCAGGCCATGGACGGCCTCGCCACCGTGGGCACCGGCATCATCTCGCCGGCGGCCGGCGACTGGCATTGGGAGCCCGCGGCATCCGAGAAGGTGTCGTTCGACCCCGAGAAGGCCAAGCAGATCCTGGAGGACGCCGGCTACACAGATCGCGACGGCGACGGCATCCGCGAGTCCAAGGACGGCAAGAAGCTGAGCTGGCGCTTCGACGTGATGAGCGCCTACCAGAATGACATCACGGCCGGCAAGATGATCACTACGTGGCTCAAGGACGTGGGCATCGAGGCCAAGCTCAACATCGCCGACGAGGGCGCCTTCGGCGACCGCTGCTACGACAACGCCGACATGGACATGTACATCTGGAGCTGGGGCGGCGACATCGACCCGGGCTTCATGCTGTCGTGTTTCACCACGACCCAGATCCTCAACTGGAGCGACAGCGAGTACAGCAACCCCACCTACGACAAGATGTACTCCCAGCAGGCGGCCGCCATCGATCGCACGGAGCGTCTGCAGATAGTGCACGACATGCAGAAGCTCCTCTACGAGGAGGCCCCATACATCGTCCTCTGGTACAACCTCGACTGTCAGGCGTACCGCACGGACACGTGGACCAGCTACCAGCTCGTGCCCAAGGACAACGGGCGGCCCGTGTGGACGTTCCTGCGTGGCACGTACATGAACGTGAAGCCGGTCACCGCCACCGCGGAGACGGGCGGCGGGCTGTCCGGCGGTGCCATCGCCGGCATCATCATCGCCGCCGTGGTCGTTGTGGGCATCGTCGTATGGCTGATCCTGCGGCGGCGTGGTCGCGGCCGCGATCAGGCCGAAGAGGTCTAGGCCGATGACGTCGATCGACTCAGCGGCCGTTCTCGCGGCCGCCTTCGACCCATGGCCTGACGAGGCTCTCGAGGCCATCCACGGGGCGGCCTTGGAACTGCTGCAGCGTGCCGGTGTGCGCGTGGATTCCGCAGCGGCGCGCGAGCTGCTGCTCGCCGCCGGCTGCACGGAAGGACCGGCCGGCCGCATCTCCGTGCCGGCCGGCGCGGTGGCCGAAGCTCTGGCCGCCTGCCCACGGGCCTACACGCTGGCGGCCCGTAGCCCGGAGCGGTCGCTGCCGGTAGGCCCGGACCCGGGCCCCACGTTCGTGCACAACATGGGCACGGCGGCCTACATCTCCGACCCGCGCACGGGCGCCCATCGCCTCGCCACGCTGGCCGATTCCGTGCGGCTGGCACGCATAATGCACCATCTGCGCAACCAGCATGAGTTCACCTCGCTGGTCATGGCGAGCGACCTCCCGGAGGAGCTCGAGCCGCTCTACACGTATCTCGTGCTGGCCAACGAGTCGGACAAGTACATAGGCGGGCCCGGGATCTCGACCCCGGCACAGGTCGAAGCGCTGCTGGAGATGGCGCCGGCCCTCTCCGGCGCAGACGGGAGCGACGGCAGGTATCCGGTCGACCTGGCCTTCTCGCCGGTGAGCCCGCTGATCCTCGGCGGGCCGGTGAGCGACGCGCTGATCGCCGCTGCCCGGCACGGTGGGGTGGTGTGCGAGATCCTCCCGTGTCCCACGGCGGCGACCACCGCGCCGGCCGCCGTGAGTGCCGCGGCCGCACAGCAGCACGCCGAGGTGCTGAGCGGCGTGGTGCTGGCCCAGGCCGCGGCGCCTGGGACGCCGGTGTACTACGGTCCGCGCCTGTCGGCGCCGGACCCGCGCACCGGCAACGTGGCCTCGGGCACGCCCGAGGTCAGCGTGGTGGCGGCCGTGCTCCTGGCGCGGCGCTGCGGCCTTGCCTGCGACTGCTACGGGCTCACCTCAGACAGCAAGGTCATCGACGCCCAGTATGGGTACGAGCGCGCGGTCAACGCGTTGATCGGCCTCATGGCGCGGCCGCGCTTCCTCTCCGGCATCGGCGAGATCCAGGCCGGCGCGTCGACCAACGCCGAGGTCCTGGTCGTCGACGACGACATCCTGACGAACGTGCTGCACGCCGTGTCATCGCGGCCCTACGACGCGGAGGCGCTCGACGTGGACGCCATGGTGGACGGCGTGCTCGCCGGCAAGGGTTTCCTCGGTACAAAGCACACACGCAAGTACCTGCGTAGCGAGTTCCCGACGCCCGTGGTGGGCTATCGCGGCAGCCTGCACGAGTGGGTGGATGCGGGGCGCACCGGCGTGATTGACGCAGCCGAGGAACGCGCGGCACAGCTCATGGCCGAGGAGCCGCTCGGCCTGCCGGCAGACGTCGGAGAGACGCTCTGTGCCGCCATCGACCAAGCTGCCGCGCGGATCGGTCTGGCCGAATGGCCCGATCCGCGACGCATCATCGCCGGGGAAGTGTGACCATGTCGCCCGTGCCCTTCCTGGAGATACAGGCTCGAGGCTCGTACCGCGAGATCGGCCG
>CAZIGT010000120.1:0-8842 GCA_964538465.1 uncultured Thermoleophilia bacterium | reverse complement strand
GTGGGATCCACCACGACCGATCGCGTCGTCCTGGGCCTGCTGATGCTGGCCATGTCGGCGGCGGCGGTCCTGCGCCTGGTGCAGGCCTTGCGCATCGCGCAGTCCTCAGAGGTCAGGCTTCACCATCAGGCTCACCACGACAGCCTGACCGAGCTGCCCAACCGCCGGCTCATGGAGCGCGACCTGGCGCATCTGCTGGAGCGAGCGCGTATCGACGATACTCACGTCGCCCTGCTCTACGTGGACCTCGACCGGTTCAAGTTGGTCAACGACACGCTGGGGCACCGGCACGGGGACGAGCTCCTCGTCGAGGTGGCCCGCCGGCTGCGCGAGAACGTGCGGCCGACCGATGTGGTCACCCGCATCGGCGGCGACGAGTTCGTGATCTTGCTCGGGGACGTCGTGAGCGTCTCGCACGCGCTCGACCTGGCGAACAGGCTGCGGACGTGCCTCAAGGTCCCCTTCGCGGTCAACGGTATGACCTTCTACGTGTCGGTCAGCATCGGCTTGGCCTACGCTTCCGGCGACGACCCGACGGCGACCGTGGAGACGCTCGTCCGCGACGCCGACACCGCCATGTACCAGGCCAAGGACGCCGGCCGCGATGCCGTGGCGGTGTTCGACGAGTCCATGCGGGCGCGCGTGGAGCAGCGTGTGGAGATGGAGCGCGACCTCCACGACGCCATCGCCCTGGAACAGCTCCGTCTGGTGTATCAGCCAATCGTGCGCCTGCCTCAGGGTGTCGCCATGGGCATGGAGGCTCTGGTGCGCTGGACGCACCCCAAGCACGGCGTGGTGGGGCCGGCCAAGTTCATCCCTCTAGCCGAGGAGAACGGGCTCATCGCCGAGATCGGCGACTGGGTCCTGGGTCAGGCGGTGAGCCAGTTAGCCGCCTGGCGCCGCCAGTGGCCGGACATGGGCAGTCTCTACGTGTCTGTGAACCTCTCAGGTGTCCAGCTGTACGACCAGCGGATCGTGAGCCGTGTCGCCGACGCCTTGACCGTTCACGGGCTGCCCGGCTCGTGTCTCTGCCTGGAGCTCACCGAGTCGGTGGTCATGGACGACCCCGCCGCTGCCGCGGCGGCTCTCAGGGGACTGCGCGCGCTTGGGGTCCAGATCGCCATCGACGACTTCGGCTCTCAGTACTCCTCACTCGCCCATCTGAAGCGCTTCCCCGCCACGATCCTGAAGATCGACCGGTCATTCGTGGGCCAGATGCCTGCGCCGGACAGCCCCGATACCACTCTGGTCGCGACCATCGTTGCCATGGCGCGTGGCTTGGGCATCGGCACGGTGGCGGAGGGCGTGGAGAACTCGACGCAGAGCGAGTGGCTCGGAGAGCTCGGGTGCGATGCGGCGCAGGGCTACCTGTACTCGCGGCCGGTGGGCCCGGACAGGCTGCCCGAGGTCGTCAGCTCCCTCGGGACCCACAAGCTTCAGCTCGTCTCGTACTGAGTGCGACCGGCGCTCAGACGCGCCCGACCTGCTTCTATCCGGCGACCTGCTGGTTCCCCACGACGACCCGGCGGTCGAGGTCGTCGAGATCCACGCGGCGCAGCGCCGGCTCCAGGCCCACGCCCTGTACGAGGATCTCGTACAGGTCTCGGTCCTCGGACGCGAGGCGCTTCTCCGCCGCTACTACGTCGCACCACGCCGGTATGCTCGTGGGCGAGCCCATGTACTGCCTGGGGCCGACCCCCTTGTAGCCGGCGAATATGAGATGGAGCTTCCAGCGCACCAGCCTGAACACCGGCATGTCGATGATCGTGACGAACCACTCGATGCCGTGCCTGCGCGCGCACAAGGCCAGCGTCTGGTAGAGGCCCATGCACACCAGGCCGCGAACCGCTCCGCCGCGGTAGTCGGCATCCACCGCGAGCGTTGCCACGTCCCACGTCTTGTCCGGATCGATGGTCACCCCTGTGCGCTTCATCAACGCTTCTGCCGGCTCTCCCCACACGGGTTCTATGTCGTTGAGGCTCTTGAAGCCCCGCTCGCAGGGCATCACGATGCGCATCATGCCTGCGGGCAGCATGCGCAGATGGTCGACGACACAGAAGAACAGGCTGCTGGAGTCGTAGGGAGCGTATCCCTCAGCCATGCTCTCACGAGGGTCGCCGCACACCTCGAAGAAGACCTTCTGCTCCAGGTATCTGCAAAGCTCCGCCCCCGGCTCGTCGGGGTGGTACAGGTACGCCCCGAACGGCTCGCGTGCGCCTGGAGCGGTGACCCGCCTCGTGAGCTGCCGCACCTCTCTGTCGTGTAGGTCGACGATCTTCGCCACGGCTCGAACCGCCTCTTCCGCTGGTCCGGGAAAAGGAACCCTCCTTCCCCCACTACTACACGAGGACGACTTCCGGCATAGGGTCGCCTCGACCGTATCCTAACTGACTCGTTGGCATCTCTGCAGGAAGCGCTCCGCGGCCGGACCGGATGGCTTCGGGTCGCACGTGGGAGGTGGCACAGGGCCACACGTAGAAGATGAGTCGATGAACGAGGTACCCGCGCACCGCTCCACCGTCAGGTTCGGGCCGCGTGCGCGGATGAGTCAGGAAGGCATATGGCCCAAATGATCCTGGTCCTGGCCGGGCTGTTCGAGACCGGCTGGGCCATCGGGCTGAAGTACACGCACGGATTCACTCGGCCGTTGCCCTCAGCTCTCACAGTCGTTGCGATGATCGCCAGCTTCTGGCTGCTCAGCGCGGCCCTGAAGACGCTCCCGGTCGGTACCGCCTACGCCGTCTGGGTCGGCATAGGGGCGGTCGGCACGGTGCTGCTCGGCATCCTGCTCCTCCACGAGCCCGCCAGCGTCGCCCGGATGGTCAGCATCGCGCTCATCATCTGCGGGATCGTCGGCCTCAAGCTCGCCACGCCTGTGTGACATCGGCCGGGGCGGGGTCGCGACACGGCTCCGTTCCGGCCGGCGGGACCGCCGTCGGCTCCGATCTGTCGCTGTCCGTGGGGCCGCGGCACGGCGCGGCGGTAGCCTGGTGCGCTCGATCACCGGGTTGTAGCATCGTGGCCGGGCGTAGAGGGGAGTCGGGATGGGATTCTGGGACTGGCTCAGGGGGCGCAAGTCGGTCGAGACGTCTACCAGCATCACGACCACGCACGTCGATGCGGATCTGGGCGACGGGCACAAGACCTTGGTGCGCGACGGTGTCGAGGTGACCGATCCCGCGCAGCAGAAGGCCATCATCGACGAGATAGACCACCTGGCGCATGAGTTCTTCGCGGCGGGCGGGGTCACGGCTGGATCGGCTGGGGGAGCCGGGCCGAGCAACGTGACCCTGACGTCGACGGCCACCGTGATGGTGGACGGCCAGGTGGTGAGCGCCGACGACCCGCGTGCCCGCAAGAAGATCCGCGAGGCGATCGACACGCTGCGCGCGCAGGGGCTCGACGAGATCGCCGACGACCTTGAGCGGCAGCTCGGCGCGGCGAGCCGGGCCGCAGGCCCGGTCGTGGGTGAGGCCGCGAGCCAGGCGGCAGACCAGGCCGCGGTCCTGCCCGCGACCGTATCCGGCAGTCCTCAGCCCGCGGCGCGGGCAGATGCCTCATCTGCTTCGGCGGCCGCTGCGGACGAGGCGTCGACGGACGCTGCATCCGGGGCGCTCGCCGAACCGGTCGAGGCACCGGACGCTCCAGACGCCCCGGCGCCTCCCCCCGGCTGAGCTCCGGCGGTTCTCGCCCGCGGCGCCGTGCGCCGTAGGTAGCAACGCGCGGTCGGCCCATGTCGGTCGAGCGCCACCGAGCGCTCCCGTGACTCCCTCCGGCCAGTCCCGCCGAGCGCTTTGGCCGCTCTCTGCCGAAGGCTCGGATACTCCGTCCGGACGGTCCCGCCGGTCGCCCGCCGGCGCGGGGCAACGGCGCGGCTCAAGCTGGCCGCTTCTCCTGCCGAACGGCATAGGGAGATAGCGGGCAATCACCTGGCATCCGGTCCCAGCTCTGGGAAGGGCTCCGCGTCACCGTGCGGTCACTGCGCGGGCAGAAGGCGCGTCGCCTCTTCGACACGGGGATCGACCGGGCTGCCGGGGCATCAATGGGGAGCGCAGCGCAGATGGGCACAACGCCGAGCACCGGTGTCCGGTACATCAACCGCACGGACCGCCGCACAGGCCGACACGACGCAGCTTGCGTCGGCACGCCGAAGGGCCGCCTGAGTGCTTGTGGCGGCCTCACCGGATTCGTGCGCGGCCCGGCTGCGCTGGTGCTTCTGGTGCTCGCGACCCTGATCCTGGGCGCCGCCGTCCTCGCGCCCGCCCAGGCGAACGCGGCGGACTGGCGCTGGTCGAACCCGCTGCCGCAGGGCAACGAGCTGTCCGGGGTCGCGTTCGCCGACGCCGATCACGGCTGGATGGTGGGCGACTACGGCACCGTTCTCGTCACCAGCGACGGCGGTACCACCTGGACCCGTCAGGACACGGGCACCACGGAGCATCTCTACGCGCTCGATTTCACCGATGCCCTCCACGGCTGGGCGGTGGGCAGTGCCGGCACGATCCTCGTCACCAGCGACGGCGGTACCACCTGGGCGCCCCAGACCTCGGCCGTCACCGGGAGCGTGTACGAATACGAGTAGCTCGCCGCGCTCCACGGCTGGGCCGTGGGTGAATTAGGCTTGATCCTCGTCACCAGCGACGGTGGGGCCAACTGGGCGCAGCAGAACTACAACGACATGGTGACCCTGTACGACGTCGACTTCGTCGACGCGAACACCGGCTGGGCGGTCGGCGCAGACTGGTCCGCGACCGATCCGGCTCTCATCCTGGCCACCACCGACGGCGGTACCACCTGGGTTCCTCAGAGCTCGGGCGTCACCGGGTTCGAGTACGTCTACGGCATCACCTTCGCCGATGCGAACACCGGCTGGGCGGTGGGCACTATGGGCTCCATCGTGGCGACCACCAACGGTGGCGCGACCTGGAGCCCTCAAGCCTCGGGCACCACGGAACCCTTCTCCCAGGTCGTCTGCTCCGGCACGAGCAACGTATGGGCCACGACATGGAGCGGCCAGATCCTCGCCACCGACGACGGCGGCACGAACTGGACGGAGACCTCGCTCACCGGCGTCAGTCTCTGGGGCATCAGCTTCAGCGACGCCTCTAACGGCTGGGCGGTGGGCAGCGCCGGGAAGATGTTCCAGACCACCGACGGCGGCACGAGCTGGTGGGAGATCAGCTCGGGACCTTGGACCACTCTGAACGGCGTGAGCTTCGCGAGCGCCACCAGCGGCCGCGCGGTCGGGGACGATGGCGCCATCTTCGCCACCAGCGATGGCGGCGCGACATGGAGTCCTGAGACATCGGGCACCACGGTCCGGCTGAACGACGTGAGTTGGATAGACGACAGCCACGGATGGACAGCCGGCGAGAACGGCGAGATCCTGGTCTACTGGGGCGGCGAAGCCGACTGGCACGCCCAGACATCGGGTACCTCATCCTCCCTCTACGCGATCGATTTCATCAACACACAGACCGGATGGGCCGTAGGTGATGACGGCACCATTCGCGCCACCACCAACGGAGGCGCGGACTGGGTCGGGCAGACCTCGGGCGTGACCGATCGCCTGAACGACGTCTGCTTCGTCGACGCCGACCACGGCTGGGCGGTCGGCGACAGCGGCACCATCCTCGTCACGACCGACGGCGGCTACAGCTGGGATCCTCAGAACTCTGGCACGTCGGGGCATCTTCTCGGCGTGAGCTTCGTCGACACGAGCCACGGCTGGGCGGTGGGCAACACCGGCACCATCCTCGCCACCACGAACGGCGGTGCCACCTGGACGCAGCAAACGTCCCCTACGACCGACGACCTCGAGTCGGTCTGCTTTGTGGACGCCAGCAACGGTTGGGCGGTCGGCTGGAACGGCACCATCGTCACCACGACCAACGGCGGCGCCACGTGGACCCAGGAGGGCTCGGGCACCCGGCACTACCTGTACGGGCTCGACTTCGTGGATGCCACCCACGGCTGGATAGCCGGCAGTTCCGGCACCATCCTCGTGACCGGCGAGCCCCCGGTTCCCGGCGCGCCGACCGTCACCATCAGCGGCGACTCCGAGGGGTGGTCCGCGTGGCCGGTCGACCTGACGGTGGCGGCCACGGTCGACCCCAGCCGCACGCTGACGGCACTCGAGTACTCCACCGACGGCGGCTCGAGCTGGGCCGAGATCCCCGGCAGCGGCCTCGTCCGCATGCTGAGTATCAGCGACGAGGGCGAGACCGGCGTCATAGTGCGCGTCACGGACTCCGCCGCCGAGACGGCGACGGACGCGACCACCGTCAGGGTCGACACGACCGACCCCACGGCTTCCGACAACGCGCCCGGCGGCTGGGTGACCGGCGACCAGACAGTCGCTCTGGACACGACGGCCGGACCGTCGGGCATCGCCGAGCTGCGCTATCGCACGCGCCTCGACGACGATCCCTGGAGCGACTGGACGGTCCTCTCCGGTCAGACGACCGTCGATGTCGACCTCAGCGGTGAGGGCGAACACTTCGTGCAGTATTGGGCCGCCAGCGGCGCCGGCCGCACCTCGGATGTCGAGCTGGCCGTCGTGCGCATCGACGAGACCGTACCAGTCGTCAGCGTCGCGGGCGCCGACGATGCCTGGCACGCCGGCCCGGTGACCCTGAGCTTCACGCCCACAGTAGGACCCTCCGGCTTGGATGTGGTGCAGTACTGGGGTGGCGAATGGTGGAGCGACATCATCCCGGTCGCGGGTGCCTACACGCTCACCGTGACCGGTAACGGCGAGCACGGGGTGCTCTACCGCGCAGTCAACAAGGCCGGAGTGGCCAGCGACGAGGGCATGGCTACCGTGCGGATCGACACGGTCGTGCCGACGATCTCCGTGTCCGGCAACGACGACGCCTGGCACTCCGATCCGGTCACGCTGACCTTCACGCCCTCTACCGGCGACTCCGGTGTGGCGGCGGTGCAGTACCGTGTCGGCGCCGGGGACTGGCAGGATGCCACGGACGCTGGCAAGGGCGACTACACGGCCGAGATCGGCCACGAGGGTGAGAACGTCGTCTCCTACCGGGTGCGCAACAACGCCGGTACAGAAAGCGATGTGGGGCGGTGCACGGTCAAGATTGATACCGCCACGCCGACGGTCGCCGTCTCAGGTGACGACGCGGCCTGGCACGCCGAACCGGTCACGCTGACCTTCACCGCGACCGCCGGCGGTTCGGGTCTTGCCGGTGTTCAGTACGTTGTCGGCGCCGGCGAGTGGGAAGAAGCCACGGAGATGGCGCCTGGCGTCTACACCGCGGACATCGGGCAGGTCGGCGACAACACCGTCCGTTTCAAGGCGACCAGCAACGTAGGTGCCGAGAGTCCCACAGGTTCCTGCACCGTCAGGATCGACGATGCAGTGCCGACGGTCTCAGACAACGCGCCGAGGGGCTGGGTGACCGGTCCGCAGACGGTCACCCTGGAGGCTCATGCAGGCGGTCCATCCGGCATCGGCGAGCTGAGCTACCGCACGCGTCTCGGCGACGACCCATGGGGCGACTGGACGGTGTTGCTCGCTCAGACAGGCGTCCTGCTGCCGGTGATCGGCGATGGTGAGCACTACATCCAATACCGCGCGACCAGTGGCGCCGGCATGACTAGTGACACCGGGCTCGCCGTGGTGCGTATCGGCGGCGGTGGCACTCCCCCGACGATCGCCGTCTCCGGTGCCGACGATGACTGGCACGCCGGACCGGTCACCTTGACCTTCGTGCCGGACTGTGGGAGCTCGGGTCTGGCGGCTGTCGAGTATCGGATCGGCGAGGGCGCCTGGACGGGCATCACCCCTGTCGCGGGCACGCACACGCTCACCCTGACCGAGGACGGCGAGCACAGGGTCTCGTACAGGGCGCAGAACAACGACGGCGTCTACAGCGAAGTGGGCGCCGCGACCGTCAAGATCGACGGCGCCGAGCCGACGGTCTCGGACGACGCGCCGGGCGGCTGGGTCGCCGAGGCGCGCACGCTGAACCTGCGGGCGCAGGCCGGCGGCCCCTCGGGACTCGCGGAGCTGCGCTACCGCACACGCCTCGACGACGGCGCCTGGGGCACCTGGACGGTGCTCGCCTCGCAGGCCGTGGCCGATGTGCCGCTCAGCGGCGACGGAGCACACTTCGTCCAGTACCGGGCCACCAGCGGCAGCGGCGTGACCTCCGACACCGAGGTTGCCGTGGTTCGCATAGACGGTGTCATCCCGACGGTCAGTATCACCGGCCCCGACACCGTCTGGCATGCCGGCCGCGTGACGCTGGGCTTCACTCCCACGGCCGGACGCTCCGGCGTGGCGAACGTGCAGTACCGCCTCGGCGACGGCGCCTGGACAGATATCGCCGCCGTCTCAGGTGCCTACACGATCACCTCGACCGACGACGGAGAGCACGCAGTCTCCTGCCGCACGCTCAACGGCGCCGGTGTCGCCAGCACCATCGCGACCACCACGGTGGGGATCGACACCGTCAAGCCGCGCGCCAGGGCGGTCAAGAAGGTGTCCACTTTGCGGCGCGACCGCCGCGGGGCGATCAAGGTCAGGATCACCAAGGACCCGGCCGGCTGCGGCAAGGCCAGAGTCATCATCAGGATCTACAAGGGCAAGCAGCTCAAGAAGAGGCTGCGGCCGGCGAAGCTCTTCGATGTCAACAAGGTGGTGAAGGTCACGTACCCGTACTGCAAGCTGAACAGAGGTCGCTACACGATCAAGGTCACCTCGGTCGACGCGGTCGGCAACGAGCAGGTCAGGGCGAACGTGGCCAAGCTGGTGGTCAAGTAGCAGAGGACTCAGGAGAGGTCTGCGGCCGGGGGCCGCTGCGCGTACGCGCAGCGG
>CAZIGT010000119.1:0-8903 GCA_964538465.1 uncultured Thermoleophilia bacterium | reverse complement strand
GGCTGGTGCTGGACCACCCGTTTCCCACGTACCCTCACGGGTTCCCACCCGAGGTCGTAGGAGCCTTCGAGCAGGCGATCGGCCGCCCGGTGCTGGCCAACCGGCCGGCCTCTGGCACGCAGATCATCGCCGAGCTGGGTGAGGAGCACATGCGCAGCGGTCGCCCCATCGTGTACACGTCTGCGGACTCCGTGTTCCAGATCGCCTGTCACGAGGCGATCGTGCCCGTCCCGCAGCTCTACGAGTGGTGCGAGCTGGCCCGGGGGATCCTGCAGGGGCCGCACGCTGTGGGTCGCGTGAGCGCTCGCCCGTTCGAGGGTCGGCCGGGAGACTTCCACCGGACCGCCCGCCGGCGGGACTTCAGCCTGGAACCCACCGGGCCTACGTACCTCGACCTGCTCGCCGAGCGCGGTGTCCCGGTGGTGGGGGTCGGCAAGATCGGGGAGATCTTCGTGCAGCGTGGCGTGACCGTGGACGACCACACCACGGACAACGCGGCCGGGATAGCCGCCTGCCGGCATCATCTCGAGGAGATGCAGGGCGGCCTGCTGTACGCGAACCTGGTCGACTTCGACATGGTCTGGGGACATCGCAACGATGTCGAGGGATTCGCGGCGGGCCTGGCGGAGGTCGATGCCGCGCTGCCGGGCTGGCTCGCCCGGCTGCAGCCCGACGACGCCGTCCTGATCTGCGCCGACCACGGCGTCGATCCAACCATGCCCGGCACCGATCACTCACGCGAGTACTCGCCGCTCATGGCGGTCGGCGTGCTGCCGGGACGCCATGATGGCTGCCTGGAGGATGTGGGCGCCACGGCGTTCGCGCTGCTCACCGGCGAGCGGCCTGCTCTGGGCGGGAGCGTCGTGGGCGAGCGCGGGACGTGAGCGTGCCCTGCGGATCCCACGTCGCCGGCACGAGCGCCGATACGGCGCCGCTGCCGCGAGCCTGGGCCGCCGTGATCTCCGGGTCGGGGCTGGCGGTGGTGCCGGGCGACTTGGTGGTGACTGACGATATCGGCTACGCGGAGCTTGGCTGGCAGGTCGGCGCTGTGGCCGGCCACCAAGGGCGCCTGCTGGTGGCCGGGGATGTGCTCCTGGCCTGCGGACGCGCTCATAGCTACGAGGGCTTCGACGAGCACCAGTTGGAGGTGCCGGTACGTGCCCTGGCGGCCGCCGGCGTGCGCCGCTTGGTGCTCACCTGCGCGTGCGGATCGCTCAGGGACGACCTCGGCGCGGGCGACGGGGTCGTCGCGCATACTGTCGTGGACCTGCGCGGCGCGTCGCCGGGAGCTGTGCCGCCGGTGACCCCAGTCTGTACGGCGGGGGCGGCCGAGGAGACGGCCGCGGCGCTGGGCCAGGACGCGGCCGCCCGTTCGGGCGTCTATGTGGCTGTGACCGGGCCGCAGTACGAGACCCCGGCGGAGGCGGCCTGGCTGGCCGGCATGGGCGATGTGGTGGGCATGTCCGCGGCGCCGGAAGTACGGGCCGCAACGGATGAGGGCGTGGCCGTGCGGCTGCTGGCCGTGGTCGCCAACCGCGCCGGGGCCAGCGTTGGACACGAAGAGGTACTGGCGGTAGCCGAGCGCGTGCGGCGCAAGCTGCGGCGCGCGCTCGCCCGCCTGCTCGATCCGAACCTGCCCTGGCAGGCCTGATGCTCTGGAGGGTGGCCGAGTGATCGACGTGGTGAACGACCTCATCGCCTGGAAGCGCGACGGACGCGAGCTGGACGCGGCGCGCATGGACGCCTTTGTGCGTGGCGTCCTCGACGGCAGCGTGGCCCCGTACCAGGCGAGCGCCCTGCTCATGGCTGCCGTTCTACGCGGGCTCTCGCGTGACGAGACGGTTTCGCTGGCCCGGGCCATGGTCGAGAACGGCAAGAGTATGGACCTGTCGCCGGTGGGCCGGCCGGTGCTGGACAAGCACTCGAGCGGCGGCGTGGGAGACAAGGTGACCCTCGTGCTGGCTCCCGTTGTGGCGGCCTGCGGTGGGGTCTTCGGCAAGATGAGCGGCCGAGGTCTCGGGCACACGGGCGGCACCCTCGACAAGCTGGAGTCGATCCCGGGCTTCCGCGTGCAGCTCTCGCTGGGGGAGTTCTTGCGACAGCTGGAACGCATCGGCGTGGCTGTGGTGGGGCAGAGCGACCGCATAGTGCCCGCCGACAAGATCCTCTACGCACTGCGTGACGTGACCGCCACCATCGACGAGCCGGGGCTGATCGCCGCGAGCATCATGGCCAAGAAGATCGCCGGCGGCACATCGGTGGTCGCGCTCGACCTCAAGGTGGGCACCGGTGCGTTCATGAAGGACAGGGCGCAGGCGGAGGCTCTGGCCGACCTCTGCGTGAGCATCGGCGAAGCCTACGGCCGCCCCGTCACGGCGGTGTACAGTGCCATGGACCAGCCGCTCGGTCTGGCTGTGGGCAACCGCATCGAGGTCGAGGAGGCGTGGCAGGTGTTGAGCGGGGAGGGGCCGCCGGACGTCCGGGCTTTGACGCTCGAGCTGGCCGGCGTCCTCCTGGCCCTGTCAGACCTGGGGATAGATGAGGAGGAGGGTCGCCGCCGCGCCGCGCAGGCACTGGACGACGGCCGTGCTGCGGAGCACTTCGACCGCTGGTGCTACGTGCAGGGCGCGCGCTGGAAGCCGGGCGAGTTCCACCGGCTGGCCGCCGCGGAGGCACGGGCGCCGCGGGACGGCTGGGTGTCACGGTGCGACGCGCTGCTTGTGGGCCGCGCCGCCCAACTGGCAGGCGCGGGCCGGCGTCAGGCCGCCGACAAGGTCGACCCGGCGGCGGGCGTCCTCGTGGCGCGCAAGATCGGCGACAGGGTGTCCGCCGGCGAGACCTTGGCGACCGTCTACGCCCGGGATGCTCAGCGCCGCGAGGCTGCGCACGCCGTGCTGTCCCAGGCGTTCGCCCTGAGCGACGATGCGGTCTTGCCGCCGCCTCTGCTCCGCGGCCGTCACGGTGCATCGCCGGCCCGCAGAGCCGCGAACGGGGCAGAGGCGTGATCCGCCTCGAAGCCGTTCGCGGATGTTCGCTCGGGCTCGCCTTGGGAGACGCGCCGGGCGCCACGGAGGGGTCTGTCGTGAGCGCGGCGGTACCGCTGTGAGGATCGTGGGCGGGCAATGGCGCGGCCGGCGGCTGATCGCGCCGCCGGGTCGCTCCACGCGGCCCACTGCCGACCGGGTGCGTGAGGCGCTCTTCGGCGTTGTCGAGTCCCTCCTGATGTCGGGACGCTGGCGACCGGGCGTCGAACAGGAGGAGGCTGTGGGGCCGCTCGCCGGTCTCGCCGTCATGGACGTGTTCGCCGGCAGCGGGGCCGTTGGACTCGAGGCCCTCTCGCGCGGCGCCGCGTCGTGCACGTTCGTCGAAGCGGGCCGTCCCGCGGTCGCCGCGCTGCGCCGCAACCTCGCGGCGCTCGATGTGCCGGGGGAGCGTGTCCGCGTGATCGCGCGGGAGGCCGGTCCGGCGCTCCGTGAAGAGGCCGCGGCGGGCAGACGGTATACTCTGGTCTTCGCGGATCCTCCGTATGCGTCGTATCCGGGACTGGAGGAGCTGCTGGAGACTGGTCTGCCCGCGCTTCTGGAGGCTGGCGGGCTCGCCGTTGTGGAGACGGCCCGGCGCGTCGAGCCGCATCTGCCGCTGACGCCGGTGGTGAGCAAGCTGTATGGTGACACGCGGCTCACGTTCCTGATGGCGCAGTAGAGTGCCCAGGGCGCGAGAGGGGCTAGCCGCCCGAAGCAGTCATCGAGGAGGGAACAGGCGTATGCCGAACCGAGTGACCGCCATCTGCCCGGGTACGTTCGACCCGGTCACCGTGGGGCACCTGGACATCATCCGGCGTGGCGCCTGCAAGTTCCAGAGGGTCGTGGTGGGCCTCATCGAGACGCCCCAGCGCAAGACTACTCTCTTCAGCGTGCAGGAGAGACGCGCGTTCCTCGAAGAGGCGGTTGTAGACCTCGACAACGTCGTCGTCGATTCCTTCAACAAGCTCGTGGTGGACTTCGCCCGTTCGTGGAACGCGTCCGTGATTCTCAAGGGTCTGCGCGCCATCAGCGACTTCGACTACGAGTTCGCCATGGCGCAACTGAACAGGAAGATGGCGCCCGAGATAGAAACGGTGTTCCTGATGGCTTCACCGGAGCACTCGTTCCTGAGCTCGAGCGGCGTGAAGGAGATAGTGGCCTTCGGAGGGCCCGTTGACGATCTCGTGCCGCCTACCGTGGCCCGGAGGCTCAGCGAGCTCTTCCCGCAGCACGAATAGGCAAATGCGTGGAGTGCCTGTCACCGGCCCCGGCGGGGCGGCGATGGACTCGGCCACCTGAAGGAGGGCACGACAATGGATGTCCTTGTCCTGATCGACAAGCTCGATGACCTCATCCACAACGCGCGCACCGTGCCGCTCACGGACAGCGTGATGATCGACCGCGAAGAGATCTACGAGATCTTGGACCAGATGCGCTCGACCATCCCGGAAGAGATCAAGCAGGCGCGCTGGATCGTCAAGGAGCGTCAGGAGATGCTCGCCGAGGCGAAGAGCGAGTCGGAGCGTCTGGTCGCTGAGGCCAACGAGAAAGCCGCCCGCCTCGCCAGCGAGGAAGACGTGGTGCGGCTGGCCGAGAAGCAGGCCAAGGAGATCATCGACGAGGCGCGCGAGCGGGAGCGCGAGATCCGCCTCGGCGCCGAGGACTACGCCGACGAGGTCCTGGGCAACCTCGAGGTGAGCCTCGAGAAGTTCATCGCCGCAGTACGCCGCGGTCGCGAGCGCCTGCAGGGCCGCGACGACTCTCAGTCCTGACGCTGCCGGCGCCGGAAGCCGGGGTGCGCCGTGCGCCGTTTCGATTTGAGATCACTCCATTTCGGCCCGGACGACGAGGCATGGGTCGACCTGCCCGTGGACGTCGATGAGTACTCGTTCGGCGGGCAGGAGTACGCGGTCGAGGGCGGGATGGCCGATCTCGATCTCACCGTGGGCAGGGTCGGGGAGCGCTTCACGCTTGTAGGTCGCGTTTCCACTGCGATCGTGGGGCCGTGCCAGCGTTGCCTGGGGCCGGCCCGCATCGAGGTCTTCGCCGAAGGCCGTGAGGTAGCTTTGAGCGGCGAGTCCGAGGGGGCAGACGACGAGGACTCGCTGTACGTGCACGGGTGGGGCCTGGATGCGGACCGGTGGGTGCGCGACCTGGTCGCGTCGGTCATGCCGGTCAAGCTGCTCTGCCGCGAGGACTGCCTGGGCCTCTGCCCCGTGTGCGGGGCCGACCTCAACGAGGTCGGCCCGGACCATCGCCACGGCCCGGAGGAATAGCCTCCGCTCTTTTCGGTATACTGTCGCGGCGCTTTTCGACACGATGTCGCCCGTTGGGCGTCAAGGAGTATCCGGAATGCCAGTCCCCAAGAAGAAGACCTCCTCTGCGAGACGCGACAAGCGGCGGGCTTCGCACAAGCTGCGTGTGGAGACGGCCAGCATCTGCCCGCAGTGCAAGAGCCCCAAGCTGCCGCATCGTGCCTGCCCCAAGTGTGGCACGTACAAGGGTCGTGAGATCATTCCGCTCGAGGCGGAGCCCAAGTCCAAGAAGTGAGACGGGGCCGCGTCTCCCGGCGCGGCGGAGGCAGTAGACGGGGCGTGATGCATGCGGTCGCTCTACATCGCCGCAACTGAGGCGAGCGCGGGCAAGACGACACTCTCCCTCGGGCTTTGCAGAGTCCTCCGGTCCCGCGGCGTGGACGTCGGCTACTTCAAGCCCGTCGGCAGCGCCCCGGACGGCCCTCTCGACGATGCCGACGCGCCGGACGATGACGCCGCCTTCGTGGCGGGCGTGCTCGACCTTCCGGACGATCCCCGCGACCTGTGCCCGCTGCGCATGGACGAGAGCTCGCTCAAGCCGTCCCGGCCCTCCGCTGGCAGCGACCCGCGCGCGGTGCTGCGTGAGGCATATGCCTCGGTCGCGGCCCATCACGATCTCCTCGTGTGCGAGGGTCTGGGGGAGATCTGGCAGGGCCGCTTCCTGCGCATCAGCGGCGCCGACGTGGTCGGCCTTCTCGACCTTCCGACGGTCCTGGTGGCGCGGTTCACCGGAGCGCGGCAGCTCGACGACGTGTTCTACGTCCACGATGCGATCAAGGGCCGATTGCGCGGAGTCATCTTCAACATGGTCCCCGAAACGCGCGTGGATGCGGTGGAGCAGCGACTCTCGCCGCTGCTGGCGGAGAACCATGTCCCCAGCTTCGGGCTCCTCCCGGTGGAAACGAAGCTCGCTGCCGTGCCGATCGGCGTCGTCGCCGCACGGCTCAACGGCCGGTTCCTCGTCGGCGAGGGAAACGCCGACCGGCTCGCCGAGACGTACCTCATCGGCGCCATGAGCCCCGAGCATGCCCTGGCGCACTTCGAGCGTGCGCCGAACAAGATCGTCGTGGTCGGCGGCGATCGCGACGATCTCATCCTCACGGCCCTGCAGACCTCCACGGCGGCGCTGGTGCTCACCGGCGAGTTCACGCCCGGCGCCGATGTGATCGACCTCGCAGCCAGCCTGGGGGTCGCGCTCATCTCGGTCACCCAGGACACGGTGCGCACCGCCGATGTGTTACGGCGGCTGTTCGGCAGCCTACGCGTCCATGAGCCGAGCAAGACGGCGCTCATCGAGCGACTGGTCGCCGAGCGGGTCGATGTGGACGGCCTCCTGGCGGAGCTGGCGTGAGCCGGCCACAGGACGCGCGCGCGTCGGTCACCGTCGCCGTCGACGCCATGGGCGGAGACAACGCGCCGCAGGCGATAGTGGTCGGCGCCCTCGAAGCGGCCGCCGAAGGCACCAGGGTTCTGCTGGTGGGCGGCACGTCGCAGCTGGAAAGGCTCGTTGACGGTCAGGCGGGCGCCGCCAACGTGGAGCTCGTCGAGGCCGCGACCGTGATCGGTTCCGGCGACGAGCCCGTGAGCTCGGTCCGCGCCCATCCAGACGCTTCGATGGTCGTGGCGGCTCGGCTGGTCGCCGAAGGCCGCGCAGACGCTGCCTTCTCGGCCGGCAACACGGGCGCGTTCGTCGCCGCCAGCCTACTGACGGTGCATCGCATGCGCGGCGTGAAGCGGCCGGCCATCTGCACCGTGCTGCCGGCCGTGCCGCGGCCGGTTCTCCTGCTGGACGCCGGGGCTAACGCCGAGGTGCGTCCCGAGCATCTGCGTCAGTTCGCCCACATGGGTCAGGCCTTCGCGCGGGAAGTACTGGGCATAGAGAAGCCGACGGTGGCGCTCCTGTCCATCGGCGAGGAGCCCGGCAAGGGTACGACTCTCGTCATCGAGGCCCATCGAGTGCTGGCGGAGGATCCCGGCCTCGACTTCTACGGCAACGTCGAGGGGCGCGACCTGCTCATACACAAGGCCGATGTGGTCGTCACGGACGGCTTCACAGGCAATGTGGCCCTGAAGACCGCCGAGGGGGCCGGAAGAGCCATGATGAGCAGCCTGAAGGAGTCGGTGGCCGCCGCGGGTGTGCGGGGCCGCATCGGCGCGTTGCTCCTGCGGCAGGACCTGCGGGGGCTGCGCGCCCGCCTGGACCCGGAGGAGTATGGTGGCCAGCACTTGTTGGGCATGAGCAGCCCCGTGGTCATAGGGCACGGCAGTTCGGGGGCACGGGGGGCGGCCAACGCGGTGCGCTATGCCGCCCGCGCGGCGTCCGGCGGTCTCATCGCCGCCATCGAGCGGCAGCTGGCGGCCGCCTCTCCGGCGGCGGAGCCGCCGTCCGAGCGGTCGCCGGAGTGAGCCGCTCGGACTCCCTTCTGCCGCCTGTGGCCATCTGGTAGAGTACCGCCAAACTCGGCCCGGAGGCACCGCATGACCCGCGATGAGATCTTCAGCACCATCAAGGAGATCCTCATCGACACGCTGAGTGTCGATGAGGAGAAGGTCACCCTGGAGGCCCGTTTTCAGGAGGATCTGGAGACCGATTCCCTCGATCTCGTCGAGCTCGTCATGACGATGGAGGAGAAGTTCGGCATCAAGATCACCGACGAAGAAGCGCAGAAGATCAAGACCGTCGGCGATGCCGTGGATTTCGTAGAGGCGCGGTCTGCCTGAACGGCAACGCCCCTTGCCTGTGGACCATGGAGGGACGCCGCCTGCCGGCGCGGGGGCGTCCCTCACTCGTGCAGAGGTGACACCCTGAGCCAGCGGCTGCTCGACCTGCTCGACCGACTCGATGAACGCTTGGCCCGTCAGGCGTTCACACACGCATCCCTGGTCGCGGACCGCGGGCGTTCGTACGAGCGTCTCGAGTTCCTGGGCGACAGCGTGCTCAGCCTGTGCATCACCGGTGAGCTGTACCGGCGCTTCCCGCAGCACACCGAAGGGCATCTGGCCCGGCTGCGGGCGTACGTGGTCAGCCGCGAGACGTGCGCCAAGGTGGCGGCCGAGCTACAACTCGGCCGCCGGCTTGGTCGCTACGCCACGCCCGATCACGATCACGACGAGGTCGCCCACCTGGTGGACAACAAGAACGTGCTGGCCGACCTGACCGAAGCGCTGATCGGCGCCATCTACCTGACCTTCGGCTTCGAGTGCGTACGCGGTGCCGTGGTAGAGGCATTCGACGCCCACATCCTCTACGCCGAGCGCAGCCACATAGACAGCAAGACCGAGTTGCAGGAGATGCTCGCCAAGTCGGGGCGCACGGTGGCCTACGTCCTGGTCGACCAGACGGGTCCGGCTCACGACCGCGGGTTCTCCGTGCAGGCGGTCGTCGACGACGAGGTGCTGGGCAGCGGAGACGGCCCCAGCAAGAAGCGCGCCGAGCAGATGGCCGCCGGCGAGGCGCTGGCGGAGCTCACGCGCCGCCAGAAGGCCGGCAGGCCGCGGCGCGTGCGCCTGCTGGCGCGGCGGCCGCGCGGCGCAGAGGACGCGGCGGCGGGGCAAGGGGCGCCGG
>CAZIGT010000118.1:426-8933 GCA_964538465.1 uncultured Thermoleophilia bacterium | reverse complement strand
TCATTGACGCTGTGTACACTACTGGCGAGACGCTCCATCAATGCGGCCTCGCGTTTGCAGGAGTGGGCTACGACGTACACGCGTTCACGTTCGCGCGCACGGTCCGGGGACAGCGGTGCTGAAGCCGTGGTCTTCGGGAGAGGCGCGGGCGTACGTTCAAGACAGGCCGCACGCGCATCCCACGATCCCGTTGCCGGAATGCGCTTGACCTCGCGCGACCATACGGCGGCCGTCCGCACGTTCCCCAGTCACGCCGTGTCCCGACGCGGCCGGCGTGCTCGCCGGCCGGCCGATCGAGTCTTGTCCCTCTTCGTGCCTCACCAGCGCTCGCGGCCGGTGAGGTGGTCGGAGTCAACCAAAGGAGCAGCGTCGATGAAGATACAGGTCAAAGGCCGTAACGTCGCGGTCACCGATGCGCTGCAGGACTACGCTCAGGAGAAGCTAGGGCGCGTACATCGCCTGCTTCAGGAGCGACGCATCGACGAGGTGAGTCGGGTCGAGCTCGAGCTCAAGGTCGAGAAGAACCCGGCGAACCCCAACAACAGTGTGGCCGAAGCTACGATCTTCACGCGCGGACCCGTCATCCGCGCCAAGGAGTCGTCGAACGACATGTACGCCGCCATAGACCTCGTGACAGACAAGCTGCAACGTCGCGTCAAGAAGTACCACGACAAGGTGCATCACAAGAGCCACCACAAGTACGCGGCCGAGAGGGCCGGCCTGGTGGTGGCCGCCGAAGAGGCCGGGGCGGCAGTGGCCGCCGGAGAGGTACCGCCGCGGGGGGCCGCCGGGGGGGCGGGCGCGGCGGCGGCGTCACCCAACGGCGGCGCCAGGCCGCCGGAAGAGCCGGAGGAGCTTCTCCCGCCACCGGTCGGCGAAGAGGATCACGGCGCTGTCGTCAAGGTGAAGCGCTTCTCGCTCAAGCCGATGTCGGTGGAAGAGGCCACGCTGCAGCTCGAGCTGGTCGGCCACGACTTCTTCGTCTTCCACAACGCCGACACAGACACCACGAACGTCGTCTACCGGCGCAGCGACAACCACTACGGGCTGATCATCCCAGAGACCGCGTGAGGCCGGTCTCCCGTCGCACGCATGCCGGCCCTTCGCCCGGCCGCATCGTCCCGCGACGGGGGCCGCGCATGCCGTTTCAGGGCAGGGGCGCGCGTGCGGTGTGCGAAGATAGGCTCTTGGATCTGGCTCGCGCCGAGGCGCGATAGACAGCGGACAGGGTAGGCTGAAGGCACATGGCCAACATCATCGACAAGGTACTGCGCGTCGGCGAAGGCAAGCGCATGAAGGTCCTGGCGCAGCAGGTCGCGCGCATCAATGAGTTGGGGCCGCAGATGGCGGCGCTCAGCAACACCGATCTCGCCGCCAAGACCGTCGAGTTCAAGCAGCGCATCGAGCGGGGAGAGAGCCTCGACGACCTGTTGTACGAGGCGTTCGCCGCCATCCGTGAGGCCGCTGAGCGCACGGTGGACATGCGGCCCTTCGACGTGCAGTGCATGGGCGGCATCGTGCTGTTCGAGGGCGACATCGCCGAGATGAAGACCGGGGAGGGCAAGACCCTGGTCGCCACCATGCCGATGTACCTGCGCGCCCTTGCCGGCAAGGGCGCGCACCTCGTCACCGTCAACGACTATCTCGCCCGCCGCGACGCGGAATGGATGGGTCCTGTCTACAGATTCATGGGACTCAAGGTGGGCATCATCCAGGCGATGATGGAACCCGGTCCGCGTATCGAGGCGTACAAGGCCGACGTCACCTACGGAACGAACAGCGAGTTCGGCTTCGACTACCTGCGCGACAACATGGCCATGCGCCGCGAGCATTGCGCGCAGCGCGGCCACTACTACTGCATCGTCGACGAGGTGGACAGCATCCTGATCGACGAGGCGCGCACGCCGCTCATCATCAGCGGCGCGCCGGAGACTGCGGCAGACACGTACCGTCAGTTCGCCCGCGTGGTCCCCCGCCTCATTCCGGGCGAGGACTACGAGGTCGACGAGAAGCACCGCACGGTGGCCGTCACCGAGAGCGGCGTCGCCAAGGTCGAGAAGGCGCTCAACATCGAGAACCTGTACACAGCCGCCAACGGCTCGCTCGTGAACCATTTCATGCAGGCCCTGCGCGCCGAGTCTCTGTACCACAAGGACGTGGAGTACGTGGTGCAGAACGGCGAGGTGCTCATCGTCGACGAGTTCACCGGACGCATCCTCGAAGGCCGGCGCTACAGCGAAGGCCTCCATCAGGCCATCGAGGCCAAGGAACACGTGGCCATCCGCGAGGAGAACCAGACGCTGGCCACCATCACGTTGCAGAACTACTTCCGCATGTACGAGAAGCTCTCCGGCATGACCGGCACGGCCAAGACCGAGGAGGGCGAGTTCCAGCAGATCTACGGTCTCAACGTGGTGCAGATCCCCACCAACGTCGACATGATCCGGGAAGACAAGGATGACTACGTCTTCAAGACGGCCAAGGAGAAGTACGATGCGGTGATCGCCGACATCGTCGAGCGCTACGAGAAGGGCCAGCCGGTGCTCGTGGGCACGGTGTCGGTGGAGGTCAGCGAGCTGCTGCACCGTCTTCTCGAGCGCAAGGGCGTGCCGCACAACGTGCTGAACGCCAAGTACCACGAGAAGGAAGCCGAGATCATCAAAGATGCCGGCGTCGAGAAGGCCGTGACCATAGCCACCAACATGGCGGGGCGCGGCGTGGACATCAAACTCACCGACGCCGCGCGCGCGGCGGGCGGCCTGTACGTGCTCGGCACCGAGCGGCACGAGAGCCGCCGCATCGACAACCAGCTGCGCGGCCGCTCCGGTCGCCAGGGAGACCCGGGCGAGAGCCGCTTCTACCTGGCGGCCGAAGACGAGCTCATCCGCCTGTTCGCCGGCGACCGCATGTACCGGATCCTCGACCGCATGGGGCCCCAGGACGGTACGCCCATCGAAGCGAAGATGCTCAGCAACGTGGTCGAGAAGGCGCAGAAGAAGGTCGAGGAGCTCAACTTCATGCGCCGCAAGACCGTGCTCAAGTACGACGAGGTCATGAACGAGCAGCGTCGGGTCATCTACGACCAGCGCGAGCGCATCCTGGACGGCGAGGACTTCGGCGAGCAGGTGAGGGACATGATCGCCGAGGTGGTCGAGGACACCGTGCGCGAGCATCTCGCCGACGCCCAGTACGCCGAGGACTGGGACGTCGATGGGCTGCTCACAGGCCTGCGCGTCGTCTACGACTGCACGCTCAAGAAGAGCGACATAGACATCGAGAGCGGCGATATCGAAGAGGTCGTCGAGATGGCCGTCGACGATGCTCTTGCCCAGTACGACGAGCGCGAGAGGCTGCTCGGCGATGGGCAGCTGCGCAACGTGGAACGCGCGGTGATGCTGGAGATCATCGACAGCCGGTGGAAGGACCACCTGCTGGACATGGACTACCTCCAGGAAGGCATCCATCTGCGGGCGCTGGGCCAGCGCGATCCGCTCGTCGAGTACAAGAACGAGGGATTCGATCTCTTCCAGGACATGCTGGGCAGTGTGAAGCGCAACGTGGTCACCACACTGTTGAAGAACCGGCCGGAGGATCTGGCCGTCTTCACGGCGATCACCTTCGACCAGCCGCTACAGATGTTCAACTACTCGAGCGGCGACGACCTGGCGTACCAGACGAGCTTCGCCGACGCGGCCCAGTCATATGGCGGCGAGGCGGCGTCGGCAGGCGGCCCGAGCTTCGAGACGCCGGCAGGCGGCGCGCCGGCTGTCGAGGCGGGCGCGGGCCGCAAGCGCTTCCAGGAGGCGCAGGCGGCCGGCGGCGGCGTGGCCGTGCAGCAGAGGGTCGTCGAGCAGAAGATCGGGCGCAACGACCCGTGCTGGTGCGGCAGCGGGAAGAAGTTCAAGAAGTGTCATGGAGCTTGATGGGTCAAGCTCTGCTTGGCCCATGCCTGCTCCATGACTCAACTTCCGCTGCGCTGAGTTGTGTCACGGCGCATGATGCAGTCTGCTCGGCAGACTGCATGACAGCCCCGCGGCTCAACTTCGACTACGTTGAGTTGTGTCACGGAGCGTGACCGATGCATTCCGGGCATCGGCGGGGCGCCGCGACTCAACCGCCGCTGCGCCGGGTTGTGTCACGGGGCCTGATGCAGTCTGCTCGGCAGACTGCATGACAGCCCCGCGACTCAACTTCGACTACGTTGAGTTGTGTCACGGCGCGTGACCGATGGCCCAGCGATGCCGAGTTGCGCTCGGAGCGTGTGCACGCGGCGATGCTGAACGCGCGTATGTACGCCGCCTGACAGAAAGACCGCCCCCGGAGGGCAGCCGCCGGGGGCCGGTCGCGCGCCGGTCGAACCGTAGGCCGGCAGATCGAACAGCCGCTCCACGTTCGGCGCGCCGCTCATGACCGGTGGTGGTCAGGAACGGCGGCAGCCGATCGCAGTGGTCAGGAGGAGGGTCCTTCTATCTCGGCGAGCCGCTCGGAGATGTGCCACACTTCCTGAGCCACCTCCAGAAGGCGGGAACCCGTTGTGTAGTCCCGACGGTCCTGGATGCCGTCGAAGGCCGTCTCCTGGATAGCCTTCTCGAGTTGCTCTGCCTTCTCTGCCAGATTGCCCATGTCCGTCCTTTCGAGTCCTTTCACGAGTGTACAGTCGCTTGCGGCCCCGATGCCAGCCGTATGAACGGCGTGCGCGGGGCCGATGCGAGCCGATGCCCGCTAGGTGGTCGTCTTCGTGACCTCCATGACCTTGATGACCACGGTGCGGTTCTGTGCCCTCCCGCGCTTGGTCGTGTTGCTGCCGATCGGATCGCTGCCGTCTGCTGTCCCGGCCACGAAGATCCCGTAGGGCAGACCGCAGGGGCCGCGAAGGAACTCGATCGCCGCGACGGCACGCGCCATGCCGAGCGAGACGTTGTCGGTGAACGCCCCGGGACCGTGCACGGGCACGGTATCGGTGTGGCCTACCACCAGGACGCACAGGCCATCGGCGTGTCCTCTGATCTCGTCCGCGAAACGACGTAGTGTGGCCTTGCCCTCCGCGGAGATGACGGTCTCTCCCGAGGCGAAGAGGCCGCGTCGCAGGGTGACCACGGCGGCCATGTCGGTTTCCACGACGTTCGCTCCCTCCACCCGTATCTCAAAGCTGGGCGGCTCGACGTGACCGGCCTTCAACGCCGTCTCCGCGGGCGTGGGCGTGGAGGCCGACGGCGAGGGCGTTGGTGGACCCGTGGGCGATGCGGACGCGGCGGGACCGTTGGGAGTCTCATCGCGGCAGGCGAAGATGCCGGCAGCCAGAGCGGCGACTACGCAGATGAACGCGAGAGCGAGGAATGCCGGGTACCAGCGTCGTCTGCCGCCTCGACCGCCGTGGCGGCCATTCCCACCAGGTCCGCCGCCGTTGCCCGGCCTGCCGCTCGCCGGAGGGGCGGGCGTGCGGGAGGGCGGTGCAGGCGAGGTCGGTCGGGTGGGCGGCGCCGGCACGGCGCCGGCAGGCAGCTTCGGCGCGGAGGCAGGCCGGCGCCCTTCAGGGGCAGGTGCTACACCGTTGCCCATGACCCCGGGCGCAACTGAGCCAGGGCGCGCCGGCCCGGGTCGCCGTACCGCCGCTCCATTCGGGCGCGTGAACCCCTGCGCTCCCGGCGCGCCGCCAGTGGGCGGGGCAGTGACCGGATGAGGCCGGCGTCCCTTCTGTCCCTCAACGGGGCCCCTCGACGCCGCGGATGGGGCTCTGCGGCCGGCGGCCGGCACGGTCTGCTTGCCAGGGTGCACGGCGGAAGCAGGGGGCTGCGTGCCGGAGCCGGCGGTAGGCTGCGTGCCGGAGCCGGCGGTAGGCTGCGTGCCGGGGCCGGCGGTAGGCAGCGTGCCGGGGCCGGCGGCGGGCTGCACGCCGAGGCCGGCGGACGGCGCGGGAGTGCCGTTGGTGGGCCTTGAGGCGGGGACGGCGGAGAACGTGGAGGTGCCGCCGCCCGCCGGCTCGGTCGGCGTCTCTCCGCCCGCGCCCTCGGCCGGCGGACGCGGCGGGGGCGCTGGCGCGGCGGGCCCAGGTGCGGTGGCAGCGTCCTGCGGCACGGCCTCAGTGCCGGTCTCGCCCGGGGCCACAGCTGCGGCCACCTCGGCGGACCTCTCTGCCGCGACTTCGGCGCCACCAGCTGCCTCGACCGGCCTTTCGGGCGGTGCCTTGGCGACCTCTGTCGGCCCCTCGGCGACCTCGATCGGCCTCTGGGCTTCCTTCCGCGCCTTCTCGACAGCCTCGGCCGGCTGTTGCGGCGCAGGCTCCGGGCCTGCGGCTTGGGCCGGCTTCTCGGCGGCCTCTTCGGAGGTATGGACCGGCTCGTCGCCGGCAGCCCCAGCCTCTTGGGTGGCTTCGGCCGGCTCCTCCGTGGCCAGCGACGGCTGCTGGGGAGCGGGGGCCTGGCCGCCTTCCTCCGGGAAGGCGGCCGAGTAGCCCAGCTGAAGGGCGTCGTCCAGGACGTCTCCCGTGGCCGGGACATAGGCTGAGACGGACACGCGATGGGAATCGTCGAGCCTCATCACCAGAACGATCCTGCTACCGGCCGCTACGTCTGTGCTGAGGCCCTCGCCCGGCAGGACCGCCGCGCCGACGACCGAGTAACGGACTCGCCCGCTACCGCGGACCACCGGGATCCGGAGCGCGTCACCGGCGGCTCCGGCCTTCAGGTCGCGCTCGGCGGAGCACACGATCCTGCGCCGCGGTGTGGGCACCTCGGCCCCGCGGTCGAACACCCATTCGACGTCGCCGGTGGGTCGCAGGATGCCGAGGGCGGCGTCCGGGGGGAACCCGTTCGTGTAGCCGGGTGGTGGAGACGACGATGACGCCGAGCGTGCGGATGCGGACGAAGGGCGGTCGCCCTCGTCCGGACGATGCGAAGTCCCCTGCTGCAGCGTGTTCATGAAGCTCGGTGTGTGCGCCGCGTGGCAACCCCGTGGTCGCCGTTCATGGCCTCGGCGTTCCGGCGGGCATGACGGGACCCGATAGTGGCGACATCTCCCCCCTGAGACCGATGGTGGGCTTTCTTGCCAACTCGAAGAGCGTGCTCGCGCACACGCGTGGCTCGCGGATTATAGGACTATCCGGCCTCTGCTGTCTGCCGCACGTGCTCGCTCTTGCCGTCGCGGGTGCTCCGATCGGCGGGCGCGGTGCCGCTGGGGAGACCCCGTCCCGTTGCCCGGCATGAGTACAATACGGACTCCATTCCGCGTGCGAGACCTGCTAGGGTCGGCAGGAACGCGGCGCGTATGCTCGCGTGAACAAGGCCTGGATCGATGCCAGCGGCGGGCGACGGAGCGCTCGCCCCGGAGCACATGGCGAGGGACAAGGACAACAGGGCTGCGCCCGGCGGGCTGAGCGGCGCGCCGCCGTCCGGCGGCGTCAGTTCTAGCTACACCACTGGCTTCCCTCCCGACGCGGCCATCGGCACTCTGCACGCCGGTGACCGCCTCGAGTGGGTCTTCGAGTTGGGCGTCGAGGTGCCGACCACGCGCCGACGTATCACCTGCCACACGGACCACGATGTCCGGGCGGGAGCACTCGGCGAGGCGGTGAGGTTCCCGATCGTGCGCGGCAGCGGACGGTCGCGCTACGCAGTCATCGGTGCGGCCGTCGTGCCTGCCGAGCGCCTGTCCTCGGATCTGCCCCGCGGGAGCCGGGCGGTGCTCGGCTTCCGGCTCGACGAGTCGCATCGTCCGTCGGTCTCCGTCTATCTGCCCGCCACCGGAGACATCGTCGACGATGCTCTTCAGCTGGGCTATCAGGCGGCGTACCCCAGGGGCGATCGGAAGGGCGCTGCGGCGCCGACGCCTGCGGTGCCCACACGCGCTGTGCTGCCCGTCACCGAGGCGCGGGCTCCCGAGTCGGTGCGGGAGCCGACCGCGGACGGATCGTCGGTCGCGGTCGCGGAGGAGATGCCGGCGACGGAGGCGGCGGCTGTCCAGCAACTGCCGCTCCTGGAAGTACCGGCGGAGACGCCGGCGATCGAGGGATCGAAGGCTGAGGAGACGCCGGCGGTCGAAGCGACGCCACTCGCGGAGGGACCGCTCATCGAGCCGCCGGCGGTCGAGGTACAGCTGGCTGTGAAGGTGCCGGCGGAGGCACCGGCGGTCGAGGAATCGCAGGCCGCGGAAGCACCGCTCATCGAGCCGCCGCGGCTCGCACAGCCGGTCGTGCCGGCCGAACGAGAGGCTCCGGCATCGGTGTCCAAGGTCACTCCGGAGAGAGTCACCGAGCCGCCGGCCCGACCCCACCCGGTGTCTGCTCCTTCGGCGCCGGCAACACGGGGTCACGCGCCCTCGGGTGTAGCTTCGGCGCCGGCAACACGGGGTCACGCGCCCTCCAGTGCAGCCCCGGCATCCGCGGGTCACGTGCCCGCTGGTGTGCCTCCGGCATTCGCGGGTCACGCGCCCTCCATTGCGGCCCCGGCATCCGCCGGCCACGCCCCCTCCGGACCATCCTCGGTGCTCGCCGGCCGCGTGCCCGCCCCACC
>CAZIGT010000118.1:0-416 GCA_964538465.1 uncultured Thermoleophilia bacterium | reverse complement strand
TGCGCGACCTGGAGGCCGAGTTCGCCCGCACGGTGCGCGCGCGGGCCGTCGGCGTGCCGTCGGGCAACGCACCAGGCATCGTTCGGGATTCGGTCCCTGCCGGCGACACGGGCCGCGTACCGCTTCTGGAGTTCGCTTGGACGGACAAGCGGCCGCGCTCGCCCAGCGAGCTGGCTGGGGGAGGCGGAGGACGCAAGGCCGAAGCCCCCACGGGCCTGCCGGGCGGGGCGGGGAGCGGCTCCGAAGCCCGAGCCGTGAAGCTCTCGCGCAGTGGAACGGGGAGCCGAGAGCACGAGCGCGAAGCCCGGAAGGGCACGGCGGGCGGAGCCGGTGGCGCTCGGCCTGAGACCGGAGTCGCGGAGTCTCCGCAGAGGGGGTCCGGCGGCGGCGGCTCCGATGATGGGGGTGGGCGGCGG
>CAZIGT010000117.1:0-8965 GCA_964538465.1 uncultured Thermoleophilia bacterium | reverse complement strand
CCGCCCGCACGTTGCCTCCCCTGTGCGAACGTCTCGTCGACGCAGGCTGTGAAACGACGGCCGCCGTCATGGACGCGCTGCGGCCGTCCTCTCACCCGCATCCTCGCCCGCCGCAACCTTCTCGATCCGCACCGCCGATACCTTGAACTCGGCCGTCATGGTGACCGGGTCGTAGGCGGAGTTGGTGAGCTCGTTGACCGGCGATTCATGGTAATGGAACGTCATGAAGGCGGTGCCCGGCGGCACCCTGTCGGTGACCGTCGCGCGGGCCGTGATGGAACCGCGCCGCGAGCTGATGGCCACCATGTCCCCACTCTCCACCCCAAGACGCGCGGCATCTTCCGGGTCGATCTCGACGAGCTCGTAGGGCCGCAGCCCATCCAGCGCGCGCGAGTGCCGCGTCATCACGTTGTAGTGGTAGAGCATGCGGCCGGTGCTGAGCAGCATCGGGTACTCCTCCGAGAGCAGCTCTGCCGGCGGTTCGTAGGGAATGCCGCTGAGGCGCCCCCGGCCGCGCGCGAAGCCGCCCTCGTGCAGGACCACGGTGCCGGGGTGCTGCTCGTCCGGGACCGGCCACTGCAGGCCATCCTTCTCGATACGCGCGTAGGTGATGCCGGCGTACTGCGGCGTGAGACTGCGGATCTCCTCGAAGACCTCTTCCGCGCTGCCGTACGCGAGCGGGTGGCCCATGCGCGAGCTGAGGTCGGCGATGATGCGCCAGTCCTCGCGGCATTCGCCGGGCGCGTCCACGGCCTTGCGCACGCGCTGCACGCGCCGCTCGGTGTTGGTGAATGTGCCGTCCTTCTCCGCGTAGCACGCGGCCGGCAAGAACACATCCGCGTACTTGGCCGTCGCGGTCATGAAGAGATCCTGCACGACCAGGAACTCAAGCGTGTCCATGGCCCTGCGCACGTGATTGGCGTCGGCGTCCGTGAGCACCGGGTCTTCGCCCATCACGTACATGGCCTTGAGCTTGCCGGCCACCGCCTGCTCGAACATCTCGGGGATGCGCAGCCCGGCCTTCCGGCTCAGCGTGACGCCCCACGCCTTCTCGAAGCGCTCGACGGCGGCCGGGTCGGTGACCTGCGCGTAGCCGGGGAACGTGTTGGGGAGGGCGCCCATGTCGCAGGCACCCTGCACGTTGTTCTGCCCGCGCAGCGGGTTGACCCCGGCATACGGCTTGCCGACGTGGCCGGTGACCATGGCCAGGTTGGCCAGGTTCATCACGTTGGCCGTGCCGGTGGTGTGCTCGGTGATGCCCAGCGTGTAGTAGATGCCGGCCCGCTCAGTGGAAGCGTAGAGCTCGGCGGCGGCCTTGAGATCCTCGACCGGCACGCCGCAGATCTCCGCCGCCTTCTCGGGTGGGTACTCCTCGACCGTCTGCCAAAGGTCGTGGGAGCCCTCGCAGCGCTCGGCGATGTATGCCTTATCGTGCAGTTCGCTGCTGATGATGTGGTTCAGCATGCCGTTGACGAGCGCGTTGTCTGTGCCCGGCTTGAGCCGCAGCCAGATGTGGGCGCGCTCGGCGAGCTCCGTGCGCCGCGGGTCGACGACGATCAGCTTGCCGCCGCGGTCTGCCGCCCGCTTCATCTTGTTGCCGATGATCGGGTGCGCCTCGGTGGGGTTCGACCCGATGACGAACAGCACGTCGTTGAGCTCGATCTCGTCGATCGAGTTGGTCATGGCTCCTGAGCCGAACGTGGCGGCCAGACCGGCCACCGTAGGAGCGTGTCAGGTACGTGCGCAGTGGTCGATGCTGTTCGTTCCGATGGCAGCCCGCACGAACTTCTGCATGACCCAGTTGTCTTCGTTGGTGCAGCGGGCGGAGCTGAGCACGCCGATGGAATCGGCGCCGTGCTCCGCCTTGATCGTGCCGAGCTTCTCTGCGATCAGATCGAGAGCCTCGTCCCACGTGGACGGCGCGAGATCACCCCCCTTCCTGATGAGGGGGGTCGTGATGCGGTCGGGGCTGTTGATGAGGTCCGTGTGGAAGCGGCCCTTCACGCACAGGGAACCTTGGTTGACCGCGGCATCGTAGGCGGCGCTCACGCCGACCACCTTGCCGTCCTTGACGTTCAGATCGAGGTTGCAGCCGGTGCCGCAGAACGGGCAGGTGGTGCGGACCTTGCTGCGCTCCCAGGTGCGGGTGCCCTTGAACTGCTTGTTGGTGAGGGCACCCGTGGGACAGATGTCCACGCACTGCCCGCAGAAGCGGCACACGCCTATGTCCAACGGATGCTCGAACGAGGTGGCGATGTGTGCGTCGAAGCCGCGGCCTGCGAACGAGATGGCGTTGGTGCCCTGCACCTGCTCGCAGATGCCGACGCACTTGCCGCACAGCACGCACTTGTTCATGTCCCGCTCGATCAGCTCGTTCTCGCTGTCGATGGGCAGCTCCACGCGCTCGCCGCCGTAGCTGCTGCGGTCGACGCCGTAGCGGTAGGCATAGTCCTGCAGCTTGCAGGCGCCGGCCTGCTCGCAGACAAGGCAGTCGAGCGGGTGGTCCGAGATGAGCAGGTCGAGAAGCACGCGCCGCGCCTCTACCACAGCCGGCGATTCGGTGTGGACGACCATGCCCTCCGCGGCCTCCGTGACACAGGCAGGCCGCAGGTTGGGCATGTGCTCGATCTCCACAACGCAGAGCCGGCAGGCGCCGAACGGCGCCAGCGCGTCGTCCTGGCAGAGCGTCGGGATGTCTATGCCGAGATCTCGAGCGGCCTGGAGGACCATGGTGCCGGGTGGCACCTTCACTTCCCGGCCGTCGATGGTGAGTCCGACCATCACTCCCCTCTCCGAAAACAGCGATTCCACGGGGACAGCTACGAGTGCCCCCGATTGTACGGAGCGGGCGCCCGGGCGGTCAATTTGGCGCGCGTACCACTGCCGGCTCTCCCAGGACGCGGTCGCTCCTATGGGAGCACAGGGCACGCTCATGTGGAAGACTCCGCCACCGTCCCTGCTCTGCGATCATGCCCCCGCCGCGTCTTCGTGCGTGATCGGATGCTCGGCGAGCGAGTGAGCGAAGGTATGCGGCAAGTTCGCCCGGCGCCACGACCACGTCGGCGATGCCTGCGACAGGGCTGTCGCCGCTGCTCACGGCGATGCCCCAGCCCGCGAGCGCGCGCTCCATCGCGGTATCGATCGCCTCCTCGGAGCCGATCGCGATCAGGCGCGTCTCGCGCTTCGGGGTACCGGCGGAGGCCGGCCACCTGTCTTCGCCCGAGTAGAGGGTCAGGTCGAGGCCGCAGGCCGTCAACACCTCGGCGATCCCGCGGGCGCAACGCCGTGGGATCGCGAGGTGCCGGAGTCGGCGGCCGGAGCGCTCGTCGACCACGAGGGCACCGTGATACGAGGCGATCAGCGCCGGGCTGAGGCCGGCGGCCGCAGCCAGGCCGCATGCGGCCGCCCTGTACACACCGCCAGCGGGACGCCGGCCTCGGCGAGAGCGGCCGACGCCGCGGCCAGTCCGGGAACGGCGACACCCGCCGCACCCACGAGGGTGCCGTCGAGGTCGCAGACGACGAGGCGCACCGGCAATGGAGTACAGGCAGGGCGGCCCTTGGCGCCTGCGTCAGCGCACACGGACATCCTCTGCCGCGATTTGCACTGTCGTGAGGCCCTCGCGGAAGACTCTCCGGTGCGCGCCCTCGCGGACGCACCGGTAGACGCCCGCCGGATCGCTCACGACGGCTCCCGCCAGAAGGTCCACTCCGTGATCGAACCAGATGGGTGACAGCGGCACGCTGGGTCCCACGAGCACCGTGTAGGTCGACCGCGAAAGCTCGAGCAGCCTGGGCAATGTCTTGTTCGTCACCGCCGTCCCGGTGATGCACACGCAGTCCTGCTCCGCGAGGATGTATTCACACGCCGGGTCCGGCATGTCCCCCCGCCCGGGCTTGCGCTCGAGGATGGTCAGGTCGCAGGTCTCGGCGAGCCTCTTCAGGACGGGGAAGTGGCCGACGACCGCGACCTTCCCGCCGGCGAACTGCTCGGCCAGGCGCTCGAAGAGAGCCGTGCCGCCGACCGCGATGTCGCTCAGCGGTCGCTGCGTGATCTGCTCGATCCTGTGACGGTCGTTCATTACCGCGTTGACGGCGGCACAACCAAGCGACGCCTCGTAGTAATTCCAGCTGAGCAGCCAACTCGCCGCCGTCTGGAGGTCGGTGCCGACCACGGCGCCGGGCAGATTCGATTCGTCCAGCCCTTCGCGGAAGGTGAGAGCCACGCCGGCTTCGCCGGTATCCGTGGTGATGGAGGTCCAGACAAGACCCACCACGCAGTCGACCACCGAGCCGTCCGGCATCTGAGCAAGCAGATCCTGGTACGGCCGCCACGCCGGAGAGCCGGCGGTGCCCAGCGAGCCGACTTCTGGCTCGACGATTTCGAAGGGCTGTCCCACTCTGCTGCCTCCTCAAGCGATCAGCCGCGCGAGCGGCCGCCCGGTCAGGTCTTCTATCACACTCGCGAGCCGCGTGGCGCCTTCCGGGCGCCTGCGCGCGGCACGGCCGGCGGGATCGTCGCCGGCGAAGCGTTCGAGCGCTTCAGAGAGACGCGCCTCCAGTGGGACCACGGGCACGTCGCGCAACCCGTCCGGCGGCTCGCCGGCAAGCACGGCGTCGCGCACGACCTGCCGGAACAGCGGTGGGTGCCTACGCCGTCGAGGATTTCGGCCAGCCGCCCCGCGGCGTGGCCCATCACCACCACGGGATCCACATGGATGTCCATGAAGGAGCGGGCACAGCGCACCACGGCCGGCTCTCCGCCGACCACGAGGACGGGCTTCAACTCTCCCATACGGCCGGAGAGGCCGCCCGCCAGGGATCACACCCGACAGTGTGCTGCCGGGTGTCACAAGCCGCCGGCCCTCGCTTGGATCATCTCAGCCACGATGCTCACCGCGAGCTCGGCGGGGGTCTCGGCCCCGATCCGCAGGCCTACAGGACTGTGGATACGAGCGATATCAGCGTCGCCGAACCCGAGCTTCCGCAGCTCGGCCTCGACGCGCGCCCACTTGGCCCGGCTCGACATCAGCCCCACGTACCGGACAGGCGTGCGGAGAGCCTGCACGAGCACGTTGAAGTCGTGGACATGACCCCTGGTGACGATGACCACGTAGCCGTGCTCGTCGAGCTCGATGTCGGCGAAGGCGTCGTCGAAGCTCGACAGGACCACGACGCGCGACGCGTCCGGGAAGCGCTCGCGGCTCGCGAACTCCGGCCGGTCATCGAGGACCACGGTGCTGAAGCCGGTGCGCTCGGTGATGGGCGCCAGCGCCTGTGCCACGTGCCCAGCGCCGCAGATGACGGCGACGGTGGGCGGCTCGACGGTCTCCACATACACGTGACGGCCGTCTTCGAGCGACGCCGCCCCGTGCACGCCGGTCTTGCCCACGAGCCTGCGCAGGTGCTGCGGCTCGCACGGCAGCTCGCCCACCGGCTCCCCGCCTTCCACGAGCAGGCAGTAGGAGACGTCCGTGATCGACTCGTCACCGGCGGCTTCGCCACTCGCAGGGGCGTCATATCCAGCCGGCCCGCCGGCCTGCGCGGCGCCGCCGACCGAGCTGCCGTGGAAGAAGGTGAACATCCACGCCCGCCGCCTTTGCGCGACGGCGTCCGCGAGCCCGCGGCACACAGCGGTGAGAGCAGGATCGCCCGGGGGCACGTAGGCGACAAGCACCTCGGCGTGCCCCCCGCACATCATCTCCATGGCGTGGACGTCCTGCCCGGAAAGGGCCATGGTGGTCGTGCGCGAGCGCTGCTCCTTCATGGCCGCTCGCGCCTGCCCCATCATCGTGGCCTCGAGCAGGCCACCACCTATACTGCCGGCGATCGACCCGTCTGCCCGCACCAGCATCTGCGCCCCGGCCGCCCGCGGCGTGGAGCCGTGCTCGCTCACGAGGGTGACGAGCGCGAAGCCCGCATCGCCACCGAGCTGCTCCATTACTTGGTCAAGGATCTCGCGCATCCTTCACCTCTCTCTCCGCAGGACCATGCTTCTCGCTCTCCGTCACTGAAGACCGTGCCTGGAACCTGCATCTCCCGACCGCCTCGCGAGTCCCAGCTGACTCAGCATAGCTGTCGAAGGCCACACGGCAACCGCATGTCTTGTGTCGTCTGCGTCGCTGCTCGTCTGTCGTTCGCAGCAAACCGACCCGCCACGTCCCGCCGGACATGGTAAGCCTGCTTCGCACGGCGATCCTGCCCAGCCGCTTGCCGAGTGTGACTGGGCGGGCTCAGGGGTCGCCGAGGCAGTAGAGCGACCCGTTGCGCGAGCCGATGTAGATGCGGCCCTGCCACATGATGGGCGTGGACTCGAACGACCCGCCGCCCGAGAAGCTCGCCGTCTCGCGCACGCTCACCCGCCACCAGTTCCCGTCCGGGCTTTGAAGCGCGCCGCCCGCCCCTTCCTGAGCCGGTGAATAGCCGACGCGGTACAGATGGACCTTGGCGTCGTAGCCCGCCGCTACGATCGTGTCGTCGACCATGATCGGCGTGGAGATGGAGCCGCCGATGTTCGTCTTGAAGACGAGCTGGGGCGTCGCGTACGGACCCTCGCCGTTCGGTCCACGTACCTTGGCGGAGGCCAGTGCATCCTGGGCGACCACGTACAGGTTGCCGTCGACGGCGCCGAACGCAGCCAGTCGCGGATGCTTCCCATCGGGGTCGTACTCGTCGTTCACGCCCACCGAGCCGATGACGCCACCCTCCCAGTCCTGGAACTCGCGGTCCTCCGTGGGGAAGTACCAGACGACCGACCGCGCGGCGGGCTTCGACGGGTCGAGCAGCAGGATGCCGCCGCGGCCGGAGATGTACTGCTTCTCCACGGAGACGAAGATACGGCCCGAACGGGTCGTCACGGTGGTGCCGTCCAGGTCGGAGCCGGTGTAGAAGTCGAAGACCACCTTGAGGTCGTTGCGGCGCATGCCGTACACATGACCTGAGCCGGAGGCGACGTAGATGACGTCGTTGAGCAGGGCGGGCGACGCCTCCAGCACCAGGTTGCCTCCGTGAGAGGCGGCGCGGGCGTCGCCGGCCAGCAGGCGCTGCTTGAGGATCCTCGGCGACTGGTGGCCGTTCCAGCTCTGGGTCGAGAGCGGGTCGAGGATGTAGAACCAGCCGCTCTCGACCCCGATGTACTGTTTGCCGTCAAGGTAGAAGCCGCTGCCGTCGCAGTCGCGGCTGTAGCTGGAGGTGAGAGGGACCGGCAGGCGCCCGACCTCCGTGCCGGTCCCCCACGTCACCGCCCGGTACGGCGCCACCGACGGGTCCCCGAACGAGAGCGGGAAGCCGCGCCGCGAGCCGGCCACGACGATGTAGCGGTCGTCGGCGCCCTTTGGCTTCGGGTTCTCGAAAACGCTGGGGCTGCCCTTGATCACGTCGCCCCAATCGTGCTCCCAGAGAACCCGTCCGGTAGCCGCGTCGATCTTGTGCAGGTTGTGGTCGTAGCCGCCGACCAGCAGATAGAGCTTGCCCTTGTCGCGCACAAGCGCCGGCTGGCCGGTCCAGCCGGTACCCGACCACACGAACGGCTTCTTCGGCTTGGCGTCGTTGCTTGTCTTGCCGGTGCCGATCGACGTGCTCCAGATGAGCGCGAGCTGCTTCGGCACCGGGCCCACTCCGTAGAAGCGACGCGTCTCGTTGCCCAGGAAGGTGGCGATCTTCACGCCGTCACCCTCGGCGGCGACGCCGCCGGGCAGATCGGGCCGGCCCGGCCCGGGCGTGCGCCGTGGCGACCTGATCCGAGCCTCGTTGCTCAGGCCGCGGGCGATGGCGGATGCCACGGCCGGATCGGGCGTCGACAAGGCCGTGGCCGAGTGGTCGCTGCCCGGCCCCCACAGGAACCACCAGGCCGTGGCGGCGCCACCGGCCACGATCATAGCCATCAGCGCCGCCAGCGCCGCTCGGCCGTTCGATCCACGGCGGCGGGGGCGGCGGGACCGTCGCCCTCCCAGCGGCTGCTGCACCGGCGGTCTCGGTGACACGCTGCCGCGTGGCGAATCCTGCGTGCGCGGCTCGTGGCTACGCGGCGGACTCGGCGCCGGCAGCCCCCCACCGGGAGCCCGACCGCCCGGACCTGCCTCGGCTGCCCGGGCACGTTCGCTCGGCGGCGGCCCAACCGCCCGCGCATGGCCGTCCGGCCCCACGCGATAGAGCCTGTACCACCGCCGCCCCCCTCTTGGCTGCTGCTCCGTATGTCCCCCGAATCACCGATGTGAGCGCGATCTCTCACGCGCCACCGCGATTATCGCCGACGTCCCCGCTCAGTGGAATGCCCTGCCACGACTCTGACCGGCATCCACCGAGCCAGAACCCCGGGACGCCGATTTCGACACCACGTCTGCATCCATCTTCACAGCCACGCGCGCTTCCTCATCCGCACTCGTCTTCCTCAACGTCAACCGCCCGCCGCCTTCGTCACCGTTGCCCTCGAGCACGCCGCGTCGCACGATGACCCCATGCATCCCACACCGACAGCCGGTTCGGCTCCGCCCTTCCGTGGTGCCAGCATTCGTGCTAGCATGGCACAGCAGGCGGTGACAGCACCCACCCCGGGAGTCACCATGAAGGTCCTCACAGTCCGCGGTATCGACGCCAAGCTGGGTGAAGCGCTTCGCGCGGAGGCACAGCGCCGAGGCATGAGCATGAACGCCCTCGTCCTGGAAGTCCTGCGCGAGGGACTGGGCATGGCCGCCGGCGGCCCGCGGACCTATCACGACCTGGATTTCCTCTTCGGATCCTGGACCAGGGAAGAGGCCCAAGCCTTCGACAGGGTCATAGAGGAGGAGTTCGAGCAGATCGACTGGAACGACTGGCAGTGAGCGGGGTCCTGATCGATACATCGGCCTACCGAGAGGCCTGCACGAACGATCCCGACGTCAAAGCCATCCTCTGCAGCATCGATCGCGTTTGCGTCAACCCCGTGGTCATAGCCGAACTGCTCTATGGCTTCGAGAGCGGAAGCCGTG
>CAZIGT010000116.1:0-8967 GCA_964538465.1 uncultured Thermoleophilia bacterium | reverse complement strand
ACCTGCGACCTTCGGGTTATGAGCCCGACGAGCTACCGGACTGCTCCACCCCGCGTCGTTGGCGAGTAGTTAGCTTACCCTCTGGGCGGGCCCTGTGGCAAGCACGAGGGCGTGCCCGGCGCACAGCAATGTGAACCCGCAGGTTCACACTCTGCCCACACCAGGTAGGTATCGTTGGCGCGGACGGCGCGGACCGCCGGGATGAAGCCGCGGGAAGCCGGCAGCACTCCCACCTGCCTGCGCCCCTGTCATGCGTACCACACCGCCGGAGCCGATGATGACCAGCATGTCGAGCAGGAGGGCGAGCATCCACAAGGTGTGCCTGCCGTCGGCCGTCTGGGCGCTCGTCGCGGCTCTCGCCGTGCTGCCGCCGGCTGTTCTCGTCACCGTGCCCAGCACTGCCGGCGCCTCGCCCGCCGGTCAGACGAAGGCCGCTCCGGTAGCCGGTCGAAGTCGCGGAGGCAAGGCAGGCAGCTCCGCGGCCGTCGACCTCACGTCGCTGCGCGCCCGCGCCGACCGCGTCGAGGCGCAGGTCGCCGGGCTCGATCGCCGCCTGGAGCGCCTGGTCGAGCAGTACGACCGCGCCCGCGAGCGCCAGGACGACGTGGCCGGCCGCCTGGCGCTCGCGCGGCTCGCACTGGCGCGCGTCACTGGGGAACTCCAGGTCCAGGAGGCACTGCTCCAGCAGCGTCTCAGCGACATGTACAAGATGGGCGAGTACTCCCTACTCGACGTGTTCGTCACGGCGTCGGGCTTCGACGAGGCGCAGGCGCGGATCCGCTTCTTCCGCCTCATCGCCGAGCAGGACGCGGCGGCGGCCGCGCTGCGGGCGCGCCTGGTCAACAAGACCGGCGCGCTCACCGCGCAGATTGCGGACGAGCGCGACCGCGCGGCGCAGCTCACGCGGATCGTCCAGGAGAAGGAGCGCATGGTCCAAGCGCGCCTTGCGGAACGCGAGGCCGTGCTCGCCAACCTGGACGAGCGCATCAGGCGAGAGGTGGAGCGCCGCCGGGAGGCGGCGCGCAGGGAGGCCGAGCGCCTGGCGCACGAGGCAGGCGTCGATCTCACCGCCGTCCAGGCCAGCGCCGAACAGATCGCGGTGGTGCGCGAGGCGATGCGGTACCTGGGGGTCCCCTACCTGTACGGCGGCGCCGCGCCGGGCACCGGGTTCGACTGCAGCGGCCTGGTCATGTACGTCTACGCCAAGTTCGGCGTGAATCTCCCCCACTTCGCGGCCTGGCAGGAGGAGAAGGGCACGCCCGTCCCCTTCGACAGGCTGCAGCCGGCCGACCTCGTCTTCTTCGGCAGCCCCATCCATCATGTCGGCATGTACGTCGGCAAGGGCCGCTTCATCCATGCGCCGCACACCGGCGATGTGGTACGCATCGCCGTGCTGGCGGAGCGCACCGACCTCACCGCCGCCTGCCGCTACCGCCCGCGACTGCCGGAGGAGTGACCCGGTGCGCATCGATCCTCGCCCGCACTGCCGCCCGGGCACTGACACACCCAACGGTAGCCCTGTAGACTAGCCGCATGCCCGGGATCGTGCTGCTCATACTGCTGATCGTCTGCGTCGCCGCCGTAATAGCCGCATTCGCGTATCTCGGCTGGCGCGGCTTCAAGCTCGGCAGGAACGCCGTGCGGGTGAGCCGAGACGTCGAGGCCGCCGTGCAGCGCCTGGCGCCAGCCCTGGCCACCCTGCACTGCAGGACAGAGACGCTCGCCGAGGAGCAGACGCGGCTCGCAGCCGGGCTCGCCAGCCTTCAGGAGTCCGTGAGGCACTTCGGCGCCGTCATGACGCTGCTCGGCGAGGCGCTGGCCCCGCTCAAGCGCGTCCGCTCGTTCTTCCGCGGCTAGCCGCTCCCAGCGGCTTCCACACACGTCCTGCTGCTCGAAGCCGCCGGCCCGTCGGCGACAGTCTGCTGGCGTCTTCGCCGGCGCTGTCACGCCCTTGCCGGCGATCTGTCGGTGTCCTCCCCGGCGCTCTCACCCTCTCGCCGGCGATCTGCCGACCCCCTCGGGCACGCTCTCACGCCCTCGCCGGCACCCCCCAACCCCGTGTGGCGTAGTAGTGCTTGAGGAGCGTCTCGAACTCCTCCGCCGACGCCGCCAGGCCGCTGTCGTCCTGCAACGGCTTGTCGGTGATCCACTTGGGTAGACGCTCGTGCGTCACGCCACGCGCGAGATTGTAGTCCCGCGTCATGTCGATGATGCGCGCAGCGATCCGCTGCAGGTCCTCGACGCTGTGGTCCGCCCCTATCGCCGCGTTCACCACGTCCGTGATGTACGGCCACTGCACCAGGTCGCGATAGAAGCGACAGTAGATCAGGGTGTCCATGATGGTGAGCCGGTTCTCCCAGTCCACGAGCAGCTCGGCCTTCGTGACGTCGATCGCCGCCGGGTCGACCATGCCGGCAAGCTCGGGCTTGTAGACCGTGCTGCGCAGATGGCAGGCGCCGCGCGCCGCCGTCATGAACGTAAGCCCCATGCCCTTCAGCTTGCGCGGCTCGTAGCCGGCGGGTTCCATGCCCTTCACGTGCACGGCCACGCCTTCCAGGCCCAGCTCGCGCTCGACGCGCAGGATGCCGTCGGCGAACAGGTCGCCGACGCCCTCGCGCTTCACCATCATCTGCAGGAGCTCGGCGACGCAGTCGGCGTCGCCGTAGTCCAGCTTCATGTCGATGAGCCCGCGTTGCGACGCCTCGATCGCCAAGCCGCAGAGGTTGCCGGCGGTCATCGTGTCCAGGCCAAGCCGGTCACAGATATCGTTGAGGTACATGATCTCGCCGAAGTCGACGATCTCGCAGAGCCCACCGAACACGTAGAGCGTCTCGTACTCCGGACCCTCCACCTGCAGGCCTGCGTGCCGGTGCCCCTCGGGCACCGTGTTGAGCTTCACACAGCGCAGCATGCACGGCGGGCATACCTGGTCCACGGTAGCGCAGTGCTCGCGCATGTACTCGACGGTGAGTGGCTCGAAGTCGTCCAGCCGGCCCTTGGTCCAGTAGTGGGTGGGGAACGCATTGGCACCGTTCATGAGCCGCACCATGTTCACGGTGCCGCCACGCCGGTAGGCCGCCACGCCGGGGTCGTCCTTGCCGCGCTCGGCCATGTCCTTCACGAGGGCCTTGAACGCCTCCGGCCGCGCCGCCTCCACCTTCTTGTCCCCGTGGAAGACTATGCCCTTGACGTTCTTGGAGCCCATGACCGCCCCGGGACCGCCGCGCCCGAGGCTGTGCCATTTGTTGTTCTCGATGCAGGCGAAGCGCACCAGGTTCTCGCCGGCCGGTCCGATGACCGCGGCCTGCGCCTTGGACGTTCCCGTGGCGGCGACCATGCGATCGGCGCTCTCATACGTGTCGAGACCCCACAGGTCGCCGGCCGGGCGTATTGCCGCGCCCTTCTCCGAGACCTCCACATACACGGGCTTGTCCGCACGGCCTTCCAGGATCACGACCTTGTACCCGGTGCGAGCGAACTGCGGGGCCACGTTGCCGCCCGCGTATGACTCGCAGTAGCCGCCGGTGAGCGGCGAGGCGAAGTACAGCCCGTAGCGGTTGCCGCCGAACATGCTCGTCCCGCTGAGCGGCCCGGTGCAGAAGATGAGCTTGTTCCCCGGGCTCAGCGGCTCGACGTCCGGCCCTACCTCCTGGCCGAGCAGGTAGGTGCCTATGCCCTTGCCGCCGATGTACTCCCGGATGAGATCGGGTGCCAACGACTCTTCCTTCGTGGCACCCGACGACAGATCGATCCTCAGCAGATCTCCCATGACATCTCCTTTTGCCCCCAACAACAGGAATGGGACGGTACGCGGCAGGCACTCCGCGTACCGTCCCATTGAAGCACTATCCAGGCGCGTGACCTATGGCCGCGCCGTACTGTGCGTACAGCGCCGACCGGTCAGTCTGGCCATCTGCGACGCCGTGTCTTCTCAGGCGACCGCCTTGGACACTGGCGTGTAGGGAAGGCCGTGAGCGGTGGCCACGGCCTCGTTGGTCAGCTTGCCGCGATACACGTTGACGCCGAGGGCGGCATCGTCCTTGACGGCCTGCTCGAAGCCCTTGTTCGCGATGGCGACACCATAGGGCAGCGTAGCTCCCGCGAGGGCGAGCGTAGACGTGCGGGCGACCGCGCCGGGCATGTTCGCCACGCAGTAGTGGATGATCCCGTCGACGACGTAGGTAGGGTCGGTGTGGGTGGTCGGCTTCGACGTCTCGAAGCAGCCGCCCTGGTCGATGGCCACGTCGACCAGCACGGAGCCGGGGCGCATGGTCTTGAGCTGCGCCCGCTTCACCAGGTGCGGCGCCTGGGCGCCGCCGGGCAGCAGCACCGCGCCGACGACCAGGTCGGCGTCGCGGATCTCTTCCTCGATGGCCGCTTCGTTGCTGAGCACCGTCTCGACACGACCGCCGAAGATGTCGTCGAGGTAGTTGAGACGCTCGGCGATCTTGTCGAGGATGACGACGCGCGCGCGCATGCCCACAGCGATCTTGGCGGCGTTGACACCTACGGTTCCGCCGCCGATCACCACGACCTTCGCCGGCGGCACGCCGGTGACGCCGCCCAGCAGGACGCCCGAGCCGCCGTTGGCCTTCTGCAGGTGGGTGGCGCCGGCCTGGATGGCCAGGCGGCCGGCGACCTCGCTCATGGGGAAGAGCAGCGGGTGACCGTGGGCGGGCGTCTCGACCGTCTCATAGGCGATGGCGCGGATGCCGGTCTTCATCATGGCCTCGGTGAGCGGCTTCGCATAGCCGGCGGCCAGGTGCAGATAGGTGTAGAGGATCTGATCCGGCTTGAACTTGGGCCACTCGACTTCGAGCGGCTCCTTGACCTTCACGATCATGTCGGCACGGCTGAAGACCTCGTCGACGGACGCCAGGTCGGCGCCGGCTGCCTTGTAGGCGTCGTCGGGAAAACCGGACCCCACACCCGCTCCCGCTTCGACGACGACCTCGTGGCCGGCGCGCACGAACTCCTTCACGCCGATCGGTGTGACTGCGACGCGATACTCCTCGTTCTTGATCTCCTTGGGAACACCGATGATCATGACCCCTCCTCAGAGGATCCGTGGCTTGAGGCAGCTGCTATGAGCCCGTGCCGATGGCGGATGAGCGGTTATCACTCTAGCATGCATCGCCCGCTGCGACTGACCATTTCGACAAGTCCTGTGGGAAAAAACTGCCTCCTCATAAAACGGCGCTCGCGCGATCAGGTCCGCCGTGTGTCGCCGCCCGCCGTCGTGTTCTGGGCCCACCGCCGTCGTATGCCGGGAGAAAGCCGCGACCACTTGTGGCTGGCCTTCATGATCGCGAACATCTCGCTCGACTTGATGCTTCCCACGACCGCCAGCGACTGCGTGAGAAAACGATAGAGACCCGCCATGCCGTCTTCGGTCGAGACCTCCACGATGATGTCGTAGCGGCCGGTGACGACCGCCGCCCACCCCACCTCGTCGAGGCCGGCGATCTGCTCGATGGTCTCGTCGAGCAGGTACTTGTCCAGTGTGATGCCCACCAGAGCGACGGTGAGGTCCTGTACCTCGAACGGGTTGACCAGCGCGGACACGCGTACCACGCCGTCTGCGAGCAGCGACTTGAGTCGGGCGGCGACCGTGGGTCTGGACACGCCGACACGTTGGGCGGTGTCCGCCAGCGAGAGACGGCCGTCCTCGCTGAGAAGCGAGACCAGTTGCTTGTCGAGTCCGTCCAACTGTCGTGCCATTCGTGCACCAGCCTTTCTCATCCCAGCCGGGTCTACGCCTGCTGCTACGATACGTCCATACCGGAGCCGAAGCCACGGTCCGCCTCGGGAGCCGGAGGCCACCCATCCCCCAGTCCGGAGGACAGCATGCAGACACTGGCTCGCGAGCTGAAAGAGTTGTGCGCACCACTCGGCGGTCGCGTGGGCGTGGCCGCCCGCGACCTGCGCAGCGGCGCCGAGGTCATGCTCCATGCGCACGAACCCTACCCGCTGGCAAGCGTCTTCAAGATACCGGTCATGGTGGAGGTCTTGCGCCGGGCAGACGCCGGCGACCTCAGCCTCGGCGAAGAGATCGAGCTGCGCGAGGAGGACAAGAGCCCCGGCGGCATACTTCTCCACCTCCACGACGGCCTCCGGCTCACGGTGCGCGACCTGCTGTACTTCATGATCACGCAGAGCGACAACATCGCCACCGATCTCCTGTGGCGACGAGTAGGCCTCGAGAGCGTCAACCGCACCATGCACGCGCTCGGGCTCGGCGACATCGACTGCTACATACCCGACCGCGAGTTCTTCCTCATCGAGGTAGGGGCTCCCGTCTCGTGGCGCGGACTCACCGCCGCGCAGGTCGTCGAGCGCGTGCGCGCCGCCCGCGACGAGGGCCGCCTGGCGGAGCTCTACGCGGCCGTTCTCGACGAGTCTCGCGACCTCGACGGCGCCGCCTTCCAGCGCCTGTACGACGAACGCTTCGGGCTCGACGGGTCGAAGGGCTTCGACCATTCCTTCGTCATCGACCAGGCCCTGGACAACACCGGCAGCCCCGCGTCCATGCTCGAGCTGCTCGCGATGATCGCGGAGGACCGCTGTGCGGCTCCGGCGTCCTGCCGCCTCATGGAGCAGATCCTGCTGCGCCAGGAATGGCGCGAGCGCATACCGGCCGGCCTGCCTGCCGGCCTCCACGTGGCCAACAAGACCGGCAGCGTGGCAGGCACGATCAATGACGCGGCCATAGTGCGCCGGGCCGACGGTTCGGCACTCGTCATCGTCGTCTTCACGCGCGGTCTGGACCAGGCCGCAGAGGCGCACGCGGAACCCGTCATCGCCGCGGTCGCGGGGACCATCTGGCGCCACCTCGGCTGAACAGCGCGCGACGTCGCCGGCACTGGGCCACGCGGGCCGTCGCCGGTGCAGCGTCACGCGCGCGGGCGTCCATCCAACCCTCCCACGCGCCTATGGCCATCCGGCGACCGACGACCGGCACCGTGGCCAAGATGGCAACGGATTCCCGGCCGCCCCAGTCTCGCCATGACCCTCGGCGCGCGGTCGGTAGACGAACGTTCTATGTGGGACGGGGTTTCCGCGTTCCGACAAGACATGCACCAAGGCCATTACTCACTGGGGGTCGCCATGAAAGGAATCTCCCTGCCCGCGGTGCTTCAGGTGATCGACCTGGAGCGCCAGTCGTGCAGCGTGCAGGCCAACAAGGATGGCCGCAGCGGCTCGCTGCATTTCCGTGACGGTACCCTCGTCCACGCGCTGACCGGCGACCTGGTTGGAGAAGAGGCCGCCTTCGAGATCCTCGCGTGGAACGAGCCTGAGTACCACGTGGACACGAAGGCATTCTCCGGGGACGTCACCCTGTCCGCGAACATCCAGCACATCCTGCTCGAAAGCGCCCGGCGGCAGGACGAGGCGCAGCACGCCGCCAGCGGCGAGGCGCCGGCGCCGTCCGGCAACGGCTCGGCCGCGGCCGGCAACGGCTCTGCCCCGTCCGGCAACGGCGGCGCGCCGACCGGCCCCGCGCCGGCTGCGACCGTCCCAAGCATGGCGACTACGGCAGCGGCACCGGCCGCGTACGCCCCCGCTGCAACCGCCGGCCCCGTGAGCACACCGACCCCCGAGGCCACCCCTCCCGCCGCGGGCGCCGCTCCGCGCAGCATGGACGCCGCCGCTCTCCAGCGTATGCTCACGTCCGCACAGGGGGCGCTCGGCGACGCACTGCAGTCGTTCGACATCGTCCTGCGCGCCGACGGGACATCCGTGGTTGCCTACCAGAGCAGCCCCGCGGCCTCGGCATTCCTCAGTCAGCTGACCGCCCAGGTGCAGCAGGCACTCTGCAAGATCGGCCTCGCCGGTCTCGGCCGCTACTACATGGCGGAGATCGCAGGCGACGGCGTGCTGCTCGTGGCGATCAGCGACACCTGCCAGCTGTGCATGAGCGTCGACATCACGCGGGTGCAGATGGGGATGCTCCTGAACGTCATCTTGCCTGACCTCCTCGCACAGCTGAACGAGGCCTGCGCCGGTACCCAGAGGGCCGCGCCATGAAGATCCTCTTCACCGCAGATCTGCAGGGCTCCACGAAGGCCTTCCGGCTCTTCTTCGAAGCGCTGCGCGTCTATGATGTGGATGTGGGCGTCATGCTGGGCGACCTCTCCGGCAGCGCCTTCGTCCCACTTCTCAAGGTGTCCCAGAACACGTGGCAGACATCGCTGGGCGACCGCACACTCACCCTTGAGACGCAAGCCGAGCTGACTGACGCCGTGCGTCAACTAGAAGACCGTGGTCACTACTGGATCGACGTCAGCGCCGAGGAGTTCGAGGCCACCAAGAACGACGAAGGCCTCATCGACCTGCTCTTCAAGAGCGCCGTGCGGAGACGCATGGAGGACTGGCTCGAGATGGCTCCCGGGCTCATGAACGGCAGCGGCACACGCGTGTTCATGTGCCCGGGCGGCAACGACTGGCGTGTCATCGACGACCTCCTCGAGAGCGCGGCCAAGATCGAGCCGTGTGACGGTCGCATAGTCCACCTCGACGGCTACGACATGATCACGTGCGGGGCTGCGGTCTCCGGTTCATCCGAAGCCGTTCGGACGCTCACCGAGAACGAGATCGGCCGGCAACTCGACGGACTGTTCGCGCAAGCTCGCGATCGCCGCAGGACGATCCTGAACTGCCGTGCTCGCTCGCGAGCGGCCGACAAGGCCGTCAAGCGATTCGAGCCGCTGCTCCGCATCTTCGGCGCTGGCGCCGGCACGAACGGAGCCGTGAGCCACGTGGGCCACACTCTGTCGCTCGACCCGGGGCTCGCCATATCGGACGACGGCAACAGCGGCCTGAATGGCGCGGTGGTCCTTCTCGAGAACGGTCGCGTCGACGACTACACGTACATCTCGGTATAGACGGCACGTGCGTGCAGCGCCCCCAGTCTGCACGGCGAGCGTCTGAGACACACGGCGCGGGAACGCCGAGGCGGATACCCGC
>CAZIGT010000115.1:0-9004 GCA_964538465.1 uncultured Thermoleophilia bacterium | reverse complement strand
CAGTGCGCCGAGCGCGTGGCGCTGGGCGCGCTGGCCGCGGCCGGGGAGCGGCGGGTCGCGGCCGTCGCCGTGGCCGCCGCGTCCGGTGACGACCTCCTTCCGTGCGGCGCCTGCCTGCAGGCCCTGGCCGAGTTCGGCGAGCCGACCATACTGGCGTTCGTGTCGGGCCGCCCGGTAGCGTTCGCTCTGCGCGATCTGCTCCCCGTCCCGTTCGACCTGTCCGCATCCTTGGCGCCCGGCGCCGCGCGAGCTGCCAGTAGCACGCGCGGGGCCGGTGGCGGCGATGCAGCAGGACCGCCCCTCGCGCGGAGCCGGCCGTGAGCGGGTCCGGCAGCGGCCCAGGGGCCGCGTCGGGCGCCCCGCTCCACAAGTCCGGCTTCGTGGCGGTGCTCGGGCGGCCGAACGTGGGCAAATCCACCCTGGTGAACCGGCTGGTCGGTCGCAAGGTGAGCATCGTGAGCGACCGCCCCCAGACTACGCGACGGCGTATCTCCGGCGTCGTCACGCGGCCGGGCTGCCAGATGGTGCTGCTGGACCTTCCCGGCTTTCAGCGGCCGTTCGACGAGCTCACGCGGCGTATGCAGCGCACCGTCGACGAGACGCTGGGTGAGGTCGATGCAGCACTCATAGTCCTGAACGCGGCCGAGACCCTGGGCGGCGGCGATCGCTACATCCTCACGGCCGCAGCCACCGCCGGCACGCCGGCGGTTGTAGCGCTCAACAAGTGCGACGCGGTGGCCGACGAGCGTCGTCGGGCCGCGGAGGCCGAGGCACGTGCGCTCATCAGCGACCTGCCGCTGCTGGCCGTAAGCGCCCTGCGCGGCGACAACGTCGAGGGACTCTTCGCCGCGCTCGCCGCCGAGCTGCCGGCCGGCCCCAGGTACTTCCCCGAAGACACCGTGAGCGACCAGCCGCTCGAGGTGCTCATCGCCGAGCTGGTGCGCGAGCAGGTGCTGCGACGCACGCGCGAAGAGGTGCCACACGCGGTCGCCGTCCAAGTCGAGGAGCTGGTGGAGCGTGAAGACCAGCCGCTGGTGGAGATCGCCGCGACGATCGTCGTCGAGACCGATTCCCAGAAGGCGATCGTGATCGGCAAGGGAGGCTTGCTGGTGAAGCATATCGGCAGCTCCGCCCGGAGCGAGATCGCGGCGGTGGTCGGTACTCGCGTGTTCCTCTCGCTGCGCGTGAAGGTACGCCGCAAGTGGCGCCGCGAGAGCAGTTCGGTGGAGCGCTTCATATAGGCGAGGCGTGCGTTCGGGCGGCCGTGGCCCTGTGCTATAGTCGCCCGGGGGGTAGAAGGAGCGCGCGTCCTGCGCCGCTCACCATCACGGGCCGGGTAGCCCATGCACGTCGACGAACTGGCCAAGACCATCGATCACACTCTGCTGCGTGCCGACGCGCCCTGGCGCGAGGTCGAGCAGCTCTGCCGCGAGGCCGAGCAGTATCACTTCGCCACGGTCTGCGTACTGCCGTACTGGGTGCCGCGCGTCGCCGAGGCGCTGCGCAAGAGCGACGTCAGGGTGTGTACGGTCGTGAGCTTCCCGCACGGCGCCGACTCCGCACGGGCCAAGATGGCGGCGGTCGAGGAGGCGGTGGCGCAGGGCGCCGACGAGCTCGACGTGGTCATGAACATACCGCTGCTCCTGTCCGGCGAGGTGCTCGAGGTGCGTGACGAGCTGCGCGGTATCGTGAACGCGGCGCGCATGCGCAAGGTCAACTCCGGCAAGGGCTCCGTCATCGTCAAGGTGATCATCGAGACCTGCTACCTCAGCAACAAGGTCAAGCGTCTCGCCTGCCGGGTGGTGGAGATGGCGGGCGCCGATTTCGTCAAGACGTCCACCGGCACGGCGGCCAAGGGGGCCACTGCGCACGACGTGGAACTCCTGCGCGACGCGCTCGGCGAGCATGTGGGAGTGAAGGCTGCCGGGGGCATCCGCACACTGGCCGACGTGGAGCTCATGCTGAATGCAGGCGCCGCGCGCATCGGCACCAGCGCCGGCGCGGCCATCATGCGCGAGTTCCACGGCGAGGCCGCCGAGGCATGATCCTGAGCGTGGAGAGGGCCGAATCATAGACGTGCAGGAGTTCCTGTCTCGCGTGCGTTACGACGCACGCGGCCTGGTGACGTGTGTCGTCCAGGATGCGGGTGGTGGCGAGGTGCTCATGGTCGCCTGGGCGGATGCCGAGGCGCTGGCACGTACCATCAGTACCTGCCAGGCGCACTTCCACAGTCGCAGCCGCAACGAGCTCTGGCACAAGGGCGGCACCAGCGGCAACGTCATGCATGTGCGCTCGCTGCATCTTGACTGCGACGGAGACACCGTGCTCATGCGCGTGGACCCGGCCGGCCCTGCCTGCCACACGGGCGCCGTGAGCTGCTTCCGCGATGAAGGCAACGACGGCGCGAGCTGGTCGCCGTCCGCCGGCAGCGCGCGCTGAACTCCGCGGGCGCGGCTCGATCTCCTCGGCGTCCACCGCCGAGAACGGCTGAACGCTGCCGTCAGCGCACCGTGAAATACGTTCCCACGCCGATCGGCAGCGGCAGCCAATAGTTGACGAGACGGTAGACCAGCACTGTGGCCACCGCGATGTCGGACGGTACACCAAAGCCGGTGAACAGGGCGAGCAGCAGCGCCTCTACAGCGCCCAGGCCGCCCGGCGTGGGGGCGAACGTGCCGACGGTGTAGGCCACGGAGTAGGCCACCAGCAACTGGCCGAAGCCGATCGTGTAGCCGTATGCCTGGAAGGTCAGGAACAGGCAGAGGATGTCGAAGCCCCACCACACGGCCGCCTGGAAGGTGGTCGTGCGCACCGTGCCGCGCCGGCCGGTCATGGGCCGTATGCCGGCGCGCAGCCGGTCTACCCACTCGTCGATGCCGCTCTCGTCGATCACCTGCTTGCGGCGGATCTTGTTCCAGACCCGGGCGAACTGGCGCGCGCGGCGGCGGAGCTGGGTGGGGTGCCGGTACAGGTGAACCAGGTAGAGCAGGTGACCCAGGATCAGCCCTATGACCACGATGGCGAAGATGGTGGAACCCTCCTGTCCGCGGCCCAGGGAGACCAAGTACATGAGGCTTATGAAGAAGATGAGCCATAGCACTATGTAGATGAAGAACTGCTGCGTGGCCACGGCGACAACTGCGATGCTGCGCGACACGTTGCGCTTGGCCAGTGCCTTGTAGGTCACCACATAGCCGCCGATGCCGCCGATGGAGAACAGGCGGCTGGCGGCGAAGCCCGCCAGGTTGATGCGCAGCACGAGTCCCAGTGACATGTCCGCCTGCAGAAGGTGGAACACGAACCGCGTGAGGTAGGCGTAGCCCAGGAACGAGCCGACTTCGGCGATGACGGCCAGGCCGAGCCACCAGTAGTTGGCGTCGAGGATGAGCGAGAAGGCATCGGTGGTGCCGACCAGCCGCGGCAGCAGGAAGTAGAGGCCCACCGCAAGGGCGGCGAAGATGATCGCGTTCCCAATGATCTTCTTCTTGTTGATGGCTCACCTCTTCAGGCCGCCGGCGCGCATATCCTATGCGCCCGCGGCGGTGCGACGCGGCGACCCCTGGCGCGACGCCGCCGGTGATCAGCGGTCGCCCAGCAGCTTGACGGAGTCGGTCGAGCTTGGCGGAGTGCCGCCGGCGGGGCGGCCTGAGGGCTTGCGCCGGCGGTCCGGCTGGCGCCGGTCGCGAGGCGGGCCGGCACGCACGGTCTTCCCCTCGCGGATGTCGGCGACGGCGTGCCGCAGCGCTCGCCGGCGCGTGAACGAGTAGTAGAACACCGCCGGGATGGTGGTGAACGGTATGAGCGTGGCGACCAGCCAGAACCAGGAGCGGTCGCGGAAGGTGAGCACCGCGCCGGGTATCCAGCAGAGGCCCACCGCCACGCCCAGCCCGATGAGCAGCCCCTTCCACACACCCGGGTAGTCGGCGGTCAGTGTGTCGCGGGCCACCTGTTCGACGATCCACAGCCCTATGGCATACGCCAGGCAGACGAGCGAAAGGATGAGCAGCCACGTGAGAAGGCGGAGGCGCGCCATCAGCGGCACCAACTGCGCTTCACGCTGCCGCCGCCGCTCTTCCGTGCGGGTCTCGCTGGCCCGTGTCTCGCCGCGCCGGCCGGCTGCTTCGCGACGTATCTGTTCCTGACGGCGGATCTGCGCTTGGCGCCTCGTGCGGGCGCGCCGCTTCTTGGACACGGCAGCCTCGTCGTTCGCTTTCGGGGTAGGTCTTGCGTGGGCAAACCTACCAGAACCCGGCGCAAGCTACCGCACGGGCGCGCGGCGCGCCGGGCCGCGGCTGGCGACGGGTGCGCACATCGCTTACCATGAGCGCTTGCGCGTGCGGAGCGAGGGGAACGCAGCACACGTCCCACGCGCCGCGCGTGCGTGCCGAAGTGGCGGAACTGGCAGACGCGCCGGACTCAAAATCCGGTGGGCTTCACGGCTCGTGCGGGTTCGACCCCCGCCTTCGGCACCAAACCGGTCACGAGAACGGCAGGAATGCCGATAGGGACGAAGAAAGGCAAGGTCCCGGCCCGGTCCGGCCTTCAGCACCGGCCGGTGGCCCGTTCAGACCGTACCTGCATCTGTGCGGGCCAGGCCCGCGATCCATACGGAGTGAGCAGTTGGCGAACTGCAGGCGAACAGCCCTTGTCCTCGTGCTCATAGGTGCCCTGGTGGCGCCGCTCGTCGTTGTGGCTTCGCCGGCCCATGCCGTGCCGCTGGCCACGCAGAAGGCCCGCGCCAAGGCCAAGGCCAAGAAGATACGCCGGCAGCTCGAGGCGCTCGATGCCACGCTGGGGCGGGCCGTCGAGGACTACAACCTCGCCCGCATCAAGCTCGACGCCGCCGAGCAGCGCGTACAGAAGGTCACCCGCGAGCTCAAGGTGGCCCGCGCCGAGTTGCTCAAGGCGCGGGAGACGCTCCAGGAGCGGGTCGTCGGCCTGTACAAGCAGCGTCCAGTGGACTTCATCGACGTGATCTTCAGCTCGAACAGCTTCGACGAGCTCACAAGCGACCTCAAAGCGGTGCGCGAGATCTCGCAGTCGGATTCGGACATGGTCGACAAGGTCGAGCGCTACGAATCGCGGGTCATCGAGAAGCGCAAGCGGCTGGTCGAGGATCGGTATGCGGCTCGCATGCTCACGAAGGAGTGCAGCGAGCGCCAGCAGGGCATCGAATCGCAGATCGCGGCGCGCAAGCAACTCCTCAAGGGCGTCGAGAAAGAGATCGCCCGCATCGAGAAGATGGAACGCGAAGCGGCCGCGCGCGCTGCCGCCGCGGCCGCGGCCGCCTCCGCGTATGCCTGGCGCAACCCGCGCGTGCCGGTCGCCGACGCTGGCCCCGGCCACCCTGAGGTCATAGACATCGCCAAGCGGTATCTGGGCGTGCCGTATGTGTATGCCGCCGCAGACCCGAACGTGGGCTTCGACTGCTCCGGGCTCGTCATGTACTGCTACGCGCAGATCGGCATCACTCTGCCGCACTACTCGGGCTACCAGCAGAACATGGGCAAGCCGGTGGCCATGAACGCGCTCATCCCCGGCGACCTGGTCTTCAAGGGCTACCCGGTCTCGTACCATGTGGGCATGTATGCCGGGAACGGCACGGTGATCCACGCGCCGCACACCGGCGACGTGGTCAGTTTCACGTCGATAGTCGGCTGGCAGTACGCCGTGCGCCTTTAGGCCGGCGTGCCCGCCGCCCCGTCGGCAGCCTGGCGCAGGTCCTTCTCCAAGAGCGCCACCATGCGCGTGAACAGCCGGAACGGCTCCGAGACATCCAGGCTCCCGCCGGACATGCTCCGCTGCGCGGCGAGTCCGTCCGTGACGGCGGCGATGAGGCGGGCCAGGCCGTCCATCTGCTGCTCAGAGGCGCCTTCGACTTCGCCCAGGCAGCGGCGGTTCACCGCCACGTACCACTCGTAGGCGGCCGCGATCTGCTCGCGGACCGCGGCGTCGCTGAACGCCAGCGGGAACACGCCGAACCAGGCACGATAGGCGTCGTCGTTCTCGGTGATGCGCTGCTCGCCGGCTATGTGGCATGCCACCCGGCTCTCGCCCAGCGGCAGCTGCTCGGTGCTCCGCAGCACCTCCAGCATCATCTCCTGGACCGTCGTGTCGACGACGAGGGCCACGAGGGCGGCTTTGCCGCCGAAGTGGTAGCTGACCGCTGCCCTGTTGACTCCGGCTCGAGCCGTGATCGCTTCCACGGTGAGAGCCGGCACACCGCCTTCGGTCAGTATCTCCCGCGCCGCGTCGAGGATGCGCTGCCTGGTGGCCGAGGTGGCCTGTGACGATGCGGAGCGATGCCGCTCGCCGTGTGCGGGCAGGCCGGGGACTCGTGGCACCCCGGAGGATGCGGGTGGTTCTGCCTGTGGGGTGGTCACGCTCCTCTCCGATCTGCCCGATGGGGCGTATGTGGGCTCTTCACTCATCCTCGACGAGCCAGACATAGACTTCTCCGGGCCCATGGACGCCCATGGTGCGCACGCCGGCGATGTCGGCGCTTGCGCTTCCTCCCGTGATCAGAGTCAGGCACGCGGGGACCAGCCGGCGATCCTCGCTCAGGATGCGCAGGAGGCCCCCCAGTCGGGCGAGGATCCGCGACCTGGCGACGATGAAGCCGGCGGCGGGCGGCAGGAGAGACGTGTCGCGTCTCTGCGCGCCGTCCGCCCGCACAGCCACGGACCCGGTCTCGGCGACGGCGTACCAGGCCTCGCACAAGCCGAGGTCGGCCTGAGCCGCCAGCCGAACGCGGGCAGCGGTCAGGCCGGGCAGGGACAGGTCGGGCGCGCAGACGATCGTCCAGTCCCTGTCCTCGATCAGGCGCGCGATCGCCGTCTCGGCGGCGGCGCGCGTGGGTACGGCCTGCGCCGCCACGCCGAGCTCGGCCTGCCGCTCCAGGAACACGCGCGCCAGTTCCTCCGGCGAGCCGGCGAACGGCGGGGGCGCCGGGTCGAACCGGGGACACGCGCCGCCCGAAGCGCCCGGCACCCGCTCGAGCCCCATCCGGACACGTTGCAGGAAGGCTGCACGTTCCACGTCGACCCGCCTCGTCAGCGCTCTCGCCGGCGCCAGAGCCTACGGAAGCTCCCAGCGGCGAAGCCGGGGAAATCGCGGCTCGAGGTCCAGGGGCGCAGTGGCCGCGGACCTTTGCGGACGATCCCGTCCCGCGTCCACAGACGGCAGCAGAGCCTCGCGAGCCGGATGCTGGCATCCCAGGCCCGGGGGTGGCGGCTGACCGCGGTGAAGGCCTTCAGGCTTGCCCGGGCCGATCGCGCGTCGAGACCAGCGCGGACGACGTCGCCGCGCAGGGCCACCAGGAGGTCGGCGAGCGGGATACCGGCCGAGCAGACCCCGGCGCATGCACCGCAAAGGCTCGAGGCCGAGGGGAGGTGCGAGTACTGGCCAAGGCCCCACAGCAGCGGTGACAGGACGGCGCCGATGGGGCCGCTGTAGACCGGGCCGTAGGCGTGCCCGCCGATGTTCCGGTATACGGGACAGATGTCGAGGCACGCCCCGCAACGTATGCAGTGGAGGATCTCCCGGTAGGGCCCGCCGAGGATCGAGGACCTGCCGTTGTCGACGACGACCACGTGCAGCTCCTCTGGCCCATCCTGGTCCGCCGGGCGGCGCGGCCCGGTGATCACCTGCACATAGACCGTGGAGCGCACCCCGTTGGCTGAACGGGGCAGCACAGTGAGCATCGGCTCCAGGCTCTCCAGGTCGGGCACGATGCGCTCCATGCCCATCAGCACCACGTGCGTGCGCGGCAGTGAGCTCGTGAGGCGCCCGTTGCCCTCGTTGGTCACGAGCACGACCGAACCCTCGCTCGCCACCGCGAAGTTGCAGCCGGTGATCCCCATGTCGGCTTCGAGGAACTTGCCGCGCAGGTAGTCGCGGGCGAAGGCTGCCAGAGCTTCGGGCTCAGCGGGCAACTCCTCGGGAGTCAGCTCGGCGAACAGGGCGCGGATCTCCCCGAGGGTCTTATGGCTGGCGGGGCCGAGTATGTGGAAGGGCGTCTCGTGGGCCAGTTGGATGATGAACTCGCCGAGGTCGGTCTCGAAGACCTCGGCGCCGGTCGCGGCGAGAGCGTCGTTGAGCCCGATCTCCTCACTGAGCATGGACTTCGACTTCACGATGTGCCGGGCGCCCTTCTCGCGCTCCAGCCCGGCGATGTGTTCGCATGCCTCGGCCGCGTCGGCGGCGAAGAAGACATGGCCGCCGAGCCGCTCGACGTTGTCCGCGAACCGGTCGAGATACCTGTCGAGGTTGTCGACGGTGTGCGTGCGCACGGCCCTCACGGCGTTCTTCCAGGCGTCCCAGTCCGGGAGCTCATCGGCCGCGCGCGTCTGCAGCGACCGGCGATTGTCCTGACGGGTGCGGATGGTCTGCTGCAGCGTGGCGTCACCGAGCGTCCGGGCAGACTGCTCGGCAAAGGTGGCCTGGTATCTGGCGCTCACTCCCGCCATCCGTCCGCCAGTATCTCCGCCAGATGCCGCACCTCCACCGCCGACCCTCGACGGCTCAGACGTCCCTTGATGTTCATGAGGCAGCTCAGGTCGACGCCCACCAGGAGGTCGGCGCCAGTGGCGAGCACGTCGTCCACCTTCTCGTCGAGGATCGCCGTGGAGATGGCCGGCATCTTGACCGCGAACGTGCCGCCGAAGCCGCAGCAGTCCTCGGGCCGGGCAAGCGGCACGTAGTCCAACCCCTGGACCATGCCGAGAAGGCTCTCAGGGGCCTCCATGACGCCCAGCTGTGTCCTCGTGTGACAGGAGTGATGGAAAGTCGTCCGCCGCTCGCATATGACCGGCAGTCGCTGCACGTGCAGCACATCGACGAGGAACTCCGAGAACTCGTAGGTCTTGAGCGCGAGCGACTCCGCTGCGGCCTGCTGCGGGGTGCCGGCGAAGAGTCGCGGGTAGTGGTGCCTGACCATGCCCGCGCAGGAGCCGGAGACGGAGACCACGTACCGGCTGTCGGCGAACGCCTTCATGAAGGCGTT
>CAZIGT010000114.1:0-9146 GCA_964538465.1 uncultured Thermoleophilia bacterium | reverse complement strand
GTCTCTGCACCTGCTGCGCATGGATGCCGCTGCCGGCGCCTCAGGAGGAAGTACATGAACGAATGGGAGCAATTCTTCGACGGCTACGCCACGCGCTACATGGACGAGCCGTTCGTCACCGCGACCGTCGCCGAGGTCGACTTCATCGAGCGTCTGTTCCGGCTGGAGCCCGGTGCCAGGGTCCTTGACCTGGGATGCGGCACGGGCCGCCATAGCGTGGAGCTGGCCCGGAGGGGCTACCGTGTCACCGGGGTCGACCTCTCGCGGGGCATGCTGGACCAGGCGGCCGCCGCGGCGGCTGCGGCGGGCGTGTCGGTGGAGCTGGTGAAGGCCGACGCCACCGTGTTCGCGACCACCACGCGGTTCGATGTGGCGCTCTGCCTCTGTGAGGGGTCGTTCGGCCTGCTCGGCGCCACGGACGACCCGTTCGAGCATGAACACGCCATCCTGCGCACGATGCTGCGGGCGCTTCGTCCGGGCGGACGGTTCATGATCACGGCGCTGAACGGTCTGCGCATGGCGCGTGAGCACAGCCCGGAAGAGGTGGCCGCGGGGGGCTTCGACCCTGCCACGCTCACGGAGCACCACCCCATGGGGTGGACCGACGAGGCCGGCGCGCACGAGCTGTGGCTCCGCGAGCGAGGCTTCGCCCCAAGCGAACTGGCGCTGCTCTGCCGCTCGGCGGGTCTCCAGGTGGACCACGTCTGGGGCGGCACGGCGGGCGACTGGGGCGAGCGGCCGGTCGACATGGACGAGATGGAGATCATGGTCGTCGGTCGCCGCCCGCGGGAGTCGAGAGGCACGACCGTCGATGCCGGCGAGCGTGACGGCGATGGCGCCGCGCAGGACTCCGTGGCCGGGGCTGCGGTCGAGGGAGCGGTCAGGATGCTTGATGGACCGGTCATCAGGCCGGTCACGCCTGAAGACGCCGGGATCGTCAGCCGCATACTGAACGAGATCGTCGCCGGCGGCCGTCACAGCGTGCTCGACCGCACCTTCAGCGAGGATGAGGAGCGCGTCTTCATCGAGGGCTTCCCGCCGCGCGGTGTCTTCCTGGTCGCGGAACTGCCAGAGCGGGGCGTGGTGGCCTTCCAGGCGTTGGAGCCCTACCTGGCCGGCTCGGACGCGTTCGCGCACGTCGCCACGATGGGCACGTGGGTCCTGGAGAGCTGCCGGCGCCGGGGCCTGGGCAAGGCGCTGTGCGCCGTCACGTTCGCTGCCGCGCGCGAGAACGGCTTCGAGAAGGTGTTCACGGACATCCGCGCGGACAATGCGGAGTCACTGGCCTTTCACAGGGCCTTGGGGTTCGTGGAGGTAGGCTCCGCGGCTCGGCAGGCTCGCTACGGCGACCGCTACGTCGATATCGTGTACGTCGAGAAGGACTTGCGCGAGCAGTGATGCCGCGTGCGGACGACCAGGTGAGGTGACGGAACGTGCTGTACGTGTGCGCCACGCCTATCGGCAACCTCGGCGACGTCACGCTGCGCGTGCTCGAGGCTCTGCGCGCGGCCGACCTGATCGCCGCTGAAGACACGCGGCGCACCCGCAAGCTGCTTGCGCACTACGACATCCACGCACCGCTCACGAGCCTGTTCGCCCACAACGAGGTCGCCAAGACCGAGCACGTACTCGGCGAGCTGGCGGCCGGCAAGGCGGTGGCCCTGGTCACCGACGCCGGCCTGCCCGGCATCTCCGATCCCGGGTCGCGGCTGGTGGCGGCGGCGCTGCGGGCCGGGCACGGCGTGACCGTACTGCCCGGCCCCTCCGCCCCGCTCACGGCGCTCGTTGCCTCGGGGCTCGCCGGAGACAGCGGCTTCCGCTTCGTGGGTTACCTTCCCCGTCGTGCGCGCGACCTGGAAGAGGCGTGGCGCGGTTGGCAGCGTGAAGGCGGTGCGGTGGTGGCATTCGAGTCGCCGCACCGCCTCGCGCGCAGCCTGGCGACCCTGGCGGGCTGTGCGCCGGAGGCATCCGCAGCCGTCTGCCGGGAACTCACGAAGCTGCATGAGGAGATCGTGCGGGGCACGCTGGCGGAGCTCGCCGGGAGATACGCCGCCGGGTCTCCCCAGGTGCGCGGCGAGGTGACGCTGGTCATCGACGCAAGACGGGAGACAGCGGGAACGGGCAGCGCGCGCGCTGACCTCGACGAAGCCTCGGCCGGCGCCGAGAAGCTGCTGCGCAAGGGTCTCAGCAAGCGCGATGCTGCGGCGGCGCTGGCGATCCTGCTCGGCGTGCCCAAGCGGGTCGCCGAGCAGACAGTACGCGCCGCCGCTCAACGGTTGGTAGACTAGTTGCGTTCGGGCAACGTGTGCATCGAAGCATGAAGGCGGGAGACATGGACCTCTTGGCCACTCTCAAGGAACGGGTCGTCGTCCTCGACGGTGCCATGGGTACCGAGCTCATGTCGCGCGGCTTCGCGTCCGAGACCTGTCCGGAGGAGTGGAACGTGAGCCACGCGGATGTGGTGGCCGCCGTGCATCGCGAGTACTTCGCGGCCGGCGCCGACGTGGTGATCACCAACACGCTCGGGGGAACGCGTGCGAAGCTGGCGCACCACGGCCTCGACGGGCGTACGGCCGAGCTCAACACCGCGGCGGCGAAGCTGGCGACCGCCGTGCGCGACGCAGAAGCGTCCGGTCGCCTGGTCGCCGGCGATATCGGCCCCACCGGGCGGTTCCTCAAGCCCATGGGAGATCTTACGCCCGAGGAGATGCGCGACATGTTCGCGGAGCAGTCGGCAGCGCTGGTGCAGGGCGGCGTCGATCTGCTCATCGTGGAGACCATGTTCGATCTGGCGGAAGCCTGCCACGCGGTGGAGGGCGCACGCTCCGTCACCAAGCTGCCGATCGTAGCTGCCATGACCTTCGGGATGACACCGCGCGGCTATCGCACGATGATGGGCATCGCTCCCAAGCATGCCGCCATCAGCCTGCTGGAGGCCGGCGCAGACGTGGTGGGCACCAACTGCGGCCTGGGTGCCGACCAGATGGTCGAGCTTGTGGCGGAGTTGCGCGCGGCTACCGACGCCCCGATCATCGCGGAGCCCAACGCAGGCCAGCCGCGGCTTGAGGGCGACACCACCGTCTACGACGAAACGGCCAAGCACTTCGCCGCCACCATGCCCACGCTTGTAGCCCAAGGGGCGAACATGCTGGGTGGCTGCTGCGGGACCACGCCCGAGTACATCGCGGCGCTGGTCCGCGCTCTGAACAGGTGACCAGGGCAGACCTGCCCGTTCTCATCTGGGAAACGCGAAGCGCTTGACAGACGGCAAGCTGTGAATACAATCACAGCAGGCCGACAACAGGACGAGCGCACCGTGACAGAGTCAACCGACAGCCCAAGCACGAAAGCGGACGCCCGGCCCGGGGCGGCGGATGTCGCAGCGCCGGGCGTCGTGGCTGCTGGAGTCATCGGGCAGACTGCGGGAGCGGGCGGCCTGGTCGACCGGGTCGGTCAGTCGGGCCGCCCGGAGAAGCGTGTCTCCCTGCAGACCGTCGAGCGGCTCAGCGTCTATCGCAAGGTGCTGGAGGAACTCGACCGAGATGGCGTGGAGTACGTGCATTCGCAGGAGCTCGCGCCGCTCGTGGGTGTCACGCCCGCCCAGCTGCGGCGGGACCTGGCCAGCTTCGGCACGTTCGGGAACATCGCGCGCGGCTACAACGTGTATCAGATGAGTCGCACCATGAGCCGCCTGCTCGGCACGGACACCGTGCAGACCCTGGCGTTGTTCGGGGGGGGTGACCTGGGTCGTGCGCTCCTCTCCTATCGCGGCTTCGAGGAGCGCGGTTTCCACATCGCCCTCGCGTTCGACATCTCACCCGACAAGGTCGGGCGAGTGTTCGCGGGGCGCCGTTGCCACGGTCTCGAGGACCTCGATCGCCTGCTCCCGGAGCATGAGGTGCGCATGGCCTTGCTGGCTTGCCGGCCGCAGGGGCTCCAGCTGCTGGTGGACCGCATAGCGCGTGCGGGAGTCACGTCCTTCGTGAACTTCGTGCCCAAGCGGGTGACTCCGCCGGACGGAGGGTGGGTCGAGGAGATCGACATAGCGGCCCGGCTGGAGAAGCTCTCGTTCCTGGCGAAGATGTCTGGCGCGGGAGCGGGCACGGCCGGGGAAGAGGTGAAGGTGGAGGCGGAGGCCAACGCCGGCCCGGCGACTGCCACGCCGGGACGGGGCATCGCGCGGGCATGAGCGCCTTCCTGAGTGAGCGTACTGTGAACCAGTTCACTGTGAACATGAGTACAACGTTGGTAACTGAGCCTGAGCCTGCCGTGCCGGCACGTGGCACAGAAGGCGGCCAGGGCGAAAGGAGGGCGGTGATGGCTGCCACCAAGACCATCCTGATGGTCGACGACGATCGGGACCTGGTTGCTTCGGTACAGGCCTATCTGGGTGCCCGGGGCTACCGGGTTCAAGCTGCGTACAACGGCACAGAGGCGAGGGAGATGGTGGCCGCGGAGCGGCCGGACGTGTTCATCCTCGACGTGATGATGGATACCGACACGGAGGGCTTCGACCTGGCACACGAGCTGCATGCGGCTGAGGCAACCCGCGGGACCCCGATCGTGCTGCTGAGCGGTTTCACCAGAGAGCTCGACTCGAAGACCGATGTCTTCGAACCCCTCATGTACAAGGAGTGGCCGGCGGCGAAGTTCCTCGAGAAGCCCGTGAAGCTGGCCCGACTGGCGGAGACCGTTGACTCCCTGGTCCTCGCCGCTGCGACGACGTCCGGGAAGGTGTGATGGGCATGCGGAGTTGCCAGGAGATCATCGAGGGTCACGGGGAGCTGTCGCGTGAGTCGCTCATCCCGCTTCTGCAGGAGATCCAGCGTGAGCACGGGTACCTGGCGCCGGAGGCTATGACCGAGCTGGCCGGCGTGCTCGACGTGCCGGTGAGCAGGGTCTATGGCGTGGCGACGTTCTACAACCAGTTCCGCTTCGCGCCCTTCGGCGAGCACGTCATCGAGGTCTGTCGTGGCACTGCCTGCCACGTGAAGCAGAGCCTGGCCATCCTTCAGCACCTGAACCGGCGCCTGAAGGTGCGGCCGGACGGCAACTCGGCGGACGGCCGCTACACGATCGTCAGTGTCGCCTGCCTCGGCGCCTGCTCCATAGCGCCGGTGGTCCGCCTCGACGGCGAGTTCTTCGGCGACCTGACCATCGAGAAGCTCGACGCGCTGCTCGACGAGGTCGACAAGGCCGACGACGAGAAGGCTGCCTGAGGGCGCCCGGAAACTGGAATCCATCGAGAAAGCGGAAGCGATGAGAAGCGAGACCATCACCAAGACCAGCAGCCTCGCGGCGCCCTGCTGTGACCGCTGCACGCACACGCTCGCCTCGCCCTGCGCCGACCTACTCGAGTGCATCGACCACGGCCCCGTCTGTCACGAAGACGCGGGCTGTCGTGCCGAGCGCGAGCAGCGGTTGGCCGTGGCGCGCCGGGGAGGCGCCGGCACAGTACTCTTCGTGGGTGCCGGCACCTGCGGGCGCGCCAACGGCGCGGGCAGGATCGTCGAGTCGGCGAAGGCGTTCATCGAGCGGCGCGGCCTCGACGCCGAGGTCGTCGAGGTCGGTTGCGTCGGCTACTGCCAGCGCGAAGTCTTCGTCGACGTGCTCGGCGCCGACGGCGTGCGCCTGAGCTACTGCGACCTTGCCCCCGACACGATCGACGAGTTCCTTGAAGCCGTGCTGGTGGCCGGCGAGATGCGCAACCGGTTCCTCTTCGGACGCTACCCGGAGGAGGCGGCCGTTCAGGGTCCCGAGGGCGCCACGGCCGTCGTGGCCGACTACTCGGACGTCACACCTGTGGATCAAGCCCCGTTCTTCCGGCGGCAGACCAAGAACGTGCTGGCGAACTGCGGCGTCATCGACCCGACGTCGCTCGACGCCGCGCTGGCGAGGGGCGCCTTCCGCAACGCGGCGCGCGCCCTCACGACGATGACCCCCGTTGAGGTCTGCGACGTCGTCGAGGCGAGCGGCCTGCGCGGTCGCGGCGGAGCCGGCTTCCCCACCGGCAGGAAGTGGCGCGTGGCCCTGGAGACGCCGCGCGCCCAGAAGTACCTCATCTGCAACGCCGACGAAGGCGACCCCGGCGCGTTCATGGACCGCGCCGTGCTGGAGGGAGATCCCTTCCGCGTGGTGGAAGGCATGGTGATCGCCGCCTACGCCATCGGCGCCAGCAAGGGCTACGTCTACTGCCGCGCCGAATACCCGCTGGCCATCGAGCGCCTGAACGACGCCATCGTCCAGTGCCGCCGCGCCGGCCTGCTCGGCGAGAACATCCTGGGCAGCCTGTTCACCTTCGACATCACCATCAAGCAGGGCGCCGGCGCCTTCGTCTGCGGCGAGGAGACGGCGATCCTGGCGAGCATCGAGGGTGGTCGCGGCATGCCCCGTCCCCGGCCGCCCTTCCCGGCCGTCAGCGGCCTGCACGGCAAGCCCACGGTCCTGAACAACGTGGAGACGCTGGCCAACGTGCCGACGATCCTGGCCAATGGTGCCGAGTGGTTCCAGAGCCTGGGCATGGGCGATGCCGCCGGTACCAAGGTCTTCGCCCTCAGCGGGCGCGTGCGCAACACGGGCCTTGTCGAGGTGCCGGTGGGCATGCCGCTGCGAGATGTGGTGTACGGCATCGCCGGCGGCGCCCAGCCCGGCCACCACATCAAGGCCGTGCAGATCGGCGGCCCCAGCGGCGCCTGCATCCCAGACGACAAGCTGGATGTGCCCACCGACTACGACGCCCTCAAGAAGCTCGGAGCCATGATGGGCTCGGGTGGGCTGGTCGTTATGGACGAACGGACCTGCATGGTGGACGTGGCCAAGTACTTCATGGAGTTTATCCGCAACGAGAGCTGCGGCAAGTGCACCCCGTGTCGCGAGGGCACCACGCGCATGCACGAGATCCTCACGGAGCTCACGGAGCGTCCGGTGGGCGAGGAGGAACGGCGGCTGGAGCGTTTTGCCGGCGTCCTGCATCTGCAAGACCTGGCCGACACGGTCAGGGAGACCTCTCTCTGCGGCCTCGGCCAGTCGTCGGCGAACCCGGTGCTGAGCACCTTGCGCTTCTTCCGCGACGAGTACGAAGCGCACATCCTCGAGGACCGCTGCCCGGCCGGGGTCTGCCAGGGCCTGCGGGTCTACGCCATCGACAACTCGGTCTGCGTGGGTTGCACCGCGTGCAAGAAGGCCTGCCCCAACGACGCCATCGTCGGGCAGCGCAAGCAGGCGCACTACATCCTCGTCGACCGCTGCATGGGCTGCGGGGCTTGCGCGGACGCCTGTCCGAAGCAGGCCGTGACCGTGGTCGGCTGAAGGGACGGATACGACAATGGCTGTGATCATCAACGGTAGACCGATCGACTTCTCGCCGGGCGAGACCGTTCTGCAGGTGGCCAAGCGCGCCGGCATCGACATCCCGCACCTGTGCGCTTTGGATTGGGCGCCGTCGCCGGCGGCCTCATGCCGCATGTGCGTCGTCGAGGTGGAGGGCGACCCGCGCCTGCAGACCAGCTGCACGCTGGAGGCGCGCGACGGCATGGCCGTGCGCACGCACACGCCACGCACGGTCAAGGCGCGGCGCACCATCCTCGAGCTGCTGGTGGCGAGCCATCCGCAGGACTGCCTGGGCTGCTCGCGGGGCGGCGACTGTGAGCTGGCGACCCTGTGCGCCGACCTGGGCGTGCGTGGCGGACGCTATGCGGGCGCCAAGAAGCAGCATCCGGTCGACGTGAGCTCGCCGAGCGTGTGGCGCGACCCGAACAAGTGCGTGCTGTGCGGCCGCTGCATCACCATGTGCCACAGTGTTCAGGGCGTGGGCGCCATCGACTTCGTGGGGCGCGGCTTCGGCACGCGCGTGGAGCCGGGCTTCAGCGGCGGCCTGAACGTGGCCGGCTGCGTGCACTGCGGCCAGTGCGTGCGCGCCTGTCCCACCGGCGCGCTCGTGGAGCGGGACTCCGTGGAGGCCGTCGTGGCGGCCCTGGGCGACCCCGACGCAGTGGTCGTGGCCCAAGTGGCCCCGGCCGTGCCGGCCACGCTCATCGACACCGTCGCCGGCAAGGTCGGCTCGGTGAAGGCCATGCTCGAGCGGCTGGCGGGCGCGCTCAAGAGCGCCGGCTTCGCAGCGGTGTTCGACACCGGCTTCACCGCTGATCTCACCATCATGGAAGAGACCACCGAGCTGGTGCAGCGCATCACCGAGGGCGGCGTGCTGCCCATGTTCACCAGTTGCTCCCCCGGCTGGATCGAGTACGTCGAGCAGTACCGGCCGGAGCTCATACCGCATCTGTCGACCTGCAAGAGCCCACAGCAGATGGCCGGGGCGCTCATCAAGGACGCGTACCCGCGCTATCTCGAGACGACCGGCGCCCCGCTCGCCGAAGGCAAGCGGGTGGTCGTCGTGTCACTCATGCCGTGCACGGCCAAGAAGGCCGAGGCCGGCGAGCTCGGCGACGTCGACCACGTGCTCACCACCCGGGAGCTGGCGCGGCTGCTGGCCCGCTTCGGCGTCGATCTCGACACGTTCTACGAGCGGGCCGAGCTCGACCCGCCGTTCAGCGAGGCGACCGGTGCCGGGCGGCTGTTCGGCGGCACCGGCGGCGTGATGGAGGCGGCCATCCGGACCGCCTACAAGGCCGTCGCCGGCCGCGAGCTGACGTCCGGTCCGAAGATCGGGGAGGCCCGCGGGCTTGAAGGCATCAAGGTCTTCTCCGTCGAGGTCGGCGACCAGAAGCTGGAGTTCGCCGTGGTCAACGGGCTGGGCCGCGTGCCGGCCGTGCTCGAGCAGATGCGCACCGGCCAGATAGCGCCCGTGTTCGTGGAAGTCATGACCTGCCCCGGCGGCTGCGTGGGCGGCGGTGGCCAGCCGTACGCAACCGACATCGAGGTGGTCAAGAAGCGGCTGGAGCGCCTGTACGAAGCGGACAGGCGCTCGCAGGTCCGCGTGAGCCACGGTAACGAGCAGGTGGTCGAGCTGTACGAGAAGCTGCTCGGCCGTCCGTTGGGCGAGGAGAGCCACCGGCTGCTGCATCGCGGCTACGTGGACCGCAGCGGCGGCGCGGACGCCGGTCGCAAGGAGGCGGAGGTCGCGCGGCGGGGGGCCCGGGGCCCCCCGAGGCGGGGGCCGCCAGGGGGGGGAGGGGCGACCGCGCCGC
>CAZIGT010000113.1:0-9202 GCA_964538465.1 uncultured Thermoleophilia bacterium | reverse complement strand
GGGCTGCAGGAGGCGGCGCTCAGCGGACAGCTGTCGGATCGCGGGCTCCAGGAGTTCCATTTCAGCCTGCAGGAGGCCGACCTGCCGGCGCTGCCGTCCGGTCGGCCGATCCAGTCCTTCATCGTGGTCGCTTCTCGCAGCCCGTTCGCCGGCGCCGTGTTCCACTACGACTCGCAGCGTCACGAGTACGTCACCCCGCCCACGTACGGTCCCGCCGAGCCCGGCGAGGACGCGCTGTCGTATCTCACGACCGCTTTCGACGGATTCTGCTTCACCCGCGTCCGCCTGCCGGAGAAGACGACGGCGGTCTTCTCCGGCCTGGCGCGCTGGGGCCGCAACAACATCGCCTACGTTCCGGGCTGGGGCAGCTACGTGGGATTGGCTTGCCTCGCCTCGGACATGCCCGTCGACGAGATCGAGGGCGGCGTCGAGAGCTGGGGGCCGGCGCTGCTACCGCGCTGCGAGGCATGCATCGCCTGCGCTCGCGCCTGTCCCACCGGCGCCATCGACGGCGACCGCGTGCTCCTGCACACGGAGCGCTGCATCACGTTCATGAACGAGAACGACGAGCCCTTCCCGGAGTGGGTGCCCCGGTCGGCGCACACCTGTCCGGTGGGCTGCGTGGCCTGCCAGCGAGCCTGTCCCGAAAACCGGGAGTGCGAACAGAGCGGCCTCGTGGCGGAGTTCAGCGAGGAGGAGACGCGGATGCTGCTGGCTGGCGTTCGCAAGGATGAGCTGAGCGACGACTTCCGCGAACGCCTGGTCGTCTGCGGCCTGTTCGACTATCTGCCGCAGATGCCGCGCAACCTGGCCGTGCTGTTCGGCTAGCGTCGCGCGGTCGCGGGTACGCCCGAGTCCCCTTGGCGTACTCGCTGTCGTTTGCATCGCGTGACGATTGTGTACACAATAGAGGCCTCGATTGGAGGCACGCCATGAAGTTCATCAGTGTTCGCGACCTGCGCGGCAAGTCGGCAGATATCTGGCGCGAGTTGCCCGAGGAGCGGGAGATGGTCATCACGAGCAACGGCCGTCCCATCGCCATCCTTGCTGCTGTCAATGAGTCCAACCTCGAGGAGTCCCTCTCGGCGTTCCGGCAGACACGCGCCATCGACGCGGTGGCATCCGTCCAGCGCCGCGCGGGCGCGCTCGGCTCCGATGCGCTCACCCCAGAGGACATCGACGCTGAGATCGCTGCGGTCCGCGCGGCACGCCGGCGTTGAAGATCGTTCTCGACACCAACGTGCTGGTCTCGGGGCTTCTCTCGCCGTTCGGTCCTCCTGGCGAGATCGTTCGGATGGTCTCGTCCGGCGCCGTGGTCCTGTGCCTCGACGCGCGCATCCTCGCTGAGTATGACGACGTGCTCGCGCGACCCCGGTTCGGGTTCGACCCCGACTCGGTCGCGGCGCTTCTGGACTACATCGACTTCCGTAGTGAGGTGATCGCATCAGAGCCGCTCGAACGGCGCCTTCCGGACCCGGGTGACGAGCCGTTCCTTGAGGTAGCGGCCGCCAGTGGAGCAGACTGCCTTGTGACCGGCAATCTCGCCCACTTCCCCTCGAATAGCAGAGCCGGCGTCACGGTCCTGTCGCCGGCGCAGTTCATGGACCGGTTGCGCACTCAGGGTCGCAGGGCAGACTGAAGGGTGTCTCAGCCGCCCGGGGTCGGCCGCCCCTTGCGCAGGTGGATGCCGCGCAGCTCGTCGAGGCGGCGCTTGCTGAGGAACACGCAGTCCGTCTTCTGCGCGGCGCCGGCGGCCACGTCGTGCGCCAGCACCTTGCAGCCGGGCGGGCCGCAGGGGCCGCAGTTGAGGCCGGGCAGCGCGCCGGCGAGCCGGGCGGCCTCCTTGCCGCGGCGCACTCTCTCGCGCCGGGCCGCGCCCTGCGCGGCGGCGCGCGGCTGCGGCGGCGGGTCCATGGTGAAGTCCTCGCTCGGGTAGCGCCGCTCCACCTCGGCCGCCGTCTCGGGGTCCAGGTCGGGCAAACCGCTCCAGAGGGTCTGCAGCTTCGCCAGTGACACGTACATGTTGTCCACGGTGAGGTTGCCGTTGGTGCAGCCGCCCCAGCAGGCGAAGCAGTCGACGAACTCTATGTCCTTGAGCTTGCCCTTCTCGATGTCGTCGAAGACGCGGATCACGTTGGGCAGGCCGGTCACGGAGAGATAGCGGTGGCGGCGCAGCAGCTCGGCGAACGGCCGCCGGGTCGCCCAGCGCAGGATGGCGTAGGAACGCACCGGACTCCAGGCGCCCGGCGGCACGCCTGCCTTGACGGCCTCGCGCGTCTCGGTGAGCACGGTGTTGTAGAGCTGCTCTATGCCCAGCGCGCCGTCGAGGCGCGCGGCGCCGCCCTCTGCCGGTCGCTGGATGGCGACCGTGCGCGCCTGGCAGGGCGTCACGTAGATGGCCGCCACGTCGTCCGTGGACAGGCCGTGCTCCTCGGCGTAGCGGCGCTTGACCTCGCGGCCGGCGATGTCCCGGGCTGGCCGCACGTTGATGAGCTGCTCGAGCATGCGCGGGTACGAGACCTGGAGCAGGCGCACCACCACCGGGCACATGATCGAGATCAGCGGCCAGGGCCCTTTCCACTTCTCCAGGTAGTCGGCCGTGGCGCGATGGATGAGCGCCAGTTCCACGCCGTAGTCCCACACGGCGTCGAAGCCGGCCGCCAGCAGGCCCTGCACGATGTGCTCCGGGCGGACGTCGCGCGGGAACTGCGTGAACAGCACCGGCGACGGCACGGCGACCTTGAAGGCGAAGTGGCCTATGGAATCCATGGTCCGGGTGGTCGCCGAGATGGCTCCGACGGTGCAGGCCGTGAGGCACGAGCCGCAGTCGATGCAGAGCTCGGGCAGCACGGTGGCCGTCCCGTGCTTCACGCGGATGGCGTGCGTGGGGCAGACGCGCATGCAGGCGAGGCAGCCGGTGCAGGCGGCCTCGTCGATGCGGAAGCCGTGGACGATCGCGTCCGCGGGCGCCGGTCCGCCGCTACTCATTCGCATCCAGCCTGATCCGGGCGGTCAGAACGGTGCCTTGCTCGACTTCTGACCGCAGCTCCAGCGAATCCGCGTTCTTCTTGATGTTCGGCAGGCCCATGCCGAAGCCGAAGCCCAGCTCGCGCATCTCATCGGTGGCGGTCGACCAGCCTTCCTGCATGGCTGCCTCCACGTCCGGGATGCCCGGTCCCACGTCGGCGGCCTCTATGAGGATGTCGTCGTCGGTCAGCACGAAGGTGACGGTCCCCTGGTCCGCGTACATGACGATGTTCATCTCCGCCTCGAACGCCACCACCACGGCGCGGCGGATGATGTGCGGGTCTATCTGCAGGTCCTTCAGGAGGCTCTTGATCTCCGTGGACGCCTCGCCGCCGTTCTCGAAGTCACGGCCTCGGATCACGTAGCTCTGGGAGAGCAGTTCCTCGGCCATTCACATCGCGCCCTTGAGGCCGGCGTTGTACAGGATGCCGCAGCTCTCGAACATGCCCAGAGTGGTCAGCAAGACCGGGATCTTCTTGGCGCGGGCCAGATCCACGACCTTGTCCGCCGGCCGCTTGCCGCGCACGTAGACGATGGCGTGCACGTCGGCCACCACGGCCGTGCGCACCGACTGGACGTTGGTGAGGCCGGTGAGCATGAGCGCGCCCGGGGCGTGGAAGGCGAGGATCTCGCTCATGCCATCTGAGGCGACCACGGCGTCGACGTCTTGGTCGAGGTCGCCCTCGTTGAGCACTTCACAGCCGAGGGCGGCGGCGATGTCGGCGAGCTTCATGGGGCGCCGCCCGGATCTGCGGCTGGGGCGGCGCCCCCGCCCTTGCCGCCCCCGCCTTCGCCCTTGCGGCCGTCGCCCCCTTCATCGCGGCCGCTTCCGCGGCGGGCGCGGCTGCCGTCCCCGCCGCTCAGCGCCTCGTGCATGGCCTGCGCGGCCGCCCGCCCGGCGCCCATGGCGCTGATCACGGTGGCCGCGCCGGTCACCACGTCGCCGCCGGCCCAGATGCGGTCGCGCGATGTCTTGCCGGTGGCCTCGTCGGCCACGATGTTGCCGCGCTTGCCCACCTCCAGGCCCGGCGTGGTCATGGGGATGAGCGGGTTCGGGCTGTTGCCGATGGCGCACACGGAGGCGTCCATCGGCATGAGGAAGTCCGAACCCGGTATCTCGACCGGACGCCGGCGCCCGGACTCGTCCGGCTCGCCCAGCTCCATGCGCCGGCACTCCACGGCCTGCAGCCAGCCGTGCTCGTCGCCGACGAGCCGGATCGGCAGCGTGAGGAAGTCGAAGATGACGCCTTCTTCCTCGGCGTTCTCGACTTCCTCGAGCCGCGCCGGCAGCTCGGCGCGACTGCGGCGGTAGACGATATGGACCTCGTCGGCGCCCAGGCGCAGCGCGGTGCGCGCCGAGTCCATGGCCACATTGCCGCCGCCGAACACGGCCACCCGCGCGCTGCGCTTGAGCGGCGTGTCGAACGCGGGGAAGCGGAAGCCGCGCATGAGGTTGCAGCGGGTGAGGTACTCGTTGGCCGAGTAGACGCCGTTGAGGTTCTCGCCGGGTATCTGCAGGAACCACGGCAGGCCCGCGCCGGCGCCCACGAACATGGCGTCGAACGTCTCCAGCAGCTTGTCGATGGTGCGTGTCTTGCCCACCACGTAGTCGAGGCGCAGGTCCACGCCCAGGCTCTTCACATACTCCACCTCGCGGCGCACGATCGCCTTGGGCAGACGGAACTCGGGGATGCCGTAGGTGAGCACCCCGCCGGCCTCGTGCAGGGCCTCGAACATGCTCACCTTGTAGCCGCGCAGGGCCAGGTCGGCCGCCACTGTGATGCCGGCGGGGCCGGAGCCGACGATGGCGATGCTCATGCCGTTGGCCGGCGGCAGCGGCGGCGGCTGCACCGGCCCCTGTTCGGCCTCCCAGTCGGCCAGGAAGCGCTCGAGCCGGCCGATGGACACCGGCTCGCCCTTCTTGCCCAGGACGCACTTGCTCTCGCACTGCTCCTCCTGGGGGCAGACACGGCCGCAGACGGCGGGGAGGGCGTTGGTCGCCTTGATCGTCCGGATGCCGGCGGCGAAGTCACCCTCCACGATGCGGGCGATGAAGCCGGGGATGTCGATGTTCACGGGGCAGCCGGCGACGCAGCCCGGCTTCTTGCAGTTCAGGCAGCGGCCGGCCTCCTCCTGGGCCAGCTCGACCGTGTAGCCCAGCGCCACCTCGTCGAAGTTGCGCACGCGCTCGAACGGCTCCTGCTTGGGCATCGGTCGCCGTACGTAGTCGATGGCCATGCCGCCGGTCCTCTCAGAAGTGCGAGGCGCAGCCGCTGCGGCGCAGCGGAGCCACCTCTTCCGGCTTGTAGCTCTCACGGCGCGCGAGGCACTCGTCCCAGTCCACCTCGTGCCCGTCGAACTCCGGTCCGTCCACACACGCGAACTTCGTCTCACCGGCCACCGTCAGGCGGCAGACGCCGCACATGCCGGTGCCGTCGATCATGATCGGGTTCATGCTCACTATGGTCTTGATGCCCAGCGGTCTGGTCTGCTGTGACACTCTCATCATCTGGAAGGTGCAGCCGTAGGCGATGATGCGGTCCGGCCGTATGCCCTCCAGGGTGAGGATCTCGGGAAGGCGCGAGACGTGGCCCCTGTAGCCCTTGCTGCCGTCGCGCGTGAGCACGATCACGCGCTCGGCGACCTCGGCCAGCCGGTCCTCCCAGTAGAGCAGGAACGAGCTGCGGGCTTCGATGAGGGCATAGACCGTGTTGCCGGCGGCGCGCAGGGCGCGCGCTATGGGGTAGATGGTCCCGATGCCGTAGCAGCCGCCGACCAGCAGCACCGTGCCGAAGCGCTCGATCTCCGTCTCGCGGCCGAGGGGACCGGCGTAGGAAGGGATCCGGTCCCCCGCCTTCAGCCGCGCCAGCTTGGCCGTGGAGGCGCCCACCTGCATGAAGATCGAGGTCAGGGTGCCGGCCTCCGCGTCCCAGTCGGACAGGGTCAGCGGGATGCGCTCGCCCTGCTCGTCCGGGCGCAGGATGACGAAGTTGCCCGGCTTGGCCGCCTCGGCGATCTCCGGCGCCTCCACCGTGAGGAGGTGCAGGTTGGGGACGATCATGCGGCGCTCCACGACTCCGACCATGCTCACCTCGCCTTCCCGGGCTTGCGAGGGCCGCCGGCCGCCACGCTCACCTTCACGGGCGTCGCGGGGAGGCGGCTGAGCGGCTCCAGACCGGAGCGGCCGGACAGCGCTCCCCATGCCTCGATGCGCGTGAGGTAGACCGCGCCGCGCGGGCAGTCCGGGTCGGGCCGGACGGGGAGGGTGAGGTGTGTTGCATCGATGCTCACCGTCACCATGTCGTCCGGCCCCACCTCCAGGCGCGCCATGTCGTCCGCGTTCATGCGCAGGCCTTCTTCCAGGTGCAGCTCGCCGAGTCCCTCGACCACGCCCGAGAGGTCCGTGCCGCGGTGGCGGAACCCGGCGTGCTCCTGAACGAGCACGAAACGGCCCTTGCCGGCGATCTCGCCCGGCGTGGTGTCGCCGGCTCTCGCCACCATGCGGGTCATCCGCCGCGGCTTGCGGTCCGGCTCCGCGGGGTAGTCCGGCAGCTCCGCCTGGATGGCCGCCCGGACGGCGTCGACGTCGGCGTAGCGCAGGTCCGGGAAGCCCAGGCGGCCGGCGAGATCGGAGAAGATCCGCCAGTCGGGGAGTGCGAACCCGTTCACGGCGCCGGCCGGCAGATGTTCCACGGCGCGCTGCCTCTGCACGCGGCCCTCGATGTTGGTGAGCGTGCCGTCCGCCTCCGCGAACGAGGCCGCGGGCAGGAACGCGTCGACATCGAAGGGCGGCAGGTACAGGTCCTGCGCCACCACGAACTCGCAGTCCGGGCGGGTGGCGAACGGCACCTCGCCCACCAGATAGAGCACCCTGGGCAGCTGCCCGGCGCGCATGCCGGCCAGCGAGCGGCCGCCGCCCCTGGCCCGCTGGGGTCCGGGCAGCACCCCGGCCAGGGCGCCCAGCTCGAGGGCTCCGCGCACGTTGGCGCCGTGCGCGAGCGGGATGACGGTGGTGCCCGCTCGCGCGGCCAGCCTCTCCAGAGCTTCGACGAGATCGTCGCCCCCCGGGCAGTCGAAGACGCGTGGTCCGACGATCACGGCGAGCCGGCGGGCGCCGGCCAGATGCTCCGCCGCGGCCGACGACGCCTCGCCGGTCGGCGAGCGCAGCAGCTCCACCAGCGCTCGCGCCTCCTCGCCGGGTCGCGGCTGCAGCCAGTGATCGGCCATGCGCGCCAGGTTCGACTCGCGGGCATCGACCGTCACGAGGCGCGCCCCGCGTCGCAGGGCGCGCCGTGCCTGGACGCCGACCACGGAGAACGAGAAGCGCGAGTCGAGGCCGGCGGCGACCACGACGTCGGCCTCGGCGACCGCGGCGATCGAGATCGGCAGCGAGAAGAGCCGCGACCAGAGCGCCGGGCCGCCGGGCAGGTAGACGCTCGCGGTCGAGTCCACACCGGCGGAGCCCAGCCCCCGGCGCACCAGGCGCTGAGCGGCGTACAGCCCCTCATTCGTGAGGTCGGCCGAGGTGACCATGAGGAAGTCGTCCGGCGGCACCGCGGCCAGCCGTTCCGCCACCTCTTCCAGTGCCTCGTCCCAGTCGGCAACGCGGAAGTACTTGCCGCGGCGCAGCATCGGCTTGCGCGCTCGTGAATGGTGATGTGCGGCCTCGGGCAGGCAGAACCGGCCGCGCACGCACAGCTGGCCGTCGTTGATCTCGGCGTCGAGCGCCGCCCGGGCGCGCGACAGACGTCCGTCGACCTGCGCCACTTCGAGCTGGCAGCCGACGGTGCAGAACGGACAGGTCGAGGTCTCCACACCGTCCGGCAGGCCGTCCCACTTGGAGACCTTGTCCGCCAGGGCGCCGGTGGGGCAGACCGAGACGCAGGCGCCGCAGAACTCGCATCCCGCAGCGATGTGCGAGTTCCCCCAGGCCGGCCCTATCAGGGTCTTCGGGCCGCGGTACTTGAACGCCAGCACCGAAGTACCCCGCACCTCGTGGCACATGCGCACGCAGCGACCGCAGAGGATGCAGAGGTTGTAGTCGCGGTCGTAGAAGGGGTCGTCGTGCTCCGGCTCCAGCCCGCGGTAGGCGACCGGATAGCCCGTCTCGGTGATGCCTATGCCCTCGACGACCCGCTGCAGCTCGCAGTCGCCGTCGTTCGGGCAGGTGTGGCAGCCGGTGGAGACGCCGGCCTTGTGGATCGTCTTCTGGCTGCGTTCGCAGTCGTCCTTCTCGTCGCAGACCAGGCAGCTGGACGGGTGCTCCGAGAGGATCAGCTGGAGCACCTCCTGACGCATCTCGCGCAGGGCCGACGTGTCAGTGGACACCTGCATCCCGTCCCGCACCAGCGTGCTGCACGCGAGCGGGTAGCCGCGCATGCCCACGATCTCGACCGCGCACAGGCGGCAGCTGCCGAACGGCGAGAGCTCCTTGTGCGAGCAGAGAGACGGGACGTAGATGCCGGCCAGCTCCGCGGCGCGCAGCACGCTCGTGCCCTCCGGCACGGAGACCTGCTGATGGTCGATCTCCAGCGTGCGCCGCGGGGCGTCTGAGCGCGGCAGGGCGTCTGGACGTGCCGGGGCGTCAGCTCTCACTCGGCTCTCCAGACACGATCACGATGGCGTCGCCGGCGATGGCGTCGAACCGGCACGCCTCGTAGCACGACCGGCACTTGATGCACTTCTCCGGGTCGAGGTTATGGGGCTCCGACCGGGGGCCGGTGATGGCCCCAGTCGGGCAGACCTGCACGCAGCGCTGGCACCCGGTGCACTTGCCGGGGATGATGCGGTACTCGACCAGGTCGCGGCAGACGGCCGCGCGGCAGCGCTTGATCTGGATGTGCTCCACGAACTCATCACGGAAGTACTTCAGGGAGGAGAGGACGGGGTTCGGTGCCGTCTGGCCGAGGCCGCACAGCGAGCTGCTCTTGATGATGCGCGCCAGGCGTTCCAGACGGTCCAGGTCGGCCAGCTCCGCCTTGCCGGAGCAGATCTTGTCGAGGATGGCCACCAGGTGGCCTGTGCCGACCCGGCAGGGCACGCACTTGCCGCAGGATTCCGCCTGCGTGAAGCCGAGGAAGTAGCGGGCCGTGTCGACGATGCAGGTGTCGCGGTCGATCACTATGAGGCCGCCGGAGCCCATGATGGAGCCGGCGGCCGCCAGGTTCTCGTAGTC
>CAZIGT010000112.1:0-9247 GCA_964538465.1 uncultured Thermoleophilia bacterium | reverse complement strand
CGCACAGGAGTGGCGACCAGGCAGAGTCAAAGGCCATGAAGCGCAGGATCGTCGTGGGTTACGACGGTACGCCGGCCGCACGGGCCGCTCTGGACCGGGCGATCGGCATGACCCGCGACGGCCACGACTGGGAGATCGTGCTCGTGTGCACCCACGAAAGGCCCGCCGACTTCCGCAATCACCCCGTCTACATCGTGCGGCCGAGATTCGGTCACGAGATCCCTCCTCAAGCCTGGATCGACGAGTGGGCCGCCAGAGTAACGGCCGACATGAACCACGCGGCATGCCGAGTCCGCCTCGCCGGCGTCGACGCCTCCGCTGCCTGCACGCTGGACGATCCTGCCGACCTCATCGCGCGCGTGGCCAACGACACTCAAGCCCACTGTGTGGTCGTGGCCGACGACCGCGGCGGCACTCTGCACGATCTGGTGCTCGGGTCTCTCACGAGGCGGCTGCTCCGGCGCTGCAAGAGACCCGTGATCGTCGTCGCCACGACCGAAGAGATGCGGCGCTCCGCGTAGTCCGCAGGGACTCCCCGGTGGGCCCGGCGGTTTCCCGTGACGTAGTCTGGGAATGACGCGGTAGACCGGGCACGCGGACACGAGGAGCATGCGCATGAGCGATCTGAGGCACATCGGGGACCTGCTACGGTCATTCGCCGACGCGTGCGGCGTGTCGGGTTCCGAGGCCGACGTGGCGGAGGTCTTCCGCGACGCTCTGACTCCCATCGTCGACACAGTGAGGATCGACGCCATGGGCAATGTCATCGGCACCCGGGCCGGCGAGGGACCGGCGCTGATGCTCGCCGCCCACATGGACGAGATCGGTGCCATGGTCAAGTATGTCGACGAGCAGGGCTTCCTGCGCTTCGTGCCCATCGGCGGCTGGTTCGATCAGACGATCCTCGGGCAGCGGGTGGTGGTCCACGGCACCAAAGGGCGGCTGGCAGGCGTCATCGGCTCGAAGCCGCCCCACATCATGGAAGAGGACGAACGCGGCAAGCCCATCAAGATCAAGGACATGTTCATCGATGTCGGCGCCAGGGACGCGGCAGACGCGGCAGACCTGGGGGTGGAGATAGGCACCGTGGTGACCATGGACCGCGCTCTGCTCGACATGGCCAACGGGCTGGTCACGGGCAAGGCTCTGGACGACCGGGCCGGCATGGTGATGATGGTCGCCGCCATGGAGCGGCTGCGGGACGAGGAGGTCGCCGCCACCGTGCACGTCGTGGGCACGGTGCAGGAGGAGGTCGGCCTCAAGGGTGCCCGGACCAGCGCGTTCGGCCTCGACCCCGACGTCGCCCTGGTCGGCGAGGTCACGATCCCGGGCGATCATCCCGAGGTCCGCAAGGAGCAACGGCACGTGACCGTGGGTTCGGGCCCGGTGCGCACGGTGGCGGATGCCAACGGCCGCGGGGGGATCGGGCCGCGGCCGGTCCTGGGCCGGCTGCGCGCGGCCGCCGACGCCGCGGACGTCCCGTACCAACTGGACGTGGGCAGCGGCGGCACCACCGACGCCACGTCCATCCACCTCACCCGAAGCGGGATCCCCACCGGCGTGGTGAGCGTGGCGACCCGCTACCTGCACTCCCCGGTCGAGGTACTCTCGCTCGAAGATCTCGACCGTGGCGCAGACCTCATCGCCCGCGCCGTGTTGACCGTGCACGAGCACGTCCGCAAGCGCGCCGACAACGGATAGGGACTCGTACAAGCCCACCTCTTGCACCATGATAGCGGCGATGAACGAGCCGGACGACATGACGGGGGGCGCGCTACAGGAGAGCGACGAGCGCCTGCGCCAGACCCTCGCCTGTTCACCAGTGGCCATCGTCATCCTGACCCCTTCGGGCGACATCGTGTCCGCCAACCCGCCGGCGGAGCGGATGCTGGGCCTCAGCGCCAAGGACATGGTCACTCGTACGTACAAGTCCCCGGAATGGCGGATCACCGCGGTTGACGGGGGACCCTTCCCTTCCGAGAACCTGGCCGTCGCCCGGGTCATACGCACGGGGGAGGCAGTGTACGGGGTGGCTCACGCAGTCGAACACCCCGACGGGACGCGCGTGCTCCTCTCGGTGAATGCGGCGCCAGTGCACGATGCGGACGGGCGCCTGACGGGCGTCGTTGCGGTGATGGACGACATCACCGAGCGCGAACGCATGATAGGGGAGATGCGCTCAAGCGCTGAGCGCCTGCGAGCGGTCATCGATCATGCCCCGTTCGGCGCTCACATGTACGAGCTCAAGCCGGACGGCAAGCTCGTGTTCATCGGCTACAACAGGAAGGCCGATGAGATCCTCGGCGTCGACCACGCGCAGTTCTTGGGCCTCACCATAGAGAAGGCATTCCCGGGTCTGGTCGGCACTGCCACACCGGAGGCCTATCGCACTGTCGCTCGCGAAGGGACCACCTACGAGGTCGACCAGCAGTTCTACGATGCTGAAGGCATCGCCGGGGTCTTCGAGGTCCACGCGTTCTCGTTCGCCCCCGGCCGCATGGCGGCCTTCTTCCACGACGTCACCGAGAAGCGACGCCTCGAGAACGCCGTACGCGAGAGCGAGGCGCGGTACAGGACGCTGTTCAACTCCATGCTGGAAGGCTTCGCCTTCTGCGAGATGATCTACGACGACCGCGGAGAGCCCGCAGACTGGATCTACCTGAGCGTCAACGATGCGTTCCCCCGCATCACGGGCCTCCAGGACGTGGTCGGTAAGCGTGTGCTCGAGATCCTCCCCACCATCAAGGATGACTCGCCGGAGCTGTTCGCCGCCTACGGCCGGGTCGCGGCGGGGGGGCCGCCTGAGGAGTTCGAGTTCGACTTCAGCACCCTGGACATGTGGTTGCGCGTCTCTGCGTTCAGCCCCTCCGCCGGCCAGTTCGTCGCCGTCTTCGAGGACATCACGCAGCGCAAGCGGGCCCAGCTCGAGCTCCAGCAACTCAACGAGGAGCTCGAGCACCGGGTGGCGCAGCGCACGGCTGAACTGGAGGCCAGCAACCGAGAGCTCCAGGCCTTCACTTACTCGGTATCGCACGACCTCAGGGCCCCCCTGCGCCACATAGGCGCCTTCTCCGAGCTGCTGGACGAGACGTGTGGCGAGCAGCTCGGGGAGCAGGGAAGGCACTATCTCGACGTCATCAAGGCGTCCTCACACAAGCTGGGCGTGCTCATCGACGACCTGCTGCAGTTCTCGCGCGCCGGCCGCGTGGAGCTCGAGCTCGGCGACGTCGATATGAACGCGCTGGTGGCCGAAGCCGTCGACTCACTTCAGCACGAGTGCGCGGGGCGGACCATCGAATGGTCGATCGCCTCACTGCCCATGACCTATGGTGATGCCGCCCTGCTTCGGCAGGTGTGGGTCAATCTCCTGAGCAACGCCGTCAAGTACACGCGTCCGCGCGACGTGGCTCACATCGAGGTCGGCTTCACTGACGGCCCGGACAGGATCGAGTACTTCGTCCGGGACGACGGCGTGGGCCTCGACATGCAGTACGCCCACAAGCTCTTCGGCGTGTTCCAGCGCCTGCACGGGTCAGAGGATTTCGAGGGCACGGGCGTGGGCCTGGCGAACGTGCAGCGCATAGTGACGCGACACGGGGGTCGTACCAGAGCGGAGGGGGCGATCGACAAGGGCGCCACCTTCACGTTCTCTCTGCCGAAGCGCGGCGCCGGCGTCGGCTGAGCGCCCGACGCCTACGAGACCTCTTCGAGCGCCTCCTCGAACTGGCTCGCGTAGAGCTCGTGATAGAAGCCCCCGCGGTCGAGCAGCTCCTGATGGCTGCCCTGCTCGATGATGCGACCGTGATCCATCACCAGGATGGTATCTGCGCCGCGGATCGTCGAGAGCCGGTGAGCGATCACGAAACTGGTGCGGTCCTTCATGAGCTCGGCCATGGCCTCCTGGATGAGCACCTCGGTGCGCGTGTCGACGGAGCTGGTGGCCTCGTCGAGGATCAGGATGTCCGGGTCGGCCAGGAAGGCACGGGCGATGGTCAGGAGCTGCTTCTCGCCCTGCGAGACACTCGTGGCGTCGTCGTCGAGAACGGTGTCGTAGCCGTCCGGTAGGGCGCGCGCGAAGTGGTCCACGCGCGCCGCCCGGGCCGCCGCTCTGATCTCTTCGTGGGTGGCGTCTTCACGACCGTAGGCGATGTTCTCGTGGATGGTGCCGGCGAAGAGCCACGCGTCCTGCAGCACCATCCCGAACAGCCGCCGCAGGTCGCTGCGCGCCATCTGCCGCGTATCGACGCCGTCGATGCGGATGCACCCCTGGTCGATCTCGTAGAAGCGCAGCAGCAGGTTCACCAGCGTGGTCTTGCCGGCGCCTGTGGGACCTACGATGGCGACCGTCTCGCCGGCGTACACGTCGAGGTTCAGATCCTCGATGAGTGGCGTGTCCGGCAGGTAGCGGAACGACACGTCGCTCAGCTCGATGTGGCCACGGGTGTGCTCGAGCTTTGTCGGCTGCGCGGGGTCAGGCTCTTCCTCACCCTCATCGAGCATCTGGAAGACCCGTTCGGCCGACGCAGCAGTACTCTGCAGGACGTTCATGATGCTCGCCGTCTGCGTGATCGGCATCGTGAACTGCCGCGCATACTGGATGAACGCCTGCACCGCGCCCAGCGAAAGCGTGCCATGGGCAACGCCGAGCCCGCCGACCACCGCGATGATGACGTAGTTGATGTTGCCGACGACGTTCATGACCGGCTGGATGATCCCGGAGATGAACTGAGCCTTGAAGCTGGCCCTATAGAGCTCCTCGTTGTGCCGGTCGAAGACCTCTATGGCCTCTTGCTGACGGCCGAAGACCTTGACCACGTCGTGGCCGGTGAACATCTCCTCCACGTGCCCGTTGAGCTTCCCGGTGGTCTCCCACTGCGTCGCGAACTGCTTCTGTGACCGCTTCGCGATGACGATCGTGATGACGAACGAGATCGGCACCACGACGACACAGATGACTGCCAGCAGCCAGCTGATCGTGAACATCATGATCAACACGCCGAGGATGGTGAGGGCGGCGGTGATCAGTTGCGTGAGCGCCTGCTGCAACGACTGCGAGATGTTGTCGATGTCATTGGTGAGACGGCTGAGGATGTCCCCGCGTGGGTGCTCGTCGAAGTACTTCAACGGCAGCCGTGCCAGCTTCTCGTCGACCTGTCGGCGCAGTCGATAGACGGTGCGCTGCGCGACGCCCGCCATGACGTACTGCTGCAGCCAGGAGAACGCCGCGCTCACCAGGTAGATGGCGACGAGGATGAGCAGGATGCGGGTCAGGGCTGCGAAGTCGACGCCCTGACCCGGATGCAGGTCCATGCCACTGAGCATGTCGGCGTACGTGTCCTGCCCCCTGGCCCTGAGGGCGGTGATCACCTGGTCCTGGGTGGCGCCCGACGGCAGCTTCACGCTCACTACGCCCTCGAAGAGGATGTTGGTGGCGTCGCCCAGGATCTTCGGCCCCAGGACGGCGAAGGTGACGCTCACGACCGCCAGCAGGACCACCGCGACGATCTTCGCGCGGTCCGGGCGCAACATGCCGGCCAACCGGCGCATGGTGCCGCGGAAGTCCGTGGCCTTCTCCACCGGCATCATGAGGGCGTGGCCGGGAGGGCCGCCGCCCGGCCCGCGGGGCCGCTTGCCGCCCGGAGGCCCCGTCACGGGACGCTGCGCGCGATCCTCAGCGCCCCCGCCGCTCATGCCACGTACTCCTCGCCGAGCTGAGAGGCCACGATCTCGCGATAGGTCTCGCTTGAACCGAGCAGCTCGTCGTGCGTGCCCATGCCGGCGATCGTCCCGTCCTCGAGCACGATGATGCGGTCGGCGTGCATGATGGTGCCGACCCGCTGCGCCACGATGAGGACTGTGGCGTCGGCGGTCTCGCGCTTGAGGGCCGCCCGCAGCGCCGCGTCGGTGCGGAAGTCGAGGGCGGAAAAGCTGTCGTCGAAGATGTACACCGCCGGGCGCTTCGCCAGCGCGCGGGCGATGGCCAGGCGCTGTCTCTGGCCACCGGAAACGTTGGCGCCGCCTTGCGTGATCGGCGCCTCCAGCTCCTCCGGCATCTCCCTGACGAACTCGGCGCCCTGGGCGATCTCGAGCGCGTGCCACAGCTCCTCTTCGTCGGCGTCCCGCCGTCCGTGGCGCAGGTTACTGGCCACGGTGCCGCTGAACAGGAACGGCTTCTGCGGCACCAGGCCGATCCTGCGCCACAGGTCCTGCCGGTCCATCTCGCGTACGTCGACGCCGTCCACGCGCACGCTGCCGCCGGTGACATCGTAGAAGCGCGGGATGAGGCTGATGAGCGTGGTCTTGCCGCTGCCGGTGCCACCGACGACGGCGACCGTCTCGCCGGGGTGGGCAGCGAACGTGATGCCGCTGAGCACCGGCTCCTCGGCGCCGGGATAGCGGAACTCCACATCCTCGAACTCCACAAGGCCCCGCTGCGGCGCGCTCGCGGCCGGCAGCTCCGGGTCGCCGATCGTAGGCTCAGTGTCAAGCACCGCCCGGATGCGCTCGGCCGAGGCGGCCGCGCGTGGGACCATGACGAACATGATGGTGGCGAGCAGCACGGACATGAGGATCTGCACGATGTACGTGAGGAAGGCAGTGAGATCGCCGATCGGCATGTCGCCATCGGCGATCAGGTACGAGCCGTACCACATGATCGCCACCATCGAGAGATTGAGGATGGCGGTGAGCGTGGGGATCAGCAGCGCGAACATGCGGTTGACCCTGAGCGTGGTGTCGGTGAGGTCGGCGTTGGCCGCGTCGAACCGTTCCTCCTCGTGTTGGGTGCGGTCGAAGGCACGGATGACCCGCACCCCGCTGAGCGTCTCGCGCGTCACCTGGTTGATGCGGTCGATCTTCACCTGCATCGCCTTGAACAGCGGAACGGCCCTGACCAGGATGAGACCAATGACCACGCCCATCACTGGAACGGACACGAGGATGACACTGCTCATGGACACGTTGAGGCGCAGCGCCATGATCACGCCACCGATGGCCATGATCGGCGCCGAGAGGACCACGGTGAGCATCATCAGCAGCACCATCTGCAGCTGCTGCACGTCGTTGGTGGTACGGGTGATGAGCGACGGCGCACCGAAGCGGTTGACCTCGGCCTGCGAAAAGCTCTCGACCTTGCGGAAAAGGGCCCCGCGCACGTCGCGGCCGAACGCCATGGACACCCTGGCGCCCCAGTAGACGGCGATGATCGAGGCCACCGCGAGAGCCACCGTGACGCCCACCATGATGAGGCCGACCTTGATGATGTAGTCGGTGTCGGCCTTCACGACGCCGTTGTTGATGATGTCGGCGTTCAGCGTGGGCAGGTACAGGTTGCCTATGGTCTGCGCCAGCAGCAGAACGAAGATGAGGCAGATCTGGCGCCAGTACGGCCGCAGGCCCTCACGCAGCAGACGGATCATGCGGGCTCTCCCGCGGCCTTCCCCGCGGCTTCGTCACGCTCAGGGGCTGCATCGGCCTGCATGCCGTCCGCCAGCGCATCGAAGAGCCTGACCAGCTCCCGGCGATCGTCTTCGGACAGCCGGCCGATCACCTTGTCGACGTAGTCCGCGGCCGCCCGGAACACGTCCTTGGCGCGCTCCACGCCGGCGGGGGTGAGATGCACATGCATGAGCCTCTGGTCGCGCTCGTCCGGGCGCCTCTCCACGAGCCCTTCCCTCTCCATGGCCTGAAGCATCTTGGTGACGGTGGGCCGCGCCAGGTGCATCTCACGGGCCAGGTCACACTGGGTGATGCCGTCGTGCGCGGCCAGCAGGCGCAGGCAGATCGCCTGGCCGGGATGCGCGCCATGCACGGCGAAGGCTCTGAACATGTACTGCCTGTGCAGGTGGAGCACCCGCATGAAGCCCCGGAAGACACTGGCGGAAAGCTCGTCGACATCCCGCATCTCGGCGTCCAGCGAGGCCCATGAGGCGCCGTGATCGCGGCCGCCGGGGTCGCCGCAGCGATCGGCAGGGTCGGTCTGTCTGCAGTCGTCGGACACCTTCACCTCCCAGAGTGGCCCCGGTACGCGCGGTTACTGGCGAGACAAGGTTAGCATGCTAATCGTTGCCATGCCAATCGTCATTCATTAACTCCCCTTAATGGTGGCTGCCACACGCCTAACCACCGCTTACGTGCTTCTCAATCGCCGCTCGGCACAATCCAACGCATCGGGAGATCACTCCCACGGATCCGACAATGCCGAAGGGCAGGAAAGGCAGCGAATGACATGAGAGGTTTCGTCACAGGTCTGGGAGGGGGCCTAGTCAGCGTCGCGCTGGTGGTGGGCACGCTTGTCCTCACTGGGGTTCTCCCCACTACCGGGACCACTACCAGGACGGTGGTCCAGAGCGCGCAGAGCACCAGCCCGGTCTCCTACAGTACCGGCGATCTGACGCCGAACGAGGTCTACGACAAGTGCGTGGGCGGCGTTGTCGAGATCAACGCGACCTTCTCGGGCACGATGGACTACTTCGGTCAGTCGAGCGGCTCCGGCCAGGCCGTCGGCTCCGGGTTCGTGCTCTCGACGGACGGCTACATCGTCACCAACTCCCACGTGGTCAGCGAGAACGGCACGCTGGCGAGCAGCGTGACCGTGGTCTTCAACAAGGATGGTGCGAATGCGCAAGAAGTGAACGGCACCATCGTCGGTACGGACGACTCGACCGACGTGGCCCTCATCAAGGTGGACCCGGACGCGGTCTCGGGCCTCACCGCCCTTGAGGTGGGCGATTCGTCCGCTCTCGAGGTGGGCGAGCAGGTCGTGGCCATCGGCAGCCCGCTCGACCTCGAGTTCTCGCTCACCGTGGGCGTCGTCTCTGCCGTGGGCCGTGAGATCGAATCGCCGAGCGGCGAGACGATCACTGACGCCATCCAGACCGACGCTTCCATCAACCCCGGCAACTGCGGCGGGCCGCTGATCGACTCCAGCGGCAAGGTGATCGGCATCAACGAGCAGATCGCCACGCAGAGCGGCGGCAACGAGGGCATCGGCTTCGCCGTGCCCATCAACACCGTGCTCAAGGTCGTCGAGCAGCTCCAGTCCGGCCAGTCGGACGGCGGCACGACGCAGGACTCACAGGACCAGTCCCAAGACCAGACCCCTTACGGGCAGGACCAGACTCCCTACGGGCAGGACGGCCAGCTGCGCGACCCGAGCCAAATCTGGTAGGTCGGGCCCAACACACGGCCGGTCGACCGCAACCGGACCGGGCACGGCCCGTACCCACGAGTGAGCCGGAAGAGGCGG